>NZ_JBEXNW010000056.1:0-48748 GCF_040611295.1 Streptomyces sp. NPDC002935
ACGCAAGCTCCGCTGCAGCACCAACCGGATCACCAACATCGTGAAGGCCGTCGTCGTCCTTCACCATGCCTCAACCTGAGGTTGGAAAGGGCTCATTGATCCTCGACCGTTTGCCACTGAACTTTGGCCGGTCGGCTACTGCCGGTCTGGCGCCTCGGAACGTCGAGCCCGAGATTCGCCCCGCTGAGGGTGATGACGAGCACCCACGTGCACACGGGGAGCGTGAGAACCACTCCGCCCTCCAGGAGGCATCCCATACCAAGGCCGAGCCCTTGCTCCGACCGGAGGGACTGCCGCCATACTGCTATCGCCGCCACCATGCCCAAGACACCCATGAAGCCCCCCGGCGCGAACGCCGGACACTCCGGCGTAACAGTCACGGTGCGCCGGTCCTCCCCGCACGAGTACGCCTACTCAACCCTGGCAAGCGGCAAGGACGAAGGGGCACGGGAACGACCAAGCCTTCGGCCGGGAGGTCGGGGGCGTCCGACCGGGCGCCGACGAAGAGAGCGGAACCACCGTGACCAGGGCGATCAAGGGGAACGGCACAGTGGGGCCATCTTCAGTGACAACCGGTCAAGGATCAGTGGCAGGGGACACCGAACCCGCCATAACGGGGGCTGTCCGCGACCCTCTCTACGCTCGAACGTATGAGCACTCCGCCGCCCTCAGAGGGGCTAACGCTTGCGGCCGTCGCCACCATCGTCGAGACGCGCATCCTTGTGGACACGGTTGAGATCTTCCGTCCGGGACCGCAAATCCTGAACCCGGACACTGGCGTCTACGAGCCCGGCCCAGACACGATCCTCTATCAGGACACCGGGGCGGTCTTTTCCCAAGGCGGCCCCGGTCTGGTCCTGTCCCTGGAAGGGCAGGCGTACGCCGACGACACCCGCAACCGCTACCGTCTGCTGACTCCGCTGGACGCGCCGCTCGCCTCACGGGACGACCATGTACGGGTCACCGTCGCCACTCAGGACCCTGGCCTGCTCAACCGGACGTGGCGGGTCCTGGACATCTCCGACGCGAACTCCCTCGCGATCGTCCGTACGACGTGGCTGGACGAGTCCACGCAGACGACGGGAGCGTGAGCAGTGGATATTGAGCAGGCACGCAACGACCTTGAGGCGCTGCTGACGGACACGGTGCGGATCTCCCGTACGGCCGGTCAGCCCGTCCTCGACCCGGATTCGGGGGAGCCCGGCGAGACTCCGACGAGTGTCGTGTACGAAGGGGCCGGTGCGGTGCTGTCGTCGCACGGGCAGATCGTGGTTGCTCAAATCCTCGGCTTTGACTGGCTGTCAGAGGGCGCAGCCTGGTATCGGCTGGTGACTCCGACTGCGACGCCAGTGGCCATGCCCGGCGACCTGGTGGAGGTCATCACTGAGGGTGCGGATGGCCGGACGGGACGCACCTGGCTGGCCGAGGACGCCACCGAGGCGTCCACGGTGGAGATCTGCCGCACCACCCGGCTCACGGAGCGGATCACCTTCGCCCCGTCCGCGATCTGAAGGGGCTGTCCGCGGCGGTCCGTAGGCTGATCGGTATGGATGATCAGCTGCGTCAGGTGCGGATCACCGCCGACCGGGCCGCCAGCACGGTGGCTCTCGACGGCCGCGATATCTCCTCCAAGGTCAACGGCTACCAGCTTCGCCAGTACGCCGGGGAGCCGGCGGAGCTGCTGCTGTCCCTGTCACCGCTCGTCAAGGACGAGTTCGACGGACTGGCCCGTGTCGTCGTTGGTGTGCTCCCTGATCCGGGCCCTGCCGCAGCAGGCTTCCTTTCGGCGATCGATGCGGGGGAGCTTGAGCGGCACGTGCTGTCCCGACACGACCTCATGGACGGCGGACCCAACGAGCTGACCCGGGCCATGCTGCTTCTCCTGCAGGAGTGGGCGTCGGGCAAGTGGCAGCCGGAGGTGACCGATGCCGTCCCCCAGTAGCCCGCACTTCGGCGCCCGTCCCGGCGCGGGCGCCTACAGCAACGCCGCTCAGGTCGCCGCAGCCCTGCAGGGGCGTGCCGAACTGGTGCTGCCACAGACGGTGTCAGTGGTGCGGCACTACGCGATGCTGCTGGAGACCCAGATCAAGGCGAACGCGAGCGGTAGGCCGGGTCCGAACGTGATCACGGGTGACTACCGGCGGTCGTGGACGCACGAGGTGCACGTGAGCGGCGACGTGGTGACCGGGGTCGTTGGCACCAACAAGCCGCAGGCGCGCCGCCTGGAGTACGGATTCATCGGGCCGGACAGTCTGGGCCGCAGATACGACCAGCCGCCTTACCCTCACGTCGGCCCGGCCGTGGAGACGGTGCGGCCCCTGTTCGTTGAGGCCCTCGGCCAGATCGCCGACGGGCAGTGAGGAGGATCATTAGATGAGCGTGTCGGGGCGTCAGGTGGCGCTCGCCGTGCAGACGATGCTGCAGACGGCCACCGCCCGCTCGTGCGGGTATGGGACTGCACCCACATCGACGTCGCAGCCGACGGGGAACACCATCCCGTACAGCGTGCTGTACGAGCTGGGGCAGACCTCCGGCATCGGCCCGTCGCTCGGGGACTCCGACGCGGACGCCCGAGTGCTGCTGCAGGTGTCATCGGTAGGCACAACCGCCGAGCAGGCGTCACTGCATGCCGACAAGGTGCGCCAGGCGTTCTTGGCGCGGGTGCCCGGCAGCGGACTGTTCCTTAACCCGATCAGCGTCGTGGGTGCGACGGTCATCGGCCGGGAGCTGGACCGCGAGGACGGGACCAGTGTCGTCAGCTCCACCTACACTTACGTGCAGCGATTCGTCCTGACGGTCTCGACACCGAACAGCTGATCGGATCACACCTCACCGCGGAGGCCCTCTCGCGGACGTCCGGCCACACGGCACGGGCTGACCCCCTGGCTCGCATCTGCGACCTGTTGGGGACGGGCCTCCGTGCATCCGGGGCCGGGGTCCCCGGAGAGCGAGAATCCCCTTGGGTACCACCCAGCAGCGGTTCATGCGCCGCGGCATCACGAAGATCTACTTCCTGAAGACGATCGCCGCCGCTACGAACGTGCCGATCCGCCCCGAGCTGACGGGCACCAACTCCACTGACCTGTCAGGTGTGATCGCCGACATCGCCGGATGGTCGCTGGCCAACTCCCCGATCGACACCCCTGACATGGGCTCGACCCTCACCACGAACATCCCGGGCGAGGACAAGGCCGACTCTTCCAGCCTCACCTTCTACGAGGACCAGGCGGCGGAGACCATCGAGACCCTTCTGTCGAAGGGCGCCGAGGGCTTCGTTGTCATCCTGCGCAAGGGCGACATCCCGGCGAGCAAGTCCATGGACATCTTCCCCGTGCGCGTCGCGGGCCGCGCCCCCGCCTACTCGACGGGCTCGGACCCGGCGAAGTTCACCGCCACCTTCGCCATCTCCGGGACGCCGACGCTCGACGCCGCCGTTCCGGCTTCCAACTGACCTGGGGATGCTGCATGACTACTGTCGTACCGCCGGCCGTCGCTGTCTCTAAGGACGCGCACTGGGCCGCGAAGATGGCCCGGCTGCGGGCCCGGAAGCTGCCCGAGCGCACTCTGTCGTTCTGTGACGACGAAGAGGTGAAGACGGCTGTCACTGATGCGGCGATGGCGCTCGCGAAAGCTCGCGCCGCGGCGATCACCGAGTGCGCTGAGCAGGGTATCTGCGAGGACCAGCGCGACGCATGGGTGGCCTCCAGCCCGCAAGTACTCGCCGCTGACGGGTCCCTGGACCAGGCGCAGGAGGCACTGGCGGAGGCGACGCTGACTCTGACCTTCCGGGCATTGCCCCGGCCTGTGTGGGAGCAGCTGCTGCGTGAGCACGCGCCGAGCGAGGCACAGGCCGACCAGGGCATGGAATACAACGTCGAGACCTTCCCGGCCGCCGCGATCTTCGCCTGCCACGTCGAACGCGACGAGGCAGGCGAAGAGGTGGAGGGCATGAGCGGTGCCGACGCTCAGGAGCTGCTGGACACGTGGGTGGATGCGGAAGCGAAAGCCCTGTTCACCGCAGTCATGCTCGTCAACCAGACGCTGCGCGTGGACCTGGGAAAAGGCTGATCTCCGAACCGGGCTTCCGGGCGGAGATGGAGCTGTGCCACACCTATGGAATGCCGCACAGCCAGTTCACGGGGGCCGGTGATGGGCGTTGGACGGCGCTGGACCGGTCGAAGGCGCTGGCGTGGCTCGTATACACGCGGGCGGTGTGCTCCGGGTGCGGCACCAGGGCGGGTGAGTGGCAGCCGGAACTGGGCGGGGACCGGTTCGCCTACGTCGCCGATGCGAGCACGTGTCCGGGGTGTGAGCTGCTGGCGATGGAGCGGGAGCAGGTACCGGACGGTCCGGAAGGACGCGGGGTCAAGATCGGGCTCAAGCCCAGGCGGGAGCAGTAGGTGAGCGGCAGCGCCTACAACCTGTACGTCAATCTGCAGGCGCAGACGGGCGGGCTGACGGGCGGTCTGAGGCAGTCCGCGACGCAGCTGCGCCAGTTCGACGGGCAGCTGCAGCAGGTCAACCAGACGCTGATGGAGACCGGGTCGGCCACGCAGCGACTGGCCCGGCTGCAGGCGTCCGCGTCGGCTGACGCAGTCCTGGGCCAGGCGCGTGTCACCGCAGCCCTGGAACGCACCGCGGCCGCGCAAAGGGCTGCCGCCGCAGCCGCCGAACGATCCGGCCGCGCCCAAGCCTTGTCCGCGAACCTCGCCGCGAAGGCGGAGAGAGAGCGGGCCGCGGCGGTCGCGGCCGGCGGGCGAACGCTGCGCGCTCAAGCGGTCGCACAGACCATGGCGGCCCGCGCCCAGGCCGCAACCGGGCGGGGCGCGGTCGCGGCACAGGCCACCGCGAACGCCGCGGCCGCGGCGGCGACACGGGCCGCGCAGGCGCAGACCGTGCAGGAGGAACGGGCGGTCGCCGCGCAGGCCGCTGCCGCCCGCGCAGCCGGGGTATCGACGCGGGCGACGCAGGCCCGGCAGGCGGCAGATGCTCGGGCCTTGCAGACGCTGGCCGCCCGCAACGAGGCGGAGGCTGCCGCGTCGGCGCGCGCTGCGGCCAACGCTGCTGCCGTGCGCCAGGCGGAGGCCGCCGCGCTCGCGGAGACCCGCGCGGCCACGCAGGCCCGGGTCGGCGGCTACCTGCGCACCGGACTGGTGCTGTCGGCGGTCCTCGGCGCGGGGGTAGTGGGGGCCGTGGCGCTGGAGAAGCACATGGCGAACGTCATGACGATTTCCCAGCAGATCAACGCGACGACGGTCAGCGGGTTCACCGACAAGATCGTGGATCTGTCGAAGGACATGACGCAGTCCGCGAACCAGCTCGCCGAGGGCCTGTACCAGGTCGTCTCGACGGGTTTCGACGGCTCGGACGCGATGACGATCCTCGGGGTGGCCGCGAAGGGTGCCAGCGCGGGCCTGACGACAACGGAGATCTCTGCGCGGGCCCTGCTGGGTGTGCTGAAGGCGTACGGACTGACAGCCGCGGATGCCAGCGGCGTCATGGACGTGATGTTCCAGACCGTCAACAAGGGCGTCATCAGCTTCGAGGAGTTGGCGCTGCACCTGGGCGACATCGTGCCGATGGCTGCTGCTGCCGGCATCAGGTTCGAGGACCTGGCCTCCGCGTACGCCGCGGTGACCCTCGCGGGCGTTCCTGCGGCGGAGTCGGCGACCGGCCTGAACATGCTGATGACCAGGCTGATGCAGCCGACCCGAGAACTGAGCGACTTGATGCGCAAGCTCGGCTACGAGTCGGCGGCCTCGGCGGTGCAGCAGGACGGCCTGTACGTCGTTGTGAACAAGGTGGCCAAGGCCACGCACGGCTCCGCTGAGGCAATCACCACCTTGTTCCACGATGTGCGGGCCTCCCGCGCGATGCTGGCCCTGGCCGCCAACGACGGCAAGAACTACGCCGACACCTACCAGGCCATCGCCAACGAGGTGGAGCGGGCCGGGGCCGCGCACAAGGCGTTCGAGATGCAGATCAACACCACCGCTGGCCAGTGGCAGATGTTCGTCAACCGCAGCAAGGCTCTGGGTATCGACCTCGGGCGGGCACTGCTGCCGGTACTGCAGAGCGTCGGCAACGCCCTGTCGGTGTTCGCTGGCACGATCGCAGACGCGCCGGGCCCGCTGAAGTCGGTCGGCGCTGGCCTGTTGGTGATATCGGCGTCCGGGGCGCTCGCCCTGGCCATGATCACGCGAATCACGGCGCAGTGGCAGACATTCCGGCTCGCTCAGGCTGAAGCTTCGGCAGGCGGCGCGGTCATGCCGGCGGTCCTCAAGGGCGCGGGCCTGGCGGTGTCGGGTCTGACGGCGCTGCTGGCGGTGGGTGTGCTCGCCTACTCGGCCTACTCCGCTTCCAAGGAACAGGCCAAGGCGGCAACCGACGACCTCGTGCAGGCTCTGCGCAGCGAGAGGGAGGAGGGGGATCAAGGAGCGGGTCTGCGGGCCCTGACCGAGTCGCTGACCAGCTCCGACGATGCCACAAAGCTCAAGAAGGCTGGCATCGACATGGCTTCCGCCTTGGACGCCATCACCTCCGGCGGCCGGAAGCTTGCAGATCTGAAGAAGGAGATCTGGCGGAACGCTTCCTTCTCCACGGTGGACGTGTCGGGTCAGGTGAGCACGACCCTGACCTCCGAGGGCCGAGGCGCGATGGACGCCCTCGACAAGCAGCACCGCATCTGGTCCGGCGCGGTGAAGAAGGAGGCCGAACTCGCTGCCGCGATGGAGATCGTCAACGCCAAGGTGCAGCAGGCGAAGGGCGGCGCGGCGAAGGCATGGACACTCGACGCTTTGGTGCCCACTGGCAAGGACGGGCTGCCGCAATACACCGATGAGATGAAGGCGATGGCGCAGGCCCTCGGCTCCATCGTCGACCCGGCTAAGGCATGGCAGGCGGCGCAGGACAAGGTGGCCAAGTCCAACAAGAACGCCACCGCGACGCTGCAGGACTATCTAAGAGAGCTGCGCGGCCAGTTGAAGGCGCAGCGCAGTTTCCAGGGCAACCTCAGCAAGCTGGCCGTGGCCGGGTACGGCGACCTCACTGACCACTTCGCCAAGCTCGGCGTGTCGTCGGCGCCGATCCTCGACGAGCTCGTGAAGCAGCTCAGCAAGGGCAAGACGAAGGTCGCCGACGAGCTGGAATCGATCATCACCGAGGCGGCGTCCCGCGCGCAGCCCGCGTTCCAGGCGGGACTAGCACAGTTGCCCGCGATCGCAGCCCGCTACGGCAAGAAGATCGCCAAGCAGTTCGCCGACGCCGCCGAGACCAACGACGCCCGCAAGTTCGGGCGAGTCATGCAGGCGATGGCCGTCTCCGACATGAGCCGCGCCGTGAAAGCGGGCAGCACGGCCGCCCGGACGCAGCTGCGGCGCGGCATGAGCCTGCTGGCACAGGTGGCCGCCGAGAAGGGCGCTGACGCGGCGACCGCACTGCAACAAGCCCTGCTGTCCGGGGACGTGACCACCGCCATGGACCAGATCCGAGCCATCTGGGGGGCGGACCCGCCGATCAGCGAGAAGGACCTGCAGAGCGTTGTGTCCGCGTTCCACACGGCGGGCGGCAAAGCCAAGGGCGAGTGGTCGGCGATGCTGGATCTGATCCAGCAGGTCGCCAAGACGAAAGGCACTGCAGCCGCCTCAGCCCTGACCTCCGCTCTGCTGTCCGGGGACATGGCAGCCGTCCAGGCGCAGTTGGATGCGATCGGCGCGAGCGTGCGGGAGATCCCCGGCACCAAGAACATCTCCGTCAGCGTGGACCCGCCAGCGCCGGTGTCAGTGACCGTGATCCCGCGTATTGGGGCCGGGCCCCTCGCCAACAAGCCGATGCCACAGGCCGATGGCTCCATGCTGTCGTTCTACGCTGGCGGCGGCCTGCGAGAACGGCATGTGGCGCAGGTCGCCCCGCGGGGAGCGTGGCGGGTGTGGGCCGAGCCGGAGACCGGCGGGGAGGCGTACATCCCCCTGGCCGCGTCCAAGCGGGCCCGTTCCAAGGAGATCCTCGACCAGGTGGCGCACCGGTTCGGGGCGACCGTCCAGTACCACGCCGACGGCGGCCTCTCGAACTGGTCGTACACGCCAGCGGGCGGCATGGACGGCGTGATCTCCCTGTCGTCCATCGCGTCGGACTCGATGAACAAGAACGGCACCGCCCTCGATCTGGGCAAGTTCTCGAAGAACCTGCACAAGTCGGTGGTGGAGGCGCAGCGGTGGCGTAAGGACCTGGCGACGGTTGCCCGCCGCGCCGGCCAGGACGTCGCCGATGCGCTGGAGGCGATGGGCTCCGAGGGCATCAGCCTGACGCACAAGATGGCCACCGGCAGCTCGAAGTACCTCAAGAGCATGTCGGCCGACTTGAAGAAGCTGGCCGAGGCAGCGAAAGCCTCCCTGTCCGACTACACCAGCCAGCTCGGCGGGGCGACGAAGCAGACGTCCGAGTTCCAGAAGAACCTGGCCAAGCTGGCGGCCGAGGGCTATGGGGACCTGGCGGCCAGACTGGCCGCGCAGGGCGACCAGGCCGCGCAGGACCTTGCGGCGCAGGCCGTCAAGAGCAAGAAGGGCGCCGCGAAGGCCGACAAAGCGTCGAAGGCCGCGTCGGCGACGCTGTCCGACGAGGACCTGGCCGACCTGCTGACGATCATTGCCGCGGTCAAGACGAACAAGACGGGCATCCACCAGGTCGCCGACGCCACCAAGCTTGGCGAGGACCGGATCATCGAGGTCGCCAACGCGGGCAAGTCCCAGCTGCAGAAAGCCCTCGGTTCTCGGGCCGGCCGACTGCTTGCCGACCTGGGGCGAGCCAACAAGGGTCTCTCGTACGCGTCGGGTGGCGTGCTGACGCCTGGCCTGTACGCGACGAGCAACGGCCTGGTGCGGTTCGCCGAGCCCTCCACCGGCGGCGAGGCGTACATCCCGCTCGGGCAGAACTGGCGGCAGCCGGCGACGCAGGTACTCGAGGACGTCGCCCACCGCTTCGGCTACACGCTGACTGCTCAGGGGGTGACCGGGCCCACGCGTGTGGACGCCCATCCGTCCGGCGGGGTGCAGGTCGTGGTGGTGAAGGAGATGAGCAGGCCACTCATCGGCCACATGCCGGTGACGGTCACCGCCGGTACGGACGGTCGCGGGGCGGCACAGGAGATGGGCGCGGAGGTGATGCGCCGTCTTCGGGCCGCGCAGCGAGGAGGCAAGGTGTGACGGCTCTCGGCGACTACCAGCTTGATGTCGGCGGACTGGTGATCGGAACGGGCACGCTGCTGCCGGTCGGGGAGGTCACCGGCCTGGGTGCTCCCGACCGGCGCACCGCCGACGTCGACAATCCCAGCGACGACGGCGGGTTTCCGGGAGTGGACCTGTTTGGCTCGCGCACGGTGTCGATCGAGGCAGGTATCCGCACTCCTGACGATCCGGGCGCGGCCCTCGATCTCCTTGCCCAGCTGCAGCAGGTCACCGGAGCCGACAGCATCCGCAAGACGGCGGGGTCGCTGGCCGTGCTGCGGGCCAAGTGGCCTGGCCGGGACGTGAAGCGCCTGTACGGCAGGTGGCGGCGGGTGGAGGCCGTGTCGATGTCGCAGGCCCTGTATGGGTGGATTCCGCTCACGCTGGAGTTCGCGGCGACGGATCCGCGCTGGCATGCCGACGCCGCGCAGCGCCTGGTGCTGCCGCTGGACATCTCGAACGACTCGCAGGGGTTCACGGCCCCCGTGGAGGCCCCGATCACCACCGGGGTTTCTGATCCGTCGGAGCGGCCCGGCTGGGTGACCAACGGTGGTGACGTGGCCGCGTGGCCACAGCTGCGCATCGACGGGCCGGTCACTAATCCCAAGGTGTGGGTGGTGGGGACCGGCCGCTACCTGCAGTTGCAGACGAGCCTCGTCGCGGGGGAGCGGATCGACATCGACACCCGGCCCGGGACCCGCTGGGTGCTGCGTAACAGGTCCGGTAACGCGGCGCCGGCGCTGACTTCGGGGTCCCGTCTGGACCTGTTCCAGATCCCGCCGAGGACGAGCGAGATCCGGTGGACCGCCACCGATTACACGAACACCTGCCGCCTGACCCTGTCGTGGCGCGACGCCTACACCGCCCTGTGAGGACACCGAGATGACGCTGATTCAGCCCCCGATGATGGTCAACGGCGGCAAGCATCCCGCCCGCACCATGCGCATGATGATCCGCGACCTGTCGCGCGGGTCGCAGGGCGTGACCGAGTACAACGACCTGAAAGTCACTCAGCAGACGACCCCGGGTGCCGGGGTCCAGGTCGGCGACGGCTCCGGGGTGGTGCGCGGTGCCTCCTGGGGGCAGGGCTCCTACACCCAGTACAACGTGGGAACGGCGCCGGTGAACATCGCCCCGACCGGGGCGCAGGGCCGCACCGACATGGTGGTGCTGCGGGTCCTGGACCCCGAGTACGAGGGCAGCCTGGACCCGGCCAAGGACGACATCGGCTTTTTCTCTGTCGTCTCCAACGTGTCGGCGGCGGCAACCCAGCCGCCGGCGGGGATGACCGCGATTCCGCTCGCGCGGATCACGCTTCCCCCGAACTGCGCCACCGTCACCAACACGATGGTCACGGACCTGAGGACGATCGCCAACCCCCGCCGAACCCGGAAGCTGCAGACTGCTTTCCCCGGCACAACGCTGAACCGGCTCGTGTACCAGGACAATCACTGGCACACCTGGCCGGTGGCGGCTCACTGGACCATCGACGTGCCGCCGTGGGCGGTCACCGCGAAGATCGTGACCACCATCGCCGGACTGCGTCTGGACAGCGCCGACGTCTTCGCCCACATGCAGCAGGTGTTCGGGACCACGCAGGGCCAGGACACGATCATCGACGACGACCAGGGCGCCAACACCCGCCGTAACACCGTCGTGCTCGCCGACAGCCTGACCATTCCTGCCGCGATGCGCGGCACCATCCAGGTCTTGTATCTGCAGACCTTCATGTCCAAGGCCGAGACCGGGAACCTCGGCGTGGACGGCGGCACCTCCCTCATCACGGACGTGGAGTTCGAAGAGGGCGTGATCTGACGGTGCACTCCTACCGCTACCTGACCTGCGATGCAGTCAGCGGGAGCGTCCTGGCCTGGGATCTGCCGCTGACCGGCGTCACCTACGGCCCGGAGCTGAACGGGCCCGGGGGGCTGCAGGCCACTCTGGAGCCGCATCTGGCGCATGTCCTGGACAGCATGGTCGACCCCGGCAACACGCTGATCTTCGCCGAACGGGACTCCAAGCTGATGTGGGGCGGCCTGATCTGGCGGGCCGAGCCGGAGGGCGGCAAGTACCCGATCGAGGCCGCCGGGTTTGGCTCCTACCTGAACAAACGCTACGACCTGCACGGCAACCTCGACGGCCGCGGCCCCTACACGTACGGCGACCCGTGCAAGGTGATCGGGGACGTATGGGCGTACTGCCAGGCGCAGCCGGACGGCAACCTGGGTGTGGTCGTCGACTCCACCGCCTCCAAGGCGACGATCGGCACCCCGGAGGAGCCGTACGCGTCCACCTGGTGGGAGTCCCGCGCGCTGGCCGACATCGTCGCCGACGCGGTCGGCGTGTTCGGTGGGCCGGAGTGGACCGAGCAGGTGGCCTGGGTGGGCGGACAACCCGAGCGGCGCATCCGTCTCGGCTGGCCCCGCCTGGGCGCACGCCGCACGGACGTGTCGGTCACCAGCGGCGTGAACATCGCCGACCTGATACCGGTCACCTACGACGGCGACAGGTACGCGCAAGTCGTAGTCGCTCTCGGATCGGGGGAGGGGCAGGCCCGGCGGCGCGCCACCGATGCCGTACGGGATGGGCGGCTGCGCCTGGAGGACGTGCTCGATCTGCCCACCGTCAAAGGGCAGGACCAGCTTGCGGCGAAGGCCCGCGCGGGCCGGATCGCCCGTCAGCACCGCGGCTCGATCGAGCAGGTCGACATCATCGACCACCCCGCCGCCCGCTTCGGCTCGTTCCAGGTGGGCGACGACGTGTGGGTGCAGGTCCACGACGAGTGGACCGACTACGACGGTTGGGCGCGGGTGACCGGATGGACACTCACGCCGGCGCAGGGGGACCAGCAGGAACGGATGACGGTGGGCCTCGCGCCCGCCGACTCCTTCACCTATGGAGGCTGAACCCTTTGGCTGACACGCTCGCCGTTCTCGCGGCGAGAATCGCGAACCTGGAGCGTCTGGTGCGTGACCTGTCGCGTACCAGTCGCCTGGCGAACTCCTCAATCGAGAACGGCTCCATCGCCGTCTACGACGACGGCGGCCTGCTGCGCGGCAGCATCGGCATACAGCCGGACGGCACAGTGGCGCTGGCCGCCGTCAACGGACCCACTCCGCCTGTTCCCACCGCCCCCACCACCGCCTCCGTCCGTGGGGGTGTCGCCGTCTCCTGGGACGGGAAGTTCACCGACGGCAGCCAGGCCCCGGCCGACTTCGCCAGTGTGGAGGTCCACTTCTCCACCGGCGCCGACTTCCCCAATGGCGGCTCCCTTTTCGCCGCGTTCTACTCGGCGCAGGGCCAGACGATGACCGTGCCTGCTGGCGGTCCGGTGTGGGTGCGCCTTGTGTGCGTGTCGACGTCCGGTAAGGCCTCCGAACCGTCCGCTGCGGCGGGTCCGGCCGGTCCGTCCCCGGTGGTCGCGCAGGAGGTGTTGGCCGGCGTCATTACCGAACTGTCGCTGGCCGACGGGGCGGTCACGCGGGCCAAGATCGAGGCGGGGGCGGTGGACGGTACCGTTCTGGCCGATGGCGCGGTCACCACGCCGAAGCTGGTTGCGGGTGAGATCAACGGCCTCGTGCTTGCCGCCGGGACGGTCAACGCCGACCGGCTCGTTGCCGCAAGCATCACCGCCGCCCAGATCAAGGCACTGAGCCTCACCGGTGACCGGCTCGTCGCCAATACGGTCACCGCTGACCAGCTGGCAGCCGGGACGATCACGGCAGCGTCGGGTGTGATCTCCTCGATCGACGCCACTGTGATCACCGTCGGGAAGATCAAGGCGACGCAGATCGACGCGACGAACCTGGTGATCTCGGCCGCCAACGTCAATGGCACGGTCACCTCCGCCAGTACGGCGGGCAGCGCCAGCACGGTGACCGACTCCATCGGGGCCGGTGTGACCCTGCCGCCTACTCAGATGGGCGCTGGGCAGATCCCGCAGACCACCACGATCAACGGCGGGTCCATTCTCACAGGCACTCTGGATGCGACCAGCATCAAGGCCGGGACCATCTCCGTTGACCGCCTGTCGGCCGGTCTGGCCGGGCAAGTCGGACAGAAGTGGTACGACTTCGGTGACTCGGCGCCGGCTTGGCAGAATCCAGGCGGCACGATGACCACAGTCGCCGTGGCGGACGCGCAATCCGGCGGCAGCGTCATGCGATGCGTCGGCTACGTGCAGGGCGCCTACCGGCCCGACGTGAAGATCCCCTTCGACCCGGCGGTGACGTACCGGGTCAGTCTGCGAATACGGCAGACCGTCGCCAACTCGACCCCCGGCACGAACCAGACGCTGTATGCAGGAGTGGCGGGCCTGGCGGGCGACGGCGTGACCTTCGTCAACAACACCGGCGCCAACTCGAAGTCCAGCCAGTTCTATGTGTCTGCCGACGGTCAGCAGTTGGTCGCCGGCGCAGGCTGGGTGACGTACACCGGCTACATCAAGGGCACCGCGACCAGCCCGGTCAGAACAGTGGCAGCAAACGCCAATGCGCCCGCTCAACTGCACTCCAGCGTCCGCTACCTCACGCCGTTCATGTACGCCAACTACCAGAACGGTACGGGCACGGTCGAGGTGGACATGTTCGCCATCGAGGTCGTGGAGTCCGGCGGCATCACCGCGAGCAACATCAAGGCCGGTGCCATCGACGGGCAGACGATCACCGGTGCCGTCGTGCGGGCCGTGCGCAGCGACGGCTCAGTGGCCGCGCTGATGGCGCCCGACCTCGGCGACGGCAGCGCCGGATTCCTGACCACCTCCGCCGATGGCCAGAGGTTCGCACGGCTGGAATCCGGGGAGTTGATCTTCGGTGTTGCGGGTGTGGACCAGCTCATCCCCACCGGCATTCAGGCCCAGGTTTCCGGTGCCACTTTGGATATCCAGTCCGGCGCCATCGGCACCGGGGCTCAGGCCCACATCATTCTCGCCAGCGCGGACAGTCCGCTCGCCTCAGGAGACGGCGCACCGTTCATCTCCCTGGAGTGGGACGGCGACAGCGGTCCCAGTAACTCGGACATGGTGGTCGACGTGGGCGGGTTGCTCAAGCCCAGGAACTTCCTTTGGGGGCGCGTCACGATCACGCCCTCGGCGTCCAACACACCGACATCCCTGACCGTGACCGGGCTCAACATCCGAGGCAAAACCTTTCGCGGCCTGGCCTCGGCGGTCACAACCGTCCCCGGAACACAGGTTCTCGGGGTCGGCTGTTCAAGCGTCACCGCGGTGTCCGCCACGTTCTGGGTGACGCGAACGAATACGACCCCGACTGCTATCGACTACCTACTGATTGGAGGCTGACATGCCCGGCGAAGAGCAGCCCGTTCTTGTGTCCGCCACCTGCCACACCGATGCATGCCCTGTGAGCGGGGTGACGTTCACCGGAGTGCCCATGTACCCCACCCCGGAGGCGCCGGTCTACAACGCCGTGTGCGGACAGTGCGGCAAGGCGGTCACCGACATCGTGCCGGTCACGCCCTGACTGCGCGGCAGCCGTCGCAACCTGACGGCGCGTCCTCGCATGCCCGTAGACTCATGGACGGCGCGGGGCACGCCTATCCAAGGAGTGCGCGGTGACACAGCCGCCGAGTGCCGAGCCCACCCTGTGGGAACTGCACCGCGCCATGGCGCAGTTGCGTGAGGACCAGCGCGGCGGGATCGCCCAACTCCGTGTTGACCTGCGTGCCGACCTCGCCGCGCTGGCCGGGCGCTTGGACCAGGTCGTCACAGAAGACGTCTATCGGGCCGACCAGCGCACCGTGCTCCAGCGTCTGGAGATCCTGGAGCGCGATCTCACCGCCGCGCAGCGGCAGCGCGAAGAGGACCAGGCTCATCAGACCACAAACCGCCGCCTGATCATCTCCGCGTTCGTCGCCCCTCTAGTGGTCTACGCACTCCAGCTATGGCAGGCATCGCGCGGTGCCAGCCCGTAGGAGGCGGGCCGCAGGACGAAGAACGACATCATCGATTCAGGCGCGGGGGAGAAGGCAGTACGCGCCCGATGACAGTAAGAGGAGTCGACGTCGCCTCGTACCAGGCGACCGACTACAGCACTCGCGGACTCGATTTCGCGTTCATCAAGATCACCGAGGGCACCACCTATACGAATCCGAAGTGGGTCGCGGAGCGCAAGACTGCCCGCGATGCCGGCCTGGTCACCGGCTTCTACCACTTCATCCGGCCTGGCGACGTAACCAAGCAAGCCGACTACTTCCTGTCGAAGATCACACTTCGCGCCGGCGACATTCTCGCCCTCGACTGGGAAGACCCAGGGGTGAGTTGCGCCCAGAAGGACGGCTGGATCCGCTACGTCCAGAAGAAGGCGCCCGGTCACCGGGTGATCCTCTACTGCAACTACGACTTCTGGACCAACCGCGACACGACCTCGTTCGCGGGTGACGGCCTGTGGATCGCCCATTACAACGGCAAGCCCGGGCACCCCGGCATCAAGGCGTCGTGGCGTTTCCACCAGTACACCAGCACCCCGATCGACACGAACGTCGGCAACTTCACGGACAAGGCCGCGCTCCGTGCCTGGGCCGGGCCTTCGTCCAGCGGAACCGGATCGACGCCCAAGCCGAAACCGTCCAAGCCCGCGTACGTTCCGCCGGCGTTCCCGGCCCGGCTCGCGCCCGGCAAGAGCAGCCCGTCGGCGAAACCGCTGCAGAAGGCACTGCGCGCCGCCGGGTTCCTGCCCATCAAGGAAGCGGACCTGTCGGACACGTACGGCCCGCGCACAGAGGCCGGTGTGGGCCGCTTCTTCGATGCGCACCCGCAGTTCCGCGCCAAGGGCAAGCCGCACGATGTGGCGATCGGACCGCACGGCTGGGCGTTCCTCTTCATCCTCGCCTACGGCCGTAAGTGAGAACCCGGTGGATGCCGCAGACGTCATTCGGCGGTTCACGTTCCATCCGGCCGAGACCGCCGAGCGCCGCCAGGCCCACGAGGACATTCGGTCCGGGTGCCTGGTGCTGGCGCTGATGCTGCACGCGGAACTGCCCGCCGGCGCGGAGAAGCAGGCGGCGATGTTCCGTCTCGAAGAGGCCATGTTCTGGGCGACCGCTGCGATCGCCCGCCAATCAAGGGAGTGAGAGTGCTTTACAACTATCTGCTGTCGGTGGTGCGGACCTTCGGTCCGGTCGTCGCCGGTTGGCTGATCACCCAGGCGCTGCGCCTGGGCGTGCACCTGGACGGTCCCGAGCTGGTGTCGCTGATGACAGCAGGGTTCGCCATGGCCTACTACACGGTGTTCCGTCTGGCAGAGCTGCACCTCAGCCGCCGCTTCGGGTGGATGCTGGGCTGGGCGGCGCCGCCCGACTACCAGAACCCACAGGGCTGAGACGGCCCCGGAAACGACCAAGACCCCCACTGCCCAGTGGGGGCCTTGACCTCTTGGAGGGCTCAAGCCTAGAGCGTGCTTGCCGTCCTCGTCGCCTCATTCGTGGCTGTCGCTGGCCTGTGGTATTCGAACGTGCAGAACCGCCAGGCGAACGACAACGCCCGTCAGGACAGGGCGCTTGCTAAAGAAGGTCAGATCACCGATCGATACACCGCGGCAGTGACCAACCTGGGCGAGGACAAGCTCGACGTACGCCTGGGTGGCATCTACGCCCTCCAGCGCATCATGTATCACTCCCAAGCGTCTCCGCGACTGGCCGAGCCGGGAGACATCGAAGAGGGCACGACTCGCTATCTCGCATCGCGAGGTATCGAGCAGGTTGGGTACTTCGATGAGATCGCTGCTCGGATGCCCACGCCGGAGGAAGCCCGGCTACTGGAGATCGGAGCTGGCGTGCCTGTGATGCTCTGGACGCGTACCGGCTACTCGGCAGACCGTCCGATCCGGTGCACGATCACGACGTTCCGAGGGGACCTGAACCGCATGAACTACGAGGTCGGCGACCTGTCTGCCCGAAGCGAGAACTCGTGATCATCACTCCTGCAGAACCGCACGATGTGGCCAAACTGCTTGCCTTTCGAGAGGAAGCGGCAGCCTGGTTGCGCGATCTGGGGTCTGACCAGTGGGGTCGTCCGTATCCCGCCGACAAGCTGTTGGCCACGATCGAGGCGGGCACTGTGTTCATGCTCAGGGACGGACACACGACCGCTGGCACGATCACGCTCACTCCTGACGCCAAGCGGGGCTGTGGACGGAGGACGAACTGACCGAGCCGTCGATGTTCGTCAACAAGCTCACCATTGCTCGTGACTACGCGGGGCAGGACCTCGGGGGCCGACTGCTCGACTGGGCCGGCGACCGTGCACATCGTGCGGGCGCAGGGTGGCTTCGCCTGGATGCCTGGACGACGAACGTGGGGCTTCAGCGGTACTACCTCGCGCACGAATTTGTGCATGTTCGCACCGTCCGAGAGGGATCGGCAGTGAATGGCGGGCCTCGGGTTTCAGGGTGGCTTGCGCAGCGGGCGGCACGGCCAGCAGATCACGGATTTGCTGACCGTACGCCAGCTCCAGTGAGGCTTCGGTTCGCGGCTTGAGCAAAGCCCTTCCTGTCGGACCCCGCGTCGCAGGCCGTTCCTCTTACGGAACAACCCTCAGTTCCCATGCGGCCGGGTAAGAAGGAGCGACCTCCGGCCGCGGGTTTTTGGGCTCGCTTCGCTCGCGCACCGGCCGCCGCCCAGTGGCGAGCCCTGTGAGCGTCCGTCTCTTGGAAGGCGCCCGAGGACGCCTTTACCAGGGGGCAGACGGCCCGCCCCGCACGTAAAGGCCGTCCGTTGCGCCTTCCAATATGGATGCCGGGATTTAACTGAGGATCTCGGCTATTGACGCCGACCATTTTCGCGAAAGTCTGCTCTACGGTCGATAGGCTTCAGTGGCGCGAAATCGGCGAACCGGCTTCTGTGCGTGATTTCGCACTCCACCGGTTCTACTTTGGTGCCGCACGTCAGAGTTCCGGGCTGTTGAGGAGGGGTTCCCACGCTCCGACGGCGTCTCGGCTATGCCGGAAGCATGAGGTATCCCGATGGGTGCGGTCTGACCGCAGAGGAACGGGCTCGGCGAGAGCAGGGCGGTTCGAGGCCTGCGGACGTTTCTTGTCCGGGAGGCGTTGCCGTCAATTCATGCCCAGAGCCACCTTGACCGACGGGAGCATTGTGGTGCATGCACACTCGGTGTCATAAACGATCGCGACTCCGGTAGTTGTTGTGCCTAGATATACGAGATGGCGCCTGGAAATATCTTCAGGAATCCCGCTATCCTTCGTGACGTAGATTCTTTTAACCGGATGCGCAGAGACGTCCAATAGCGTAAATGGACCCAGCGTTACGGGCCCCGCGCCTCCACCGTGTTTAACATTCCATACTCGATTATCGACCGTCTCGGTCATCAAGATCGGCGCAATAAATAGAATGCCCACCAAGAAAGTAATGCCATAGAAGAGCAATGTCGCAACAAGCATTCTAGAATATGCTTCCGCCACACTATTTAGGAGCTTTAACCATTGCCCCTTCTCCTCCTTCTGGGCTTCCTCCTGTCTCTGCTCCTGTCCCCTTTTCTGCTCCCGCTTCCGCTCCTGGATCTGAGTCCGCCTCCGCCGCTGCCCCCGCTTCCGGCCTTGCGCCTGCGCCTCCGTCCGGCTTTCGTTTTTCTTCTGCTGTTGGCCCTGTTCACTCGCCCCCTTTTCCTTTCCCTTTGAAAATCTGCTTAGCTGTGCCGCTAGACTCTCTAGGCTGATCAGGCGCAATACTTTGCGGACCGAGGCAAATAGCGCAAGGACCAATGCGAATGCTAGACAGTAGAGGACCGCGAGAGCGATGAACCCCCATGACCGAGACATCGTCTCGGCATAACCGATTCCTACGCTCGCAGGCGAAATTCCGAATGATCGATAGAACCTTTCGTAAAAATATGAAAGGAAGGCGAACAATGCAAGTCCGGAAACGGTGACCAGCGCCGCGAAGTTCGCAAGAAGGGGGGACAGTGGGGTCTTCCATTTTGATGGCATGGGATAGCTCTACCCTGAAGGATCACGGTGTTCTGCAGTTCCCTCGGTAGATCACCTTATCGACTCAGCGAGGGTCGTCCGCGGCTCGGTC
This sequence comes from Streptomyces sp. NPDC002935, assembly GCF_040611295.1. Lineage (NCBI taxonomy): Bacteria > Bacillati > Actinomycetota > Actinomycetes > Kitasatosporales > Streptomycetaceae > Streptomyces > Streptomyces sp. NPDC002935. The sequence continues at coordinate 19,272 of NZ_JBEXNW010000056.1, forward strand.
TCAAGATCGCGGCGGAAGCCCAGGCAAACTAACCGCCACCATTCCGACCACTGCATCTGGTTTCCGCCCTCGTGACGCCCCGCGCCGGAGCGGCACTTCTGTCGCTGCCCTCGGTCCCTCGGTATGCAGGTGCGCGATCCGGCAGATTCGTCCGATGCGAAGGTTCCTGGTCGCCTTCCCCGTGGCACCCACACGGGCGGAAGCAGGTAAAGCGCCACACTGCTGACGCACTCGAACGATCCTCGACGGCCATGGCTGATGAGAAAGTGCGACCAGGGTTGTACTGAGCGCGGCAGCGAGGTTGAGGGTCGCGGCGAAGGCTACGGCGGCGCGAGCCAACGCGGTGGGATAGGTGGCATGGTCGCGGCGGGCTAGGTAGCCAGCGCCCGTCCCGACGATGACGGCGACCACGAAGGCCAAGACGCACGCAAGCAGGATCAGGGCGATTCGGTCAGACATGGTGTCAGTTTCCCTAGGTGCGGCGAGTGTTGTCGTAATGCCGAATCTTGTGGATCCAGTGTTCGCCGTGGTTCGCGCGGTCGAAGATGAACGATGGCGAACAGCGGTTCAGCGCAGGGGGCAGCATGGGGACGAGCCATTTCCAGGATCCGGCAGCCGCACTGGCGGAACTGCGCGCCCAACTAGAGGCCAGTCGGGTCGTGCTGGGGTTGAACCAGACTGAACTCGCGCGTCGTGCCAACCTGGGCCGCACTTCGGTCAGCCAGGCACTCAGTAACACCGCGCCTTCGCCTACTGCGCAGACGGTGGGCGCGTTGGCGCGTGTCCTCCGCCTAAGGGCTGTCCCGTAATCCCCGGTGGATCAGCGCGCGGCGTCAGATGCGGTGCATCGCAAGGCGGAGGGTCGTCCTCATACTGGGTGTATTCGGGCGATCCGACAACGCGGCGAGGTGCCGTAGCTGTCGTCGTGCGCCCGCCGGGGATTACGGGACAGCCCTTAGAAGTCCGCCCCTTGCTGGACTTGCTGGCCACTGCAAGTGGGCTGCCTCACGGTTCAGGCAGCGCACTGGGAAGACCGATCGCGGACTGCGATCCACATGACCTGGAAGTGCATCCCGCGGCCGAAGTTCCAAAGCGTGATGCATACGGCCGAGGACCGGGTGGTGCGATCGGGCGGGGGCGGCATTCCCCGCTGCCGTCGTATGTGGCCCGTAGGCACGATGAGGAACTGTCTGCCATCGTCGATGCCACGACGCAGGGATGCACGCAGATGGTGGTGCTGGTCGGTTCGTCCTCGACGGGCAAGACCCGTGCCTGCTGGGAGGCCGTACAGCCGCTGGGCAAGCACGGCTGGAGGCTATGGCATCCATTCGATCCCACCCGGGCCGAAGCGGTGCTGGCCGACATCGAGCGCGTAGGGCCGCGCACTGTGGTGTGGCTGAACGAGACCCAGCACTATCTTGGCGCCGGTGGCGGATTGGGCGAACGCATTGCCGCTTCCCTGCATGCCCTCCTCACTGACCCGGCGCGGGGTCCGGTATTGGTCCTAGGTACCTTGTGGCCCGAGTACGCCACCACCTACACCGCACTGCCCCGCCCGGACGTGGAAGACCGGTACCCGCGCGTGCGGGAGCTACTGGCCGGTCGGCAACTCGCGTTGCCTGAAAGCTTTGATACGGCCGCAATCGCAGACGCGAGGGCTCTTGCCATGGCGGGAGATCGTCAGCTCGCGCACGCTCTGGATCACATGGGTGAGGGGCGCTTGGCGCAGTTCCTGGCGGGAGCGCCAGAACTGGTGCGCCGCTACCAAACCGCATCCCCGCCAGCCAGAGCCCTCCTGCGGGCGGCGATGGACGCGCGCCGTCTCGACGTCGGCCTCCACTTGCCCCTGACGTTCCTTGAGCACGCGGCCACTGACTACCTGACCAGCGACGAATACGACACCCTCGACGACAACTGGCTGGAACAGGCACTCACCGAGGTCACTCAGGCCGTCCATGGCAACCTCGCCCCTCTGCGCCGCATCCGCTCGCGCCCCACTCAACCCCTCACCCCCCAGGGCAACACGGCGCTCGGGCCCGCTTACCGGCTGACGGACTACCTCGAACAACACGGCCGCGACATCGCGAAACGTATGTGCCCTCCGACCTCGTTCTGGGAAGCCGCGCATGACCACCTCACCCAGCCCGACCTTTCTCGCCTCGCAGAAGCGGCCCAAGCGCGCCATCGCATCTTCTGGTCCTACCAGCTATGGCAAAAGGCTGCCGATGCTGGCAGCGCCGTAGCTCTGGCCGAGCTCGCCGTATTGCGGGAGGAGGTGGGGGATAGAGAGGGGGCCGAGCGCCTTGCCGGAGAGGCTGCCGCCGCTGGCAACACTGAGGTTCTAGCCAAGCTTGCTGAAGTACGGGAGCACACCGGGGATAGAGAAGGGGCCGAGCGGCTTGCTCGGCAGGCTGCCGATGCTGGCGACACCAAGGTCTTGGAGTCGATTGTCGGACTGCGCTCGACTAAGGAAGCGCTGGAGTTCGTAGAGAACCCCTGGGCCGCCGAGAAGATCCTGCGGGACGGGGAGGAGCACCTACGGAAGGCCGCCGACGCTGGCAACATATTCGCCATGGTTCTAATCGCCGAACTGCGCTACGTGGCCGGCGATCGGATCGGGGCAAAACAAGTCGCTGAGCAAGCCGTCCAGGCTGGCAATCCCCACGCCCTGCCCTCTCTTGCGCGGATGCAGGAGGAGGCCGGAGATTTGAAGGGGGCTGAGCGGCTTCTGCGACAGGCTGCAGACGCCGGCAACGAGGATGCCCCGGCTCCACACTGCTTACTGCTGGAGAAGGTCGGAGATCGGGAGGGAGCCGAGCTGACCGCCAGGGAGGCTGCAAATGCCGGAAACAGTGCCGCTGTGGACCGACTCGCCCGTATGCGGAAGAGTTCCGGGACAGATGGAGATGGACTGTGGCCGTATGGGCTCGATCCTGATGGCACGCCGTCTGCCCCCTGGTGATGGCTGGGGCCAGTCTCAGTTCTAGTCTCGATTGCTGGCTAATCCGGCATCGTCTGTACTCGTCCACAGACGTCCGGCATGTCACCTGACCTGCGAGGTGAGCTCATTGGCGGACTTCCCCGGATCGCTGAGGAACAAGCCCGGACAGCTCGTAATGCGAAGGTCTCGGTCTTTCTTGCCTACTGACCGTCAGCCGCGACACAGGGTGGCGCGCGCGGATGGCAGACGCAGGGAACCCACAACGCGGGCCTGCGACGCCTCCACGGAGTGGCATTGTCGTCGATAGGCAGCAGCGTTTGTGAGTCGGCGCCGATACCGCAACCGACAAAAGCGTGTTGCCGAGTTTCGGAAGCGCCTCGGCACTTGCGCCCGGCTTCCTCGCGCGTTGGCGAATCTCGCGCCGAAGGCGCCCAACGGCGACTGTCCGCGACGCCCATGCGGGGCGTCCCATGCGGCGTTACGGTTTAAGAGAAGTGTCCAGGTGAGGAGGCCGGAGATGCTGGTGGAGGCGCTAGCGGCGCTGGCTGCGGCTGGCGGCACTGCGGTGGTGCAGGCTGCGGGAACGGATGCGTGGAACGGGTTCCGGCAGGCAGTAGCGCGCTGGTTCGGGCGGGGCAACGCCCAGCGAGAGCAGGCAGAACTAGAACGTCTCGACCAGACCGCGACAGCCCTGCAGACCACCGACCCGGCCCAGGCAGAGCTGGCGCGGATCAGTCAGGAGGCCTCCTGGCAGGCCCGTATCGAGGCCATGCTGGAGAGTTTGGACGAGGGAGAGCGCGACCAGGCAGCCGACCAACTGCGTGGTCTGCTGGCCAAGCACGTCCCAGAGATCCGAGTGACAGCCGGGCCGGGCGGGGTGGCCGCGGGAAGGAACGTGAACGTCCGCGCCGAGAAAGGCTCGATCGCGGCCTGGGACATCCACGGGGGTGCGCACATTGGCCCCCCTCCGACGCCGGATCCGCCCAAGCACTGAGCGGACCGGCCAGCCCCAGCCCACTCCCCGACCCGGCACCTCGCTCCTCCCATGTACCGGGAAGTGCCATCGCCAGCGATCACAGCATCGCCGTCGGGCAAGCCGACAGGGTCGACTTTCACGCCGCACCGCGCCCCCCAATAGCCTGGCCGCACCAGGTCGGCGTGCTGCCCCGGCAAGCCGACTGCTTCCAGGACCGAGCCACCGCCCAGCAACTGGAGCACGCGGTGGACAGCGGGGGCACCGTGGTCCTCGGCCAGGTACTGACCGGCCTCGGCGGAGTCGGTAAAACCCAGCTCGCCGCCCACCACGCTCGCACCCTGTGGCAGGCCGAGCAGCTGGACCTGCTGGTATGGGTCACCGCAGCCACCCGCGACGCGGTCGTCACCGGCTACGCCCAGGCCGCAGCCGAGATACTCGGCGCCGACCCCGCCACCCCGGAGCCCGCCGCGCGCGCGTTCCTGGCATGGCTGGAGCCCAAGCCCGGCACCGAGCGCCGCTGGCTGGTTGTGCTGGACGACCTCGCGGACCCCGCCGACCTGCGCGACTTGTGGCCCCCTGCCAGCCCCTGCGGCCGCACCCTCGTCACCACGCGCCGCCGCGACGCCGCTCTCACCGGTCGTGGCCGTCGACTGGTGCCGGTGGGCCTATTCACGGAGGACGAGGCGACCGCCTACCTCACCACCGCCTTGGTCGTGCACGACCGCCACGAGCCCACCGACCAGCTCGCTGGCCTCGCCGACGACCTGGGATACCTGCCGCTGGCACTGTCCCAGGTCGCCACCTACCTCCTCGACACCGGCCTGGACTGCGCCGCCTACAGACAGCGGCTGGCCGACCGCGTCCACACCCTCACTGACGTGCTGCCCGACCGCTTCGGGCTGCCCGACGACCAGGCCGCCACCGTCGCCGCTGCCTGGTCCCTGTCCATTGAATACGCCGATCAACTACCGCCGACGGGTCTGGCCCGCCCCATGCTGCAGCTCGCCGCAATGCTCGACCCCAACGGCATCCCCGCCGCCGTCCTGACCACTCCACCAGCCCTCAACCACCTCGCCCAGCACCAAACCGCTGCCCCAGCACAGGCACATCCTGCAGAGATCACGGCCCCAGACGCCATACAGGCGCTGCGTGCGCTGCACCGCCTGAGCCTGATCGACCACACCCCGAGCAGCCCACACCGCTCGGTCCGCGTCCACCAGCTCCTCCAACGCGCCGTCCGCGAACCTCTTCCCATAAACCAGCACGACCAACTCGCCCGGACGGCCGCTGACGCCCTGATCGCCGCCTGGCCCGTGATTGAACGCGACACCACTCTCGCCCAGGCCCTGCGCGCCAGTGCCGAAGTGCTCACCCTCCACGCCGAAGACGCCCTCTACCAGGCCGATGCCCACCTTGTGCTTTGCCGCACCGGCCGGAGCCTCGGTGAGGCTGGCCAGGTCGCTGCCGCCCTTCACCACTTCGAGTACTTGGCCAACACCACCCAGCATCATCTGGGGCCCGACCACCCTGACACCCTCACCACCCGGAACGACCTCGCCTACTGGCGGGGGGAGGTGGGGGATGCGGCCGGCGCCGTCACCGCCTTCGAGCAGCTACTCACGGACCGGGAGCGGGTGCTGGGCCCCGACCACCCTGACACCCTCACCACCCGGCACAACCTCGCCTACTGGCGAGGGGAAGCGGGGGATGCGGCCGGCGCCGCCACCGCCTTCGAGCAGCTACTCACGGACCGGGAGCGGGTGCTGGGCCCCGACCACCCCGACACCCTCACCACCCGGGGCCACCTCGCCAAGTTCCGGGGGCAGGCGGGGGATGCGGCCGCCGCCGCCACCGCCCAGGAGCAGCTCCTCACAGACCGGGAGCGGGTGCTGGGCCCCGACCACCCTGACACCCTTACCACCCGGGGCCACCTCGCCAAGTTCCGGGGCCAGGCGGGGGATGCGGCCGCCGCCGCCACCGCCCTGGAGCAGCTACTCACAGACCGGGAGCGGGTGCTGGGCCCCGACCACCCTGACACCCTCACCACCCGGCACAACCTCGCCTACTGGCGGGCGGAGGCGGGGGATGCGGCCGGCGCCGCCACCGCCCTGGAGCAGCTGCTCACGGACCGGGAGCGGGTGCTGGGCCCCGACCACCCTGACACCCTCGCCACCCGGCACAACCTCGTCTACTGGCGGGGGGAGGTGGGGGATGCGGCCGGCGCCGTCACCGCCCTGGAGCAGCTGCTCACGGACCGGGAGCGGGTGCTGGGACCCGACCACCCTGACACCCTCGCCACCCGGCACAACCTCGTCTACTGGCGGGCGGAGTTCGGGGATGCGGCCGCCGCCGCCACCGCCCAGGAGCAGCTACTCACAGACCGGGAGCGGGTGCTGGGCCCCGACCACCCTGACACCCTCGCCACCCGGCACAACCTCGTCTACTGGCGGGGGGAGGCGGGGGATGCGGCCGGCGCCGTCACCGCCCTGGAGCAGCTACTCACGGACCGAGAGCGGGTGCAGGGGCCCGACCACCCTGACACCCTCGCCACCCGGGGCCACCTCGCCAAGTTCCGGGGGCAGGCGGGGGATGCGGCCGGCGCCGTCACCGCCCTGGAGCAGCTCCTCACAGACCGGGAGCGGGTGCAGGGGCCCGACCACCCTGACACCCTCGCCACCCGGCACAACCTCGTCTACTGGCGGGCGGAGGCGGGGGATGCGGCCGGCGCCGTCACCGCCTTCGAGCAGCTACTCACGGACCGGGAGCGGGTGCTGGGCCCCGACCACCCTGACACCCTCACCACCCGGCACAACCTCGCCTACTGGCGAGGGGAAGCGGGGGATGCGGCCGGCGCCGCCACCGCCTTCGAGCAGCTACTCACGGACCGGGAGCGGGTGCTGGGCCCCGACCACCCCGACACCCTCACCACCCGGGGCCACCTCGCCAAGTTCCGGGGGCAGGCGGGGGATGCGGCCGCCGCCGCCACCGCCCAGGAGCAGCTCCTCACAGACCGGGAGCGGGTGCTGGGCCCCGACCACCCTGACACCCTCACCACCCGGCACAACCTCGCCTACTGGCGGGAGAGGGCCAGGGACGCGGCCGTTCCCCAATCGGAGTAGGTCCGTGGTTCGCGGCCACTGCCACGGTCCTTACCGGCGCCCCAACGAGCATGACCATGATCAGCAGCCGCCCAGACTGCCAGTTCCCTCCGACAGCCCCCCATCAACGAAACGACTCCCGGTGCTTCCACTTTTCAGCGACACTCCGCCCGCTGTCAGGCACCAAGTGCTCTCCAACGCGGGCGACAAACGCTCTCCAAAGCGACCTACATAGCCGATGGAGAAGTCCTGGAGACGATCTTGAGTTAGCGTCCCCAGAACACCACCAGAGACCGACACATCCCGACGCTCTGACCTGCATCTTTGACATGATTACCAGGTCGGTGATCTGCCAGGGCCTAATTCGGGACGAAGAGGTCGTGGGTTCAAATCCCGCCACCCCGACGCTGGCCAATGGGTCAATCGCATGATCGCGATTGGCCCTTTGTCGTGCTCGGGGAGCCAAACAGGGGGCCAAACGAAGTTCATCAGGCCGCCCGTCGCCCCTTTCCGTCGCATGGAGGACCATCAGCAGGCGAACGCTGACACCTGCCGGTCTTCAAAGATCCTCTCCCGTGGAACTCCCCGCGGGTTCCCTAAGTCTTGTCCCGTAACTGCTGGCCACGGGTGGGATGATCTTGGTGTGGCTGGTGTGATCACGGCGTCGGAGCCGTCTTGGATAGCCCCGTTCACCGGGCTGAGCTCGCGTCAGTTTGCCAAGCTGATAGCCGCGTTGCGGCGCGAGGGCGCGGATCCGGTCCGCAAGGGCCGGCCGTGGAGCCTGCTGCTGGAGGACCGGGTGCTGCTGGTCGCCGCCTACTGGCGGACGAACCTGACACTGCGCCAACTGGCGCCGCTGTTCGGGGTGTCGAAGTCCGCAGCCGACCGGATCGTCGACCACCTCGCCCCGGCGCTGGCCCTGCAGCCCCGCAAACGGTTCCGCAAGGACACCGTGCTGATCGTGGACGGCACCCTGGTCCCCACCCGCGATCATCAGGTCGCCGAGCAGTCGAAGAACTACCGGTACTCGACGAACCACCAGGTCGTCATCGACGCCGACACCCGGCTGGTCGTCGCGGTCGGCCGGCCACTGCCGGGCAACCGCAACGACTGCAAGGCATGGGAACTGTCCGGAGCGAAAGCCGCCGTCGGCCGCACGACGGTGATCGCCGACGGCGGATACCGGGGTACTGGCCTGGTCATCCCGCACCGCCGCGAACGTGGCCAGGCGGAACTGCCGACATGGAAGGAGGACCACAATCGCTCGCACCGCAAGGTCCGCGCCCGCGTCGAGCACGCCTTCGCCCGCATGAAGACCTGGAAGATCCTCCGCGACTGCCGTCTCAAAGGCGACGGCGTCCACCACGCCATGCTCGGCATCGCTCGCCTGCACAACCTCACCCTCGCCGGATGACGAAGTAGACAGGCCAGGTCAGCAGGCATACCCGAAGCCAATTACGGGACAAGACTTAGGTACTGGCATCCCGGAGCCGCGGCAGTGGGAGGTCAGTCCCGGAGCCGGGTGCCGCAGCCAGCGGGATTCGATCTCGCGGCCGTCCGGCAGGGTATGGCGCGGCGGGCCTTCGGTCGGGACGAAGCCGGCGCCGGACAGCGCTCGAGCGGACGCGGTGTTCGCCGCTTCGTGACCAGCACGCACGGTCTGAAGGCCCGTATGGGCATGCCCAAGCAACGCCGCTGCCTGAAACAGCTCTACGCCAAGTCCCAGGCCACGGGCATGGGGAGCAAGCCACCCACCGATCTCCCCGGTGTCGGTAACCAACTCAAAGCCCCCGGCGTACCTGCCGTCGTCCAGACGTACGGCGGTCATCAACTCCACCCGGCCCGCGGAAGGCTCGAAGGACTCAGTCAGCCAGCGTCGCGACAGCAGAGCGGGCACGCGCACACCGTCGACCCCGGGACGCAAGTCGACCAGCACTTGGCGAATGCGGGCATCTGCCACAACGTGATCGTTGCGCCACCCAAACCACCGTTGGGCCTCGGGGTCCGAAGCTCCAGCCATGGCAGCTACGGCGTCCAGCTGTGTCACCGGGGTGTAGAACAAGATGCGCTTCGTACGCACGACATGCCGCCGATGACCACACACGCGTGGCAGCGGAGTCTTGGGCACCGTCCACCCGCGACGCAGCCGTGACCAGACCATTTGCCCCCCCTGAAGCCCCCGCGACCGGCTCGGCCCGCGTTGAAGTTGGCCGGAGTCTAATTTCACCGATGCGGACTCCACTCTTCAGGGCCACTTAGCTTGACTCTGTCGGGGATCTTGGAGTTTCGCGGTGCGGCGGCATGGCCAACGGGCATGCTCGGGGAGTTCCGTTGACCGATGTAGCTGTCGAGGTGCCCGTTGTCCCTCCGCCCACGTTCCGGTGAGCAGGTTCCGCCTCTGACTGCACAGGTCGCGCGGGCGAGCAACCCGGGCGGCACGACGGCGATATGGGTGTGCGACCGGCTGGATGGGCTGTGGTGCCACGAGGACTTCGCCGACTGGTACCCGCGGGACGGGCGTCCAGGTCTCTCGCCTGCTCAACTGGCCACCGTCTGTGTGCTGCAGTTCCTGCTGGGTCTGTCGGACCGGCAGGCCGCCGAGGAGGTTCGCTGCCGCATCGACTCCAAGTACGCGATGGCTATGGAGCTGGACGATCCCGGTTTCCATCACAGCGTGCTGGCCGACTTCCGCGACCGTCTCGCCGAGGGGGATCGTGCTGACCGCCTCCTCGACCTCGCGCTGGCCCGTCTCAAGAAGGCCGGACTGGTGCGCGAGCGCACCACACAGCGCACCGACTCCACCCATGTCCTGGCCGCGGTGCGTGACCTGACCCGCCTGGAGCTGATCACCGAGGCGGTCCGTGCCGCACTGGAAGAGGTCGCCGGTACCTTCCCTCACCTGCTGGACGACTTGGTCGATGAGGACTGGGGGCGCCGCTACGGCCGACCAGTCCGCCTGGGCAAGAACCCCACCAAGCCCAAGACCAGAATCCTCGCCACCGGAAACGACGCCGTCCGGCTCCTGGAACACCTCTACCGGCACGGGACAGACCGGACATCCGGTCCCCGCATCCAGGCCCTGCGCCAGATCATGGTGCAGAACTACCACCGTGACGCCGCAGGACACCTGCGCTGGCGCACCGCCGAAACGGAAGGCGGGCCCGGACTGCCGCCCTCGTCCCGGGCAGTCGTCTCTCCCTACGACACCTCGGCCCGCTACGCACGGCACGGACACATCATCAGCTGGAAGGGGTTCTCCGCTCACCTGACCGAGACCTGTGCTCCCGACGGCCCCAACGTGATCACGGACGTGGCCACCACCGCGGCCACCACCCACGACAGTCAGGTCCTGCCCGGCATCCACACCCGCCTCTCCCGCCGGGGACTCCTGCCCGCCGAGCACCTGGTCGACGCCGGCTACACCTCCCTGCCCCACCTGGAACAAGCCACCCGTGAACACCAGGTCATAGTCTCCGGGCCCCTCCGGAGCAACCCCACCCGCCGGCACCGCCGCAACGAGGGCTTCGCCCGGGACGACTTCCACATCGACTACGACCGCCAGCAAGTCACCTGCCCCCAGGGGCAGGTCAGCGCGGGCTGGCACGGCCCCTACCCGACCTCCTCACCCACCGCGGCCCCGCTGATCGTGGCCAGGTTCACCAAGAGCCAATGCCGCCCCTGCCCGGCACGCACCCAGTGCACCACCACCGCCGACAGCGCCCGCACCGTGGGCTTTCCCTCGCGAGAGCTCCGCGACCTGCAACTCCGCGTCCGCACCGAGCAGCAGACGTCCGAGTGGAAGACCCGCTACGCGGTCCGCTCCGGAGTGGAGGGCACGGTCAACGAGTTCGCCCACGGACACGGCATGCGACGCTGCCGCTACCGAGGACAGGGAAAGGCCCACATTCAGCACGTCCTGACGGCCATCGCCGTCAACATCGAGCGCCTCAGCGGACTGCCGCCGACCGAGGAAGCACCCACGCCCCGCCGGCCGACTGCCTTCCAGCACTACCTCGACCAGCGCGAGATATCCCGGCCAAAGTCCTGGCGAACCCTGGGCCGTTGACCTCGGCAACTCCAAGATCCCCGACAGAGTCAAGCTTAGGTTCTGTCTCTTTGGTCAGTGTCGGGTCCAGATGAGGATGCCAGCGAGGTGGAGCGCGGCCTGATAGGCGATGGCGAAATTGTCGGTTCGTGTGGCCAGGCCCTGCCACTGCTTGAGGCGGTTGATGCAGCGTTCGACGGTGCCCCGTTGCTTGTAGGCCTCGCGGTCGAAGCCGGGTGGGCAGCCGCCGTGACGGCCTCGCCGTTGGCGGAAACGTCGACAGATCGCGGCACACGAGCTGGGCCACACCATGGGGCTGTGCCACAAGTCGGACGCGGGCGGTCCGGCTTACGTGCGGTCGGCGCGGCGGGCCGGCGGATCAGGGCCGGACGCCCCGGGCCCTGATCCGAAGGACACGGGACGGGGCGAGTTACCCCGGGCCCGTCGCCCCGGCCGGAGAGTCAGCCCTTGATCAGGTTGTAGACGAGACCCACGACGAGGAAGTAACCCAGATAAGTGGCAAGTACCACGCCCAGCATCGCCAGGAGCTTGACCGGCGTCCCGAACGGCTTGCGGGCAAGGGAGAGGTTCGCGAAGAGGCCCGCCGCCCCGATGGCCCCGCCTATCGCCCCGCCGACCGGCATCAGGAGCATCGGCACGATCGAGAGGACCAACTGCCACCAGGCGAGCCCTCGGAACTTGGCCCACGGATCCGGCTTGCCGAGCGAGTTCTTTCCGAGGTCGGGGATGTGCTGCATGTGCGGGAAACCTTCATTCTCTTCATCGTGATCGTGCTGAACCGTCAGGATGCGGGTGACGGGCCCGCCGGGCAACGACGCGCCGACAACGGTTTGCCTACGAAACTCGGCTGTCAACGGCCGGCTCGGCGCCCTTGCCCGCGCATTCAGTCCGCCTGGGACGTGTCCTTCGGATCAGCCCGCGGTGCCGGGCGCCCCGGGCCTGACCTGATCAGAGAGACACGGCCTAACAGCGGCTGAAGACGGGGTCCCTGAGTGCGCCAGTTAGAATCTAAGGGCAGTCCAGTGAGGAGAGGAACCGTGGTGGCGAAGAAGCCGTTTCTGGTCGGCAGGCAGGAGTTCGCCGCCCTGTACGGGGTGCAGCCGACGCAGGTCACGCAGTGGGTGGCGCGAGGTGTTTTGGACTACGACTGTGCGGTGATCGTGTCGGGGTCGCCGTATTGGCTGCTGTCGTTCGTGCGCGGGTTCGGGCAGATGACGCCGCGGCCCAAGGCGCTGAACGAGACGGAGCTGCAGCGGCTCGTGGCCGAGCAGGAGCCCGGGGAGTGGGCGCGCAGCGTGGAGGGTCTGCATCCGCTGCTGGGTCTGCAGGAGGCGACGGCGCTCTTCGGCCTGTCGAGTCAGCAGAACCTGTCGGCGGTGGTGAGGCAGGGCCGGTTCGCGCCGGCGGACTACCAGCTGTCGGGTTCGCCGCTGTGGCTCCTTGACACACTGATCAAGGCCGCGCCGGAGATCCAGGCGAGGTCCCGCACTGTGGTGTGGGCGGTCGTGCCGCAGGTCGAGGCGGCGCTACGGCAGGGCCGCTACCACGGCCCCGGTTCTGTGATTGCCCCGCGTGGACGTGCCGCAAATGCCATCTGACCTGCGAAAGTAGCTCGACTCCCCTCCCGAGTGGAGCTAGAATAAGAGCGGCGCCATCGAGTGATGGCGCCGCTCTTACCTTTGGGGGGACGATGCAAGGCGCTGTGCCTGCAGCCCGGTCGCCGACCGTCGGGTGCGAGTTTCGGGGCGGCATCCTGGTTGATCGCGGCAGATCCTTCGTGAAAGATGTGCCACACCATTGGAGTGGTGCTATGACTCGTAGGGGTCTCGTGCCCGTTCATCAGCAGCAACTGCCCGGCCTGGACGACATCCAGCCCGTCAAGCAGCCCGATGTCGAACCCGGCCAGTCCATCCAGCAGCGGTTCGAGGCATTCCACGCCCTCAACCCGTGGGTGCTGCGGCACCTGGAAGCACTGACGGCCGACTGCATCGCCAAAGGCTTCCGCCGAGTCGGCATCGGGATGCTCTTCGAGCTCCTGCGCTGGCGCTACGGACAGGCCACCCAAGGCGACGCCTTCCGCCTGAACAACAACTTCCGCAGCCGGTACGTGCGGCTCTTGATCGAACGCCACCCCGACGGGGCGGCGCGGTTCGAGACGAGGGCCCTGCGCGCGCATGAGACCACCAACCTCTTGGAGCAGCCCAGATGGGCATCAAGCTGAAGACCCGCAAGCCGACGGGCATCGTGCCGTGGCCTCTCCTCCTCCTGGAGGGGGAGGAGGGGGCAGGGAAGACCTACTCGGCCGCAGAGTTCTCCGCCTCCGACCTCATCGGCCAGATGTACTGGATCGACCTGGCGGAGGGCAGCGCCGACGAGTACGCGGCGATCCCCGGCGCCGACTACGAGATCATCGACCACGACGGCACCTACCGCGACATCCTGGAGCAGATCCGGGCCGTGTACCTCGAAGCCCGCAGGGCCGCTACCGCCGGCGAGCCGCCCGTGGTGCTGTCCGTCGACTCGGGCACTGCGCTGTGGCGGATGCTCAAGACCTGGACCCACGAGCGGGCACGGCGCGGGAACCGCAACGCGAAGGCCCTGCAGGAGGATCCGGACGCCGCGATCGACGTCGGCATGAACCTGTGGAACGACGCCACCGAGCGGTGGCTGGACATCATCCATCTGCTGCAGACGTTCCCCGGCATCGCCATCATCACAGCCCGGGGCAAGCAGATCACCGCCATCGACGACAACGGCAAGCCCGTCACGGACGGCCGCGGCCGCGCCCTGAAGGAGTGGAAGGTCCAGGCGCAGAAGGACCTGGCGTTCGACGCCTCCGTGTGGGTGCGGATGCGCCGGGGACAGGCCCCGCAGGTCATCAAAGCCCGCTCGCTGCGGCTGCGCGTCGAGGACGGCAAGCCGCTGGACCTGCCCGACTTCACCATCGAGGACCTGGTCTTCACACGGCTCGGCTGCTCGGTGGAGTCGCAGCCCCGCCAGATGCCCGCTCTGGTCGGCGACCGCGTGCAGGCGTGGCTGGACGAACACGACGTGGCGGAGCTGCGCGACGTCGAGCTGCTCCGCGAGCTGTGGTGGGAGGCGGCCGGGGATGACACGGGCCTGATCCGCGCTGAGGTCGTCTCGATCCGCGCAGCGATCGAGCGGAAGGTCGCCGAGGTCGAGAACCCGCCCACGGAGATGGGCCACGGCCCGGCCAGCGACGCCGACCGGCTGCGGGCCGTCGTCGAGCGCAGGGCCGAGGAGGGCGACGACGAGCCTGCCGATGAGGCCGAGCCGGACAAGCGCCCCGTCCGCAAGGCCCCCGCCAAGCGTGCCTCCGCCAAGACGACCAGCGCCCGACGCTGACCTGCCCCGCGGGCCGGGCCCCAACGGCCTGGCCCGCGCCACATCCCTTGGAGTATCTGATGACTGCTCAGCCTGTGGAATCCATACCGTCGCTGTGGACGGCCGCGCACGACGTCGACGCCAGACGGCCGCGTTCCCTGCAACGGCAGCTCGGCGCCTCGGACACGGTGTGCGAGCGCCGCGCCGCCTACATCGTCGCCGGGACCGCCCCGACCAACGACTCCGACAAGCGTGCCGCGATTCTGGGCACCTACATCCATGAGGGCCTGCTCGGCGCGGCGCGCAGCGAATACGGCTGGCTGGTGGAGCGCGCCGTCGCCGACGACACGATCAAAGGCCACATAGACGTCGTACAGCTCGACGAGGCGACCGCAGCCTGCCTCCCCGTCCGCCACCGCCCGAAGGTTGCAGCCGTCGGCGGCGTGACGGTGGAGGACATCAAGACGAAGTCGACGTTTCTGTGGGACAAGGTGCGCCGCTACGGGCCCAGCGAGGCCGAGCTGCGGCAGGTGTACCTGTACGCCGACCTGCTGCGCACGGCCGGCTTCGAAAACGTGCGCGGGCAGCGGTACCTGGCCAAGTTCGGCCCGCTGGAGGTGGCACGGATCCGCTTCCGATTCGTCAACCGCGACAACGGCGAAGAGCACATCGAGGAGTTCGACTTCGACCCGACGGAGGCCACCCGCGCCCGCTGGTGGGTGCAGCGCGTACAGGAGCTGAGCACCCCCGAGGAGGGGCGCCGGGACTTCGACGGGCCCGGTCTGGACGGCATCTGCGACCACTGCCCGTTCATGACGGCCTGCTGGGGCCGTCCCGAGCAGCCCGGCACGCCCGTGCAGACCATCCTCATCCGCAACGACGCCGACCGTACTCAGACACTCGCCGACTACGTGCACGGCCACACGCTGGAAACCGAGGGCAAGCGGATCAAGGCCCTCGCCCGTAAGAAGATCGACACCTCCTCGGCGGGCGCGTATGGCGCCAATGAGCTCGCCTGGGGCGGCGGGAATCCAACGTGGGCCATCGATGTGGAGGCCATGGTCGACCTGCTCGAAGATGCCGGCATCCCGGTGCCGATGGTGCCCGACGAGGGGCGGATGGTCGCCACCTTAAAGGAAGCGGGCCTGGCTGTCCCGGAGAAGCGGACTGCCAAGACCACGCCCAGGACCATCATCGTGCGGCCCTTCAAGGCCTGATCGGACGGCCGCCGCCCGCCCCGTCGGGGCGGGCGGCGGTACGGCCGTGGAGGGAATCTTCCGTTGTCCATTCACCTGATGGTCGTTGCCGCCTATCTGCCCGATGACGTGGTTACCCAGGGGCAGAAGCTGGCCCTGATGAAGATCTGCGACTCGGCCGACGATGAGACACGGCTGTCCAGGCCGGGCTTACGCAGACTGCGGGCGTGGGTCGGCGTCGGTGAGAAGCGGTGCACGACCATCGTCACCGAGCTGGTCGCCAAGGGCCTCATAGAGCGCGTGGAGACAGGCAAGGCGGGCCGCCGCGCGGTGTACCGGGTGTTCCCGAAGGGAGTACCGCCGATCCCGTCCAATGACGACTTGGACGCCCGCTTCGCGGCGGCCGACGCGGCGCCGAAGAACCCGCGCAAGGCTCGCACCGGGGTTCGCCGAGCGGCGCCGTCCAGGCCCGCGATGACGCACGAGGACATCGACGCGCGGGCGTTGGCCGCAGGCGAAGGTGTGAAGGGGGCAGGGTTCCACGGGTGGAACCCTGATGAGGGCGAGGGCAGGGTTCCACCGGTGGAACCCACTGGGTTGCACCCATGGAACCCACTGGGTTCCACCGGTGGAACCCCTTCTCTTCCTTCTTCTTCCTTTGTCCTTCCTTCCCCCCCTACCCCCGCGGCTGCCGCCGCAGGGGAGCGCGGTGGCTGCCCCAAGCATCCTGTCGCTGCCGTGAGTTGCCGTGCCTGCGGCACGAACCCTCGCGCCGCTCGCGCGGCGCGGGAGCGTGAGCAGGCGGAGGCGGATCGGGAGACGGAGCAAGGCTGGCTGCGTGGGTTCCAGGCGGACCTCGACGAGGCGCGGCGGGTGAGGCAGGAGCGGCCCGAGGACGTCGAGGCAGCCCGGCTGTTGGCCCGTCAGTTGGCCCGCCAGGGGAGGGAGAAGACCCGCAACGGGAACGCGTCCGAAAAAAATCGATCTTGACCCCCACTTGAATGCCACTAGAATAAGAGGAATGAGAGAGGGGTGGCCCTCTCCCTCTGATACCGCAAGGAGAACCGCGTGAGCGAGCAGTCGACTGCAGAGGTAGCAACCGCCACCGTTCTGGACGGGAGCTGGAAGCTCCAGGTCACGTACGAAGAAGGCAAGGCCATCGCCGAGGTCTCGTCGTTCGGCGTGACGCTGAGCATTACGACCCTGACCGCTGGGGGCGTCGTCACCGTCGAGGACCCGGCCAGTGGCCCGACCGTCCACCGATTCGCCGACACCAGCGAGGCGTACGACGCGACCCAATGTCGCGCCGACATCCGCGACGGTGACGTCCTGGTCGTCGAGCCCGAGCGGGTCATCGGGATTCTCGATGCCGCCTGGCCGTTCGCCGTCACCCAAGCGCACGGCGAGTTTCACGCCCTGAAGATCCCCGCCAGTGAGCACAAGGACGGCCGCTACACGGCCAGCGCCGACCTCGCCGAGCGGATTGCCGCCGAGCTCGGCTTCCCTCTCGCCGTCCAGCCCGCTCGTACGGCCTGACCGGCCGACGCCGGCCGTGGTCAGCCCAGCCACTCGCCCGGCAGATCTGCCGCACCACCACACCCACATCGCCTCTTGGAGGAACCGCATGGGACACCTGCCCACCCTGCGCCCCGAACACCCGAATGGCCTCGTCCTTGACTCCGCCCAGCAAGTCACCCCCGTCCTGATCGCCCTCGCCCGCGCCTGGCGCGAGGACCCCGTCGGTACCGGTGCCCTGTTCGCGGACATCGCCGACCGCGACGACCAAGCCCGCGCCGAAGCGCACCTGGACGGCCTCGGCTTCGGAGAGCACGCCAGAGACCAACTCGCCGACCAGCTGCTCGCCGAGCTCGGCGGTGCCAAGTTCCACCTCGGCCGCACGCGCGACCGCCACGCCGTCCATCAGGCCCGCCGGCTCGCCGAGGAGGCCCGGCATATGGCCGACATCCTCGATGCGCACGCCAACTGGATCACGATCGAGGTCGAGGAGGCCGAGGGGCTGCGCGCTGCCCAAGCCGCAGCCGAGTTGCAGTACCTGCGGGCCTGGTTCAGCTGGGCCGACGCCCGCCCGGTCATGGTGGCGGTTGCCGTCCCGGTCCGCTGCGGGCACTGCACCTGCTGGCCGTCCCATGCGAACGGTCTTGCGTGCCACCTGGGTTGCGGAGCCAGGGCGACGCCAAGGCCGTGAGCCGTTGAGAGCGGGGTGGCGGAATACAGTCCGCCACCCCGTTTCGAAATGTGCCACAACTCTGTACCGTTCAAACCGCCTCTTGGAGATCGCATGAATATCGCACCCCTTCCCGACCACGGCCGTGTCAGTCGCCCGGAGTGGCAGGCCTTGTGGCAGCAGTACGAGCCGGTCACCACACCGCTACGCGTGGTCGGACTCGACTGCGACATCGAGACCTGCGGCGGCCAGACCGTCATCCACGTCGACCTGCCCGACGGCACGTACCTGGTCATCGCCGCCGACGACGCGCTCCCCGACCGCCTTGAGCAGGTCACCGGCTGGCGCATTACGCGCAGCCACCACGACAACCCCAACTTCGACGCCCTCGTCTTCGACTCCACCGACGGCGGCGAACACGAGGGGCTCCACGCCGACATCATCTCGATGCTCGCCGCGGTCGCTCTCTACCTGAAGTCCCTGCCCGACGTGGACACGCAGACGGTCGGAACCAAGATCGGCGAAATCCTGATGGCCTCCGCCCACCGGTTTGCCGTCGCAGTCACGGGCGTCAACTCCCAGCACGCCTCCCAAAGCCAGGTCATCAGCGGCTCCTTCGCCAGCCACCCCGAGACGGTCAAGGAGTACGGCTGGCAGACCCACCTCCTTGAGGAAGGCGGCTGGAAGAGGGTCCACGAACAGGGCGGCACCGACTGGCCCCTGACGGTATGGCAGCGCCCCGACGCGGTGCTGCTCGTCTTCGTCACCCGCCTGCTCCTCGTCTGACTCCACCCGCCCGACCTGCCCGGCCCCGCAAGGTGCGGGGCCGGGCCGCCCGACTTCTTGGAGAGCAAACCTTGTTGGCCACTCTTCCCCGCGACATCCAGCTGACATTCAACGACCTGCTCGCCGGGGCCGGCGGGTCCTCCTCCGGCCTGGTGGAGGCCGGATGGCGCGGCAAACTCGCCATGAACCACTGGCAGACCGCGATGGACTCCCACGCCGCCAACCACCCCGGCATCGAGCACCTGACAGCCGACGTCACCGGCTACCCGATGCGGTTCCTGCCCCGCGCCCTGCTGCTGTGGGCGTCGATCATCTGCACCGAGGTCAGCCCGGCCGGCGGCAATATTCACCCCACTGATCAGCTCGACCTCTTCGATGCGCTCGAACACCTCGACGACGACGAGGCAGAGGACTGGAAGGCGCTGACCCCGGAAGCGTTCGAGAGGACCCGGGCCACGGCCTGGTGCGTCGTGCGGGCCTGCGAGGCCAACCGGTTCCCGTACGTCGTGATCGAAAACGTCGTCGAATTCGCGCTGCTCTGGGTCAACTTCAAGTCCTGGGTCAAGGCGTTGAGGGAGCAGGGCTACGAGGCACCGCAGATTCTGTGCGTCACCTCCGCACACATCGGCGATGACGACAACCTGCGGGCCCCGCAATGGAGGGACCGCATTTACATCGTCTTCCGCCTCAAGGGCATGCCCAAGCCGGACCTGCAGCCCCGCCCACTGGCGTTCTGCTTCGAGTGCGGCAAAGACGTCCACGCGAAGCAGGTGTTTTTCGACCTCAGCGTTCGTGTCGGCAAGTACAGGCGCGACTACAGCTACCGCTGCCCCAACAGGCGCTGCCGTCACGCCGAGGTCGAGCCGTACGTGCGCCCGGCCGCTTCCGTCATCAACTGGGACGACCTCGGCCAGCGCATCGGCGACCGCAAGAAGCCGCTGGTGGAGACCACCATGGACCGCATCCGGGCGGGCCTGGCCAAGTTCCCCCATCAGCCGTCCTCCATCACCGTCAACCACGGCAAGGACGGCACCGACCGGGCATACGCGGTGGCCGAGCGGCCGTTTTCCACCCGCACCATCAAGCAGGGCGACGCGCTGCTCGTGCCGACCGGCGGCAGCTGGAACACCGCGTGCAGCGACGTCGCCGACCCGATGCGTACCCGGCTGACCCGCGAAAGCGAGGCCCTGGTCGCAGTCGACCCAGAGCCATTTGTGATCACCTACCGGCAAAACGCCAACCCGGCGCTGGCGACCGAGCCGATCACCAGCGTGACCGCCCAGGGCAACCATCACGGCCTGGTCGTCCCCGGCGGGGCCGTCCCGCCCGGTCTGCGCAACACCCTTGTCATCCCGTACCGCAAGGCCGCCGTAAAGACCGCCGCCGAGCCCGTTCACACGCTGTCCACCCGCGACTCGGCTGCACTCCTGAACACCGCGCCCGCTGTGGAGGACTGCCACTTCCGGATGCTCAAACCGCGCGAGCAACTGGGAGCCCAGCGGTTCCCCGATCGGTACGTCGTCCTCGGCACCCAGGCTGAGCAGACCATGCAGGGCGGGAATGCGGTGTCGGTCAACGTGGCCCGGCATATCGGCGAGTGCATCAAAGAAGTCCTGTGACTGGCGGGTGGGCCCTTCGCGCGCCCTGCCACCTCCGTGACGGTTTCACCGTCACGGAGGACGACTGGAAAACGGGAGCCGACCTCAAGCGCCTGTGCGGGCCCCAGCTCCCCACCTGCGGGCCGTGCCCGTTCCGGGCCCTGTGCATCGCCACCGTCAAACCGGCCCAGGCCAAGTTCGACGGCATCGCCGGCGGACGCCTGTGGTGCAACGGCGAAGTCATCGACGCCCTCGACGACGTCAGCGACGAGGAGCTGGCCGAGCCGAAACTGCGCGCCTCCTGCGGCACCGAGGCCGGAGCCAAGGACCACACCCGCCACGGCGAAAGCCCCTGCCCCTCCTGCCGCCAAGCGGTCCGCGAGATGACCGCGCGCCGCAAGGAGGAGGCGGAGGCCAACGCTAGAGCCAAGGCCAACGGGCCCGGGCAACTGCAGTTCGAATTCGCCACCACCTGAACCCTCGCCTGCCCGCCCCGGACCGGGGCGGGCAGGCCCCGCCATCCCGCATTGGAGAGGACCATGCCCCATCCCGCCACCCCGCGCCCCCTGCGCCAGAGCCTGCAGCCCATGATCGCCGGTGCCGTCCTGGCCAGCTCCCACCCTGGCCTGACCGCAGACAGCATCGAGATCGACCACCTCGGCGTCGCCACCGGCGACGACCCGCTCGGCCTGCGCGTGTTCCTGTACTACCCCGGCGACGGCGTGTTCCAGCAGTGGGTGCACGCCATCGGCGCCACCGAGTTCGGCGCCCCCCGGCCCACCAGCCGCCCCGGCGAGCTGTCCCACACCGCCACCGGACACGTCGGCCACACCCCCGTCGAGGTCACCTGTCTGATGCAGCGCGACGAGTGGGTGTGGCGCACCAGCACCGAAAGCGACGTCCACAAACGGGACCACGCCCAGGACGGTTCCTGGGCCCTCTGCGGCGACCTGATTGTGGGCGTCGTCGATCCCGGCAACTCACAGCAGCCGCAACCGCCCTGCCCCGGTTGCGAGAAACCCGACACCGTCCCGGCAGCCGCGCGGTGATCCGAACCAAGAGCCGCGCCTGCACCGGCAAGCGCCGCCACGACACCCGCAAAGAAGCCATGGAGCACTGCGACCGGCTGATAGCCAAGGGCGCCGTGCGCTTGGCCGCCTACCCGTGTCGCAACCGCACTTGCGGCGGCTGGCACGTCGGCCATCTGCCCAAGCCCCGCTCCTGACAGACCCCCGAACCGGGCCGCGCCCACGGTGATCACCCCTGCGGGCGCGGCCCCACCACCCCTCGTGAAGGAGCACAGGCCACCATGGACACTCCCAGCCGCACCCAGCTCGTCCAACTACGCGCCGCCAACGGTGACTTCAGCCAGGTCGCGCCGGCGAGGAGCGACATTGCCGCGGCCATGGACGGCCGCGAGATGTACGGCGTGTGCTGCGGCCTCGCTGAAGCTGCACGACAGGCCCTCATCCGGTTGTACGGGCCCGAGCCCGCAGCTCCTGTGGGCGCTGGCCGCACCCGACCCGGCCGAAGGCCCCCAGCACCCGGCACGCAACTTCTCACTGCGATTCATCACCGCCTACGTCAACGGCGACCTGCCGACCTGCCAAGCCCTTCACCAGGCGGCGGCATCCGCGGGTCCCCAAGGCTACGAGCACTTCCTGAAGGCGCTGATCGCCGGCGTCTCCCACCTGACCCGAGTTGCCCTGGAAGAGCAGACCGCCAACGGCGAGACGCCCGCCCAGCACCCGTACTAGCCCCGAAGGCTGGCCCGCGCCCGCAGCGACCACCCCTCGGGGGCGCGGCTTCCATCAACCATGCAAGGAACGGCCAGCTGACCAGGTGAAACGCGAAAAGATTTCTTGCCCCCACCAGGAATGCACGTAGAATAAGAGGATCAGGAAGGGGAGTCGCCCGGTGTCGAAGACGCCAAGGAAGCGCGCCACGGGGGACGTGGACGCAAGGCGCAGGGCTGGGCGGCGCTCCGCAACGACGATCGGCCTCTTGGAGGAGCCCGTGATCACCCTGCTGGACCAGTTCGCCGCCAACCTCGGTGAAGCCGAAGACGCTGTCGCCGCCCTCGTCGGCGACAGCCTGTATGTCCGCTACGCCAACGACCCGGCCGTCCTGAAGATCACCTCTCGGCCTGGGGGTGACGAGGTCAAGATCACTTTCCAGGTCATCCACCCCGAGCGCGGCCCGATCGACGCAGCCAGCTTTGTCCTGACCCGCGCGCTGGACTTCACGTTCGCCCTGGAGCAGCTGGAGTCGTACCAGGAGATCTGGTTCGCCTGACCTGCCCTGCGTCAGTCGCCCACCTGATGGCGGGCGGCTGGCGTCGTCCCTGCAGGACCACGGCCTCTTGGAGGAAGCCATGAACAGCACCGGACGCACCGACCCTCTCGCAGCTCCGTACACCCTCATGACCGGCCAGGTGACCGAACGTTTCGCCGATGTCCTTGAAGGCCCGCACCTGCAAGCCCTGCTTGCGGAGCGTTTCCGCCTCACCGCTGACGCTGCAGGCCAGGCCGCGATCACCGTCGGCCAGGTCTTGACCGTGACCTGGCATGCGGCGGGGTACGGGCAGGAGTTCCGTACGTGGATCGGCTGCATGCCCGACGTGCTTCTGAAGTGCTTCGTGGAGATGGCCGCCCGCGCCGAGCGTGACGAGTTTGCCGCTGGCCACGCGGTGCACATCGGCCGTCAGGTGTTCACCGAACTCGCCTTGCGGCTCCGCCCGTTCTGACCCGCCCAGGGGGTCACCGCGGTGGCGGCCCCCTTCACCGACTGGGAGATAGTCATGAGCAAGACCATTCGCGGCGTCCGCCTCGACGTCGACGGCACCCTCACCGACGTTCAACTGCCCGCCGGCGATGGCCTGACAGAGGCGCTGCGCGAGCACATCGACGGGTGGGTTGAGATCGCTCACTACGCCCGCCCCGACGGCACGCGCCGCCTGGCTGTGGCCGTCGACGCCGACGGAGCGGCCCGGAAGTCCGAGAACCTGTACGCGACCTCGCTGCTCAACGCCGTCTACGTCAAGCAACTGCCGTACTGCCTGCGCGGGCCGGTCGTCCTGCTGGGGGCGCTGGATGACTCGCGTCACCACACGGACGTTCCCGAGCAGCTGCACGAGATCCTGCCGAAGATCATGGACGCCCTCAAGGTGCGCTACGGCACCGCCACCTGACTGACACG
Organism: Streptomyces sp. NPDC002935; assembly: GCF_040611295.1. Lineage (NCBI taxonomy): Bacteria > Bacillati > Actinomycetota > Actinomycetes > Kitasatosporales > Streptomycetaceae > Streptomyces > Streptomyces sp. NPDC002935. Next base: position 42,661 of record NZ_JBEXNW010000056.1, read on the forward strand.
GCCTGGTCCAGCCGGGATCCGGCCGCAGTGATGTGCCACACCATTCGAGAGCGCATCGCCACATCGTTATCGGGTCGGGCACCGCACCACGGGTGCCCGGCCCCTTCAGCACCGGAGGCAACCTTGCCCACTCGCGCGATCATCGCCCGCCCCGTCGGCGGCGGCTTCGCCGGTCGCTACCTGCACCGGGACGGCGCACCCGACAGTGCCGTATGGCTGCTGCGGGACCTTGTCCTCAACGTCCATGGCGGCGACATCGAGGCCGCCACCCGGCTCTTGCTCGATGAGCACCCAAACGGCTGGGTCAGCCTTCCAGCGTCCGACAGTGACGGCGAGTGCTTCTGCCACATCGGCGACGATGCCGACCTGCTCGACGGGGAACTGCTCACTCAGGAGGGCGCCGCCAGCAGAGACCTGGAGTACGCCTACGTGCTCCACCGTGACCACATCGCCGTCCTCGTCCCCGACGGCGACGGAACCAACTGGACCGAAGTCGGCCAGGCTGCCTGGTCCGACTGACCTCGCACCGCCTTCCCCGTAGCGCCCCACCGCTCCGTTGGCCCCGGCGGGCGGTTGGCATGCCCCCGCCCTATATGTGCCACACCATTCGATCGAATGAAGGAATCGGAGTCACCGTGCCGTGACCATCACCCGACTCGACTATCTCGCGGCGAACGGCACCAACGGCATGAACCAGCGGATCTTTATGGCCGACGGACATGGCCTCAGTGTCAAGGGCAAGCCTGGCGCCGTCGAGTTCGAAGAGGTCTACCTGGCCGAGAGCCTCGATGCCCCCGACACCGACGGCTGGCAGCAGCAGGACGACATGGAGCTGTGGCTCACCACGGGGGACCAGCCTGACAACGGCCACCTGTTCTACGACGTGCCGGTGGCCGTCGTTCGCCTGCTCATCGATGAGCACGGCGGCGAGGATACCGGCCAGGATCCCATCGCCTGACCCCCGTGCGCCCCGTCACCCTGCCGGATCCCGGCCCGGGTGGCGGGGCGCCTTCATGCCCTCACCCGAAGGAGCAATTCGTGGAGCAGCTCGACCTGTTCGCCGCCGCCGAGAAAACCCCAGTTCCGGCAACCTTCGCCGCCCGTCCCAAGTCGCCCCGCCCGGTCGCAGTCCCCCCAGTGCCTCGTCCGGCGTCCGCGCCCCGCTCGGTCGTCGCAGCCGACGACGAGGCCAGCGCCCTGTTCGCCGACCCCTGCGTCGAACTGCCGTCCGTCCAGGCCCCCATTCCCTCGCCGCGCCGAATCGCTCCGCTGCTCATCGGAAACCCTCGCGACGCCGGGCAGCGCCTCGGTGAAGCCGTCGCTGACACTTGGCACGCCTCCAACTGGGGTGGCTACCGCATCGACATCCCCGTCAGCATCGTCGCCGGCCTGGCGCTGTTCCCCATCAAGGGCCACACCGAGGACATCACCCGCATCATCAATACCTCCACCGACTGGCAGCTCCTGCAGGGCTACCGCGAGATCTACGCGCACACCTGGGCCCACCGCCCTGACCTCGGAGCTCTCATGGCCCCGCTGATGGGCTGGCTGACCGAGGAGAGCGTGGAGGAGAAGGCGTACGCGGTGCGCCGGGTGACCGAGACGGCGCTGCGCTACGGCATTCTGCAGCTGACCGGCGACCCCGACCCCTACCTCCGCTCCGACACCGACGTGATGTCCTGGACGATCACCTCGCTGCGCTCGCACGGAGCCCGCCAGGGCCTGGGGGAGTACCACACGCCCCCCGAGGTGTGCGACCTCATGGCGGCCATGACCTGCACCGAGGCGCCCGAGAAGGGTGAGCGGTTCCACGAACCCGCCGGCGGCACAGGCGGCATGTTCCGCGCTCTCGCACAGCAACTACGCCACCTGCTGGCGGACCCGGCCGACTACGAGTGGGCGCTGAACGAACTCGAACCACTCTCGGCGGCCGGCGCAGCCGTCAACGCGATCGTGTGGGGCCTGGGCCCGAACGTGGTCATCGCCTGCGGCGACACCCTCGCCGACGGCGGCCTGCACGAGCGGTCAAAGCGGGAGCGGGCGCACCTGTTCGAGGAGCGCGACCAGATCCTCGGCTACATCGCAGCGGTCGACGCGGCGCAGGAAACGTTCGCGCTCGTCGATCGGCTCGCAACCGTCAGGTAGGCCTCCTGACCAGGGGGTTCGTAAAAAAATTGTTGCCCCCCACCCCGAGTGCAGCTAGAATAAGAGCAAGGAGGGGGGGTGCCCCACCTACGCAGAAGGGAGCCCAGTGAGTACCAACTACCTCGTCGGCCAGCGCATTAGAACCACCGTGGATGCCCCCGCCTTATGGCCAGGTGCCTTTAGCGCCCCCGCCGGCACCCTAGGCGCGATCACTAGCCTCCCCGACCAGTTCGGCGCCTACGGAGTCCTCCTCGACGGCGACCCCGACAACATGCCCAGCTCCTACAGGGCCCACGAGATCGCCCCCGCCTGACCCACTGCGGCCCCGCCCACCCGGGCGGGGCCGCAGTGATGTCACCCGCCTCTCGGAGAACACCATGCAGCCCGAACTCCCAGACCCCGCCGTCACTGCCAGCACGTGGGCGAACCGCGCCCGCGCACTCGCCAACCGTGCCGTGTGCGACGACCAGGAGCACGCCCTGACGGTCGCTGCAGTCCAGTTCGACTCCGCCACTCGATTCCTCAACCACGGCGAGGTTGGCAAGGCCCGCGACGCCCTCCGCATCGCCAGCAACTACGCCGGCAGCGAGGAAGCCGGCGCTCCCCGCATCGCCGAGGCCGCCCGCACCCTCCTGGCAGCCATCCCGGCCTGACCCCCAAGCCTCCGCCCACAAGGGCGGGACCCGCACCACACCAACGACCTCTTGGAGAAGAACGTCGTGCAACTCGCGCCCTCAGCACTCCAATCCACCGCCGAAACCCTCACCGGCTCCCTCGGTGCCGACAACTGGCAAGTCAGTGAGGTGATCATCGACGGCATTGTCAGCCTCGACGGCCCCCACGACCGACGGATCGGCATGCGCCTCCTCGGCGACGGCAGCAGCATCCAACTGTGGGCCACCGGCGGCGCCGAGCCTGCCGACCGCGAGCCCATCGAGGGCATCGCCCCCCTGCCGTACAGCCACCGCTGGCACACTCCCGTTCACATCGGCTGGCTCGAAGCGGACCAGGACCCCGCGGCCGTCCTCTACGACGCGATCAGCAACAGGCTGCTGCCCGCCTTCGACGCCAAACCCCTCTACGTCGGCCACCGACCGTGGGAAGAGGCATTCGACAGCGCACTGTCCCAAGTGCTGGACGAGTCTTCGGTGACGACAGGAACCTCACTACGCGACTGCGGACCGGAAGCCCACACGCAGCCCCACGACGTCGGTCACGACCCGGAGCACTCAGCCGACACAGAGCCTGCCCCCGTGCCCGAGGCCGCGCCTGAACCCGAGCTGCAAGCCCCAGCCGCGCCGACCGAGGCCAAGCCCAAGCCGGAGCCCGCCGGGAAACGGATCCGCCGCCCCAAGGCCGCCCCTTCAGCCGACGACGGCGACGCCAAGTCGAGCACCACCCGAAAGCGCACGGCCGCCAAGCCCGCCACCCCAGCAGCCGACGGCGAACCCAAGCCGCGGCTGGCCCGGAAACGCGCCAGCAAGCCCACCACCTCCTGACCGCGTCTCCCAGTAGGGCCGCCCACCCCACCGGTGGGCGGCCCGCTCCATAAGCTTGCTCTTTATGGTCTGACCTCGGACGATGCCCCGAACGCGCTCGCTCGTACGAGGATTCCAGGGACGTGAACACGGCCGCCGTCTGATCCTGTGCTCCGACCAACGAGGCACTTGACCAGCACGAAGGCCGTGGGGGAAATGCGTCTGCTGCACTACGATGCCCGGCGGGTAGCGTTCGCGGTGGCGTCACACTTCCCGGACGACTTCTTCGACTGTCTGACCGCGCGCGGGGACACGCTGTTCGAGCTGACCGATGCGTTGCTGTGCGCGGACGGACCGGTGACGGCGCCGGTGGACCTGACACTGACGGCCGGGCACCGGTGCGGGCACGGCGCGATGTACGACGCGCTCAACCGCGGGAAGGTCGATGTGCCCCGGCTGCGGCAGGTGCTGGCCGGTCTCCTCAGCCGCAGGCCGCCGACGGGCGCCTGGTGCTGGCGGTGGACGTCACCCACTGGCTCCGGCCGGACGCGCCGACCAGTGCGGACCGCTTGTGCCCGGAGACCACCGAGACGGCCACAGCGACGGCGACGAACCGCCACCCGGCACTGCCTTCGTCCGCTGACGTTGCCGTCAACTACTGCCGTCACCCCACCCAGAAGCCCCGCCAGGATGCACCTGACGGGGCTTCGACTTTGCTACCGGGATCCGCGCACGCCGCTCACAAGATCGGGGCTGCCCGCCTGGGAAAATCACGTGCCACGGAAATCGACCCAACGGCTTCAGGAACGGGATGTCGGCGGCGAGCCAGCCACAGCTCCAGGTCAGGTCCTTAGCGCACTGGCCCGCCTGCTCGTAGTCGAAGACGAAGAACTTGAAGAGGTCCTTGCCCTGCGTGAATCTGCGGTTCTCCCCCTCGGGAACGACGCCCGGAAGAATCTGTCCCCTTCTCAACATGGTCTCTTTGATGACTATGTGCGCAGAACCCGACGAGATTGTGGTCGTGATGATGTTCGAGCCGTCATCGCGCGCAGCCCCGATGTCCTCAGCCACGCAGCGCGAATAGATGCCCCATGCGGCTTACCTCCGCTCGCGCGGAGAGGACACCGGAGGGCCCGACGGCCGGTCGTGGTCATGCGGCTTACCTCCGCTCGCGCGGAGAGGACAGGTCACGGACGTGGTCCTGGAGGCGGTCGAACGGCTTACCTCCGCTCGCGCGGAGAGGACCTCACCCGCGGAGAGGACACGCACGGGCTCGGGCGCGGGTTCTCCGTAGCCGGCTTACCTCCGCTCGCGCGGAGAGGACATCCCCACCGACGGCGACTACCACCTGGTCCGCGGCTTACCTCCGCTCGCGCGGAGAGGACATCGGCATGAGCTCGGGGCGGCGCTCCAACCTGGGCTTACCTCCGCTCGCGCGGAGAGGGCGAACGGGCGGTCGTCGACCGGCAGCAGGCCATCGGCTTACCTCCGCTCGCGCGGAGAGGACACCACGTTCGGCGCCGCCAACGCGAACTGGGCCGGCTTACCTCCGCTCGCGCGGAGAGGACTTCGATGGCGAAGATTCCGCCCAGGTTCAGGTCGGCTTACCTCCGCTCGCGCGGAGAGGACTCCCGGCCAACCTCATTCAGTTCCCGAAGCAACGGCTTACCTCCGCTCGCGCGGAGAGGACGTGACCAGCCGCAACCTCACCTGGGGTCAGGGTGGCTTACCTCCGCTCGCGCGGAGAGGACCTGTGGTCCAAGGGCCGCAGCATGGTCGGCGGCGGCTTACCTCCGCTCGCGCGGAGAGGACTTGATCAGATCCTTCGCCAGTTTGTCGATCTGCGGCTTACCTCCGCTCGCGCGGAGAGGACCCCTCCCAGCCTGGCAGCAGTCAGGGGCGCCCCGGCTTACCTCCGCTCGCGCGGAGAGGACCGGGCGTCGTTGTGGACGATCCCCGTGACGAACGGCTTACCTCCGCTCGCGCGGAGAGGACCTCTCACGGAAACTCACGGTCGGCTTACCTCCGCTCGCGCGGAGAGGACAGAGCCTTGTCCACGCCCTTCTTCTGCAGGTCCGGCTTACCTCCGCTCGCGCGGAGAGGACTCGGAGGGGAGGAACACTCACCGCATGACGACCGGCTTACCTCCGCTCGCGCGGAGAGGACGAAGCCCGTCAGCTCAGTCTCCTGACCGGTCACGGCTTACCTCCGCTCGCGCGGAGAGGACGGCTTACCCGTCGCGGATGTGATCAGCTCGTACGGCTTACCTCCGCTCGCGCGGAGAGGACGTACCGAGCAGCGACTCGGTCGCGTTGACGCGCGGCTTACCCCCGCTCGCGCGGAGAGGACTTAGGCAGCGACGTGACAGCCTGTCGGCGACGCTTGAATAGTGAGCCGATTCCGGCGGGTGAAAAGTGACCCCCACTGCGTCAGTTGATGTTGGTCATTCCCCGGTGTTGGCGGCG
>NZ_JBEXNW010000057.1:0-45963 GCF_040611295.1 Streptomyces sp. NPDC002935
GCCGCTCCGCTCGCTCCGGAGCGGCCGCGGCCGGCGTGGGTGCCGTTCTGCCCAGGGTGCAGGTACTGCGCGAGTCCGGGTCGCCAAAGAAGAATTGAACGTGAGGGCCCTGATGGTGGGCACCGGAGAAACCCGGCTGGTCGTGGTCCGCGGCAACAGCGTCTGAGAGGTCGTTTTCTCCCGTTGTTTCATCCATGAATATGTCTTTTGTTCTGCGGTGTCGGGTCCCGGCAGGAGATGGTGTTCTCGCTGGTGAGGCGGCGGGCCATGAGATCGGTCATGGCGATGTGGTCATGGATTCGGAGCGGAGGGGCAGGGTCTCGTAGTCGCGGGCCAGGCGGCGGTGGAACATCAGCCACTCCGTGACGATGTTCCGCTTTCTGCCCACGATCTTCTTCGCGGCGTCGATGCCCTGGCCGGCGGCGGGAACGCTGGTGGAGGTCTTGACGCTCTGGGCGTCAAATCACACAGGCCGATGGCTCGGCATCCCGTCCCTCACTCTCCCGCAGGAGCTGGGGCTCAGGCGTCGATGATGACGGGGATGATGAGGGGCCTGCGGCGATAGGTGCGAAACGCCCAGTTCGCCACGGCGCGGGCGATGAGCTGTTCGAGTTGGATCGCGTCCCCGACGCCTTCGTCGGCGGCGGTGGCTAGGGTCTTCTCGATGACGGGGATGACCGGCTCGAAGGTGGTGTCGTCATGGGCGAAGCCGCGGGCCAGGAAGTCGGGGGCTTCGGCGAGGGCGCCGGTGTCGGCGTCGACGATCGCCACCACCGTGACCACACCCTCTTCCCCAAGCGTGCGGCGGTCCTTGAGTGAGGCTTCGGTGACGCCGCCGACCTCCATCCCGTCCACGTAGACGTAGCCTGCGGGGACCTTCCCGGTGATGGACGCGCGGCCGTCGACGAGGTCAACGACGACGCCGTCCTCGGCGATGACGACCCGGTCCGGGTCGACACCGGTACGGATGGCGAGGTCGCCGTTGGCCTGCAGGTGGCGCCATTCGCCGTGCACAGGCATGACATTGCGGGGTTTGACGATGTTGTAGCAGTAGACGAGTTCGCCGGCGCTGGCGTGCCCGGAGACGTGGACCTTGGCGTTGCCCTTGTGGACCACGTGGGCGCCCCACCGGGTAAGCCCGTTGATGACGCGGTAGATGGCGCTCTCGTTGCCGGGGATGAGGGAGCTGGCGAGCAGGACGGTGTCGCCCTTGCCGATACGGATCTGGTGGTCGCGGTTGGCCATCCGTGACAGCGCGGCCATCGGTTCGCCCTGGGAGCCGGTGCACACCAGAGTGATCTTGTGGTCCGGGAGCTTCTCCAGTTCCTTCGTGCTCACGACCAGACCGGAGGGAACCTTCAGATAGCCCAGGTCACGGGCGATTCCCATGTTGCGGACCATCGACCGGCCGACGAAAGCGACCTTGCGGCCGTGCTGGTGGGCGGCGTCCAGGACCTGTTGGATGCGGTGCACATGGCTGGCGAAGCTGGAGACGATGACCCGGCGCGGCGCGGTGCGCAGCACCTGCTCGATCGCCGGGTTCAGCTCACGCTCGGAGGTGGTGAAGCCGGGTACTTCGGCGTTGGTGGAGTCGGTGAGGAACAGGTCCACGCCCTCCTCGCCGAGGCGGGCGAAGGCACGCAGATCGGTGATGCGGTCGTCGAGAGGGAACTGGTCCATCTTGAAGTCGCCGGTGTGCAGTACCATCCCGGCGCCGGTGCGGATCGCGACCGCGAGGCCGTCCGGGATGGAGTGGTTGACCGCCACGAACTCGCAGTCGAAGGGCCCGAAGCTGCGCCGGTCGCCCTCCCGCACGCGCACCGTGCGCGGCCGGATGCCGTGTTCCTTGAGCTTGGCCTCCAGGAACGCCAGCGTCAGCTTGGAGGCGACGATGGGAATGTCGGACCGCTCGCGCAGCAAGTAGGGCACGCCGCCGATGTGGTCCTCGTGGCCGTGGGTGAGGACCACGGCCACGATGTCGTCCAGCCGGTCCCGGATGGAGGTGAAGTCCGGAAGGATTACGTCTACGCCGGGCTGGGTCTCTTCGGGGAACAGCACGCCGCAGTCGACGATGAGCAGCTTGCCGGCGTGCTCGAAGACGGTCATGTTGCGGCCGATCTCGCCCAGGCCGCCCAGGGCGATGACCCGCAGCCCTCCTTCGGGAAGGGGCGGAGCGGCTTTCAGCTCGGGGTGCGGATGACTCATGCCTGGACGTTACCCGGAGATGGGACGAGGTGATCCATTGCCTGGGCGATCTCTTCCTCCTGCCGAGCGGATCGAGCGGTGCTGGCAGCAGGCCAACGACCGTCTTACCGGCCGCCTGCTGGGCTCCGGCTCCTAGTACTGCAAACGGTGCTGTTCCGATTGCTGGGCAGCTTTCAGGGGCTGTGTCCGCGTCGTTTGCAGGATGTGGTTGATCGGGGTGGGGCGGCGGTCGGTGAGGCGGGTGATCAGTCGTTGTATCTCGGCGAGGCTGTAGTGGATGAGCTGGGAGGATCCGTTTCTGCTTTCCCGATGTCCAGCTGGCGGGCCCGTAGGACGGTCAGGCAGGCGTGGGCGGCCATGGCCAGGGTCATGTGGCGTTGCCAGCCGGGGTAGCGGCGGACCTGGTAGTCGTCCAGGCCGCATTCCTGCTTCGCCGTCTGGAAGCATTCCTCGACCGCCCATCGGCTGCCGGCGATGCGGATCAGCTCGTCCAGCGTGGTCTGGGCCGGGCAGTAGGCGATGTAGTAGGAGATCTCCTCGGGCCTGCTCACGCTGCGGCGGGCGAGAACCCAGTGTCGGCGGTCCTCGCGGTGCCAGGGCCGCACCTCGATGCGGGCCCAGTCGTAGATCCGCCGGCCCTGGGCTCCCTCGCCGAAGGAACGGCGTTTCCACTTCTGCCGGGGCAGACCGGGGAACAGGTCGTGGACGGGGTGGTCGATCGCCCAGTGGGTGACGACGGCGTCGTGCCGGGTGGTGGCCATGACGGAGGAGCGAGGCGCCATCAGGATCGCCCGGGCGGAATGGCTGAGCCCGGGTACCGCAGGACATCGATAGTGCGGTGGTCCCCGGTCGAACTACCGCGATCCCCGCGCCCCCGACAGCAATCTTGGTCGGGTCCGCGGAAACAGTAGGCCGGTGCAGTATCAAGGCCGGCAGATGGTGTAGCAGTTCCTTCGGGGCCCTGGCACACATGGTGCCAGGGCCCCTCCACGCGTTCCACGAGAGAGGTGCATCTCGCTGACCGGGGTGACCTGGTTGCCATTCCGCCCAAGGGGATCTCGCAGCGGTTCAGCCAAGTGGAGAGCGACACAGACTGCTCCATCCACGCTGTCGACTTCCACAAGGCCGCGAACTACCTGAAGACCTACGAACTCGCCACGCTCCTCGACACGGTCCGGGCAAAGGACGGGCACGGCGATGGGTGACGACGCCTCGGCAGGACCCGACATCGCGGCACGGGTCTTCGACCGGCTGATGCAGCAGGTGAACATCCGCGGCGTACGGCGCTGGGACCTGGCTTCCCCTTACCTTCAGCGACACGCCACCGAGCACGCAGAAGAGTGCGGAGACCTGCATCTGCTCTTCCGGGAACTGGAGTTCTTGGTCCACGCCGACCCGCAGTCGGTCCTCACCGCTGGCAGGCTGCCGCAAGCTGGCGTCCACCCCCGACTGATGCTCGTCTACCAGGCATCCCTGGCCCGGCACAGCAGTGCGGGGCCGGAGGCGCGCCGCCACATTCTGGCCATCGACGCCCTGCGGTACGGGGGGCGGGTTGTCACCGAGCATCTCTACCACCCGCCGCACAAAGCGCCGGTTCCCTGGCAATGCCGCTGGTCTACCGCGCAGAACATCAGCCCCGCGCAGATTGCCACGCTGACCCGGACCACCGAACCGATCCGTTTCGTGGCCATAGGAACCCTGGACGGACAGGAGTTCGCGGTGACCGCCGGAGACGACCACACGGCCCATGTCTGGGATCTCGCTGAAGGCACCCTCCGCTGGGAACTCCGCGGCCACACTGCCCCGTTGACCGCCCTCGCAGTCGGCGCCACGCCCTCGGCCTGCGCGGTCACGGCAGATGCCCACGGCGACCTGCGCTGGTGGAATGCCCAGGACGGCAAACTGCTTGGCGAGATTGCCGGTGCCCACGAGGGCGCCGTGACGGGCCTGATCCTGTCGACGGTGGACGACGTCCCGGTCGCCGTGACCTGCGGTGCCGATGGAGCGGTTCGGAGCTGGGAGCTGCGGACCGGCCGACCCCGTCATCTCCTTTGTGGAGGTGGCGTCCACGACCGCCCAGATGACCGTGGTGCCCGGTGGGGACGGAGAGCCGCTGGTCGTCATCAGCGACGGCGGCGGCCGGGTGATCGCGGTCGACCTCACCACAGGCGCGGAGGTGAACCGCCTCTCAGCCGGTACCGATCCTGTTGTCGCCGTGACGGCTCTCGACGACGGTGGAAGCCCCGCCGTGGTGTTCGCCACCGAGAGCGGCCAGTGCCATGTGTGGGAGGTGGCCGATCCCGAGCCGGCCCTCGGCTGGCCGTGGGAACACGGCACGGTATCGGCGTTGTCCGTGATTGACGCGGGCGAGGAGGCGTGGTCGTCGTCGCCGGCGTGGCCGGGGCGATTGAAGTCCGGGCCGTGAACGACGGCCAGTTGCTGCATACCTTTAAGGGGCACAGCGGGCAGGTGACGGCCCTTGCCACTGGCCTCGCCGGACTTGTACCGACGGCGGCGTCGGGGGATCGCGACCCGCTCCGGGAACGGAAGCGCCCACGGCCGCCGGACCGGCGCTCGCAGATACTTGCTGCCCTCTCCGGCTGGATGCTGCTGTCGGCCTCCGAGGACTGCACACTGCGGGCGTGGAGCCTCGGCGACGGCCGCCTGCTGCACACCCTGACTGCCCACCAGGCGGCCGTACGTGCGATCGCCGTCACCCACTCGAAGGCCACCGTGCCGCTGGTGGTCAGCTGCGGCGATGACGCGACTGGCCGGATCTGGCGTCTGCCACGAGGCCACGGGATTGCGGACGCCGCCCGTGGACCCCGGCGCACCGAGGCCCTCGCAGTGGCCCAGGCAGGAGGGCGGGTTCTGATCGCCACCGCTTGCGACGACCACCTGTTGCGGATTTTCGACGCCTCTGACGGCAGGATGGAGAAGGCTTACACCGTGGGACGCCACGCGGTGACCGCGCTCGGGATCCGCGCCACCTCAGAGGGCCCGGTCGTTGTCGTGGCCACTGCCGACGGCGGTCTCGCCGCCCGCCTTGCCGCCAACGGCCGCGTGCTGTGGCGCCTGCCGGAATCCCGGAACCCGGTCACGGCCCTGACCATGGGGGGATCCGCCCGGCGTCCGGTGACGGTCGCCCTCCGGGCCGACGGCCGGGTGCAAGTCCATGAACTGGGCAGTGGGACAAGGAGGACCGACGGTCTCAACCCCGGCCCCGGCGTCATCGCGATCGCCGCGGGCCGGACCCGCGAGAAGCCGATCGTGGTCATCGGCCATCGCGACGGCCGGATCGGCGTCTGGGACCTGACGTCTGGTCAGCTACGTCGGAGCCTGCGCGCGGGCGCCGCGGAACTGACCGGCGTGGCCTTCGGCACGCGTGGGCCAGGCGGTCTGATCGCGTCCCGGCACACCGACAAGATTATCCGGGTCTGGGATGCGGACACCGGCCGTGTCACGGCTCAGATCGGAAGTGACGGCACGTCGGCGCTGGCCGTCGGGGCGGGCACCGGCCAGCCCGTCGTCATCGAGGCGGACGCGGGTGGCGCCGTGCAGTTCTGGAACGCCGAGACTGGCGAGCACCACGCGCATGTGTGGCTGCCGGAGCGGGCGGTTGCCTTTGCCATAGCCGACGGCGTGCTGGCCGTCGGCTATGGACGAGAACTGGCCGTTCTGTCCGCCGCAGACGACCCGGGGCCGTGGCGCGAAGACCCACCGAAGCCGAAGCCCACGTCACGCCGCGCTGGACGTTCGGCCCAGGCACCCAGGACCGGTCGCGTTTCGCACCTCGACCTGGCCGTTCTGGCCGCCCTTCAACGGCGCGGGCCCCAGGGCCGCGCCGAACTGAGAAAAGCCCTTCACGCCAACTGGTCCCTCAGACAACTCAAGGCCGTCCTGGGCGGACTCGAGCGACGCGACCTCGTCCATCAGGTCGCCGGCTCGGCCCACTACGAGTTGTCGGAAGCAGGCCGCGCGCTCCTCACCAGATCAGGCTTACCTGTCCGGATCCGCTACTTAGAGCGAAGGACTCGCCGGGCGGGCTCCTGAACCCTGACACGCGGCCGTGGCAGCGCCACCCCGATGTGTCTGGTCGGCTCGTCCCTCGGGCACACGTGGGCAGGTCTCGGGCTGCTGATAGCCCTAGGCCCACCGCCTCCTGATCAGGCGTCGAGCGTGTCCACGACCTCGCCACCCACCGGGCCCTGGCTTCGATCACTTCTTGCGACAGCGTTTGTTGAAGAGTTTGGACGGCAGCGTCCGGTCGACGGCTTCGCTGATCGTCACGAGTTTTGAAGTCACCTGCTGATTGAGGCGAGTCGGGTTGGCGGTTGCGACAGGGCTGTCACAAGCTTCGAAGATCACTTGACCTTGCCCCCAGGGGAGAGACGACAGTGTCTCTGTCGATCACATGAGCGGGCGGTCTGTGCTCGCTGGTCAGGCCAGGACGAAGAGGGGGAGTTCGCGTGACCGCGACCTGCGTCATTCTCGACATCGGGGGCGTGCTGGAGATCACGCCGGAAACGGGATGCGTGCAACGGTGGGAAGAGCGGCTGGAACTGCCACTGGGCACTGTCGATGAGCGGATGCACGACGTGTGGCGGGCCGGGAGCGTCGGGAGCATCAGCGAGCGTGAAGTGCACGAACAGGTGGCGGCCCGATTGGGACTCGACGCCCCCCAGGTTGAAGCCTTCATGGCTGATCTCTGGGCGGAATACCTGGGGACGCCGAACGAGGAGTTCATGGACTATGTGCGAGGGCTGCGCGGAAGCTGCAGGCTGGGCATCCTGAGCAACAGCTTCGTCGGCGCCCGGGAGCGGGAGACGACGCTGTATCACTTCGACGAACTGGTGGAGCAGATCGTCTACTCGCACGAGATCGGCATCGAGAAGCCCGACCTGCGTGCCTTCGAGGCAACATGCGCCAGCTTGGACGTGCGGCCGGAAAACTGCCTGTTCATCGACGATGTCGCAGTCAACGTTGAGGCCGCCCGGATGGCGGGCATGCAGGCGCATCTGTTCGAGGACAACGCCCGCACCATCACGCGCATCGCAGCCCATCTGGATGCCGGGCCCTTGGCCCCAGGGCGGGTCCCGCTCGGATGACGTCGGCCTGGCCGGTCTTCGCGGTTGCCGGCCAGGCGTTGAAGCGGTTGATCAGCCCGCTTCTGCGTGCTCGGCTCGGGCTCGGGTGCTGGCGAGACGGTAGGAGTCGGTGCCCGTTTCGATGATGGTGCCATTGAAGGTGAGGCGATCGACGATTGCCGCGCAGAGGCGGGGATCGGTGAAGGTCTTCGTCCAGCCGCCGAACGACTCGTTGGAGGCGATGGCGACGCTGTTCTTCCCCTCGCGCTCGGTCAAAACCTGGACCAGCAGCTCGGCTCCATGCCGGTCGAGTTCCATATGTTGGGCCGGGGACGGGACGCCGTGCGCCCTTCCGGGCGTCGGTCTTCCCGTCCCCGCCCGCCGAACCGGACGGGCCCGTTGGCCGAGCATCCGGCTCTCCACGTGATCCGCTGAATCAGGCGAGGTATTCGCTGACCTGGCCGACGAAGGCCACATCGTCGTGGTTCGTCCGGCGGAAGCGTGCTCCGTCGGGATCGACCTCATCGATGTTGTAGGGCGTGCTGATCTGCGCTCCACGAAACGTGTATCGCTGGACTCGCATCTTCGCCGGGTTGTAGAGGATGATTCCGCCCTCGGTGATGCGGTCCGCCCCGTAGTAGCGGCGCCGCAACTGTTTCCAGGTCAGGCGGGGGTGTTTGTAGCGAATCCAGAGAAGCAGCCTCCACCACGCGTACCAGCCGAGGTAGGAGAACGTTCTCTTGGATGCGCCGTAGCGGAAATAGGCAGCCCAGCCCCGAAGGACCGGGTTCACCGACCGCAGCACCTCCTCCAACGAGAGCGACGTCGTACTTCGCCCCGTCAGTTTCTTGATCTTGTGCATCACCGACGCCAAGGCAGACTTGGACGGAATGGTGAGCACGACGCGACGGCCATCGCCGAAGGGCCTTCGCTGGATGTGGAAGCCCAGGAAGACGAAGCCGTCGTCGATGTGGGTGATGTGGGTCTTCTCGACCGAGAGGGTCATCTTCAGCCTGCGGGCCAGCAGTTCACCGATCTTCGCCTTGAGCGCTTCGGCCTCGGACCTGATGCCGTGCACCAGCACGACAAAGTCGTCGGCGTAACGCACCAGGCGGAAGTTCGGCCGCCCCATCCGGCGTCGATACTGACGACGCCATGGCGGGGTCATCTCCCTGTCCCAGATCCGCGAGAAATACCGGTCCAGGACGGAGAGATAGATGTTGGCCAGCAGCGGGGAGGCGACTCCTCCTTGCGGAGTGCCCGTGAGGGTCTCCGCAAATCCACCGTGCAGCTCGACAACCCCGGCCCGCAGAAACGCGCTGACCAGCCGCAAGACCTTGCGGTCCTTGATGCGTTCAGCCACCAGGTCCATCAGGACGTGATGATCGACGTTGTCGAAGCAAGCCTTGATGTCGCCCTCGATGACCCAGTCATAGGTCGACGGCTTGCGGGTGAAGCGGTGGATCTCGGCGATGGCATCCTGAGCCCGACGTCCAGGCCGATACCCATAGCTGGACGGGTAGAAATCGGCCTCGAAAATCGGCTCCAGGACCAGCTTGAGGGCCATCTGCGCGACGCGGTCCCGCAGGGTCGGGATGCCCAGGTAACGGACCTTGCCGTTCTTCTTGGGAATTACCGCCTGCTTGACCGGCAGCGCAGTGAAGGACCCGTCCTTGAGCGAGGAGCGAAGCTCCTCCAGGAACGGAATCACTCCATGACGCTCCTCGATATGGAAACGGGTCACCGCATCCACACCTGCTGTCCTGGCACCCCGGTTGCCGGACACCCGCTCCCAGGCCACCACCAAAGTGGCCCGGTCGCAGATCAAGTTGAATACATCATCGAACCGGCGATCCGGCTCGTTCCTTGCCCATCGGTGCAGCTTGATCTGATGATCGAGTACCCGTCGCCCAGCCGTCATACTGCCCGGCCAAGTTGTTTCCGACGGAGCGTCGTTGTTCAACAACGTTCCTCCCCGACAGCAGTCCTGCTGCCATCACGCTGTCACCCTTCCCCATGTGACCGGCTTTCCCGGCCTCCGAGTACTACGGCGACTCCGCCACGGTCTGGCTTCATCAGCGGGCATTGCGCCTGCCCGCCGCCCGGCCGGCTGCCGGACGGGAAGGGCGATGCCAGATCGCTTCCCACGTTCACTGAGGATCTCTGTGACGGCGTCGGTGCCCAGCTATACCCCGGCAGCATCGCCACGGACCGCACATCGCAGTCTTGGTCCGGGCCTCCCGGCGCCCATAGGCTAAAGACGCCGGAAGAGGAGAGGCCACCGGATAGAGCAATCTCCAGCACTGCAAAGCGGCCCATCCACCAGATTCGGCAGGCCGCTGACGACTCACGGGACGTCAACCACTGGTTCAGTTTCCTTGCACCCATTCCGTCTTCGCTTGCGGGCACGAACCGTCTGGTGGTGCCGGTCCGCCCCTACGTTGTCGAGGCTGCTTCCGGCCTCACCCCCAACCCGGGGTTCAGCCTGCCTCCAGCTTCAACCGGTCCCTGCGAGGAACGGCGGCGGGCCTCTCATCCCGCGAGATCC
This sequence comes from Streptomyces sp. NPDC002935, assembly GCF_040611295.1. Taxonomy (NCBI): domain Bacteria; kingdom Bacillati; phylum Actinomycetota; class Actinomycetes; order Kitasatosporales; family Streptomycetaceae; genus Streptomyces; species Streptomyces sp. NPDC002935. Next base: position 9,841 of record NZ_JBEXNW010000057.1, read on the forward strand.
ATCAGCGCCTCGTGGCGCACATCCGAGTTCATCAATGCAGAGCAGATCGACGCGGCCGTAGCGCGCGATGGTCTTGGTCAGTTGCTCTTCGTCGGCTGCCTCGACCAGTTCGTTGACGAGTTTCGCGGCGAGCACGTAGCGGACCCGGAAGCCGGCCATCGCAGCCTCGGTGCCCAGCGCGATCAGCAGGTGGGACTTTCCGGTGCCTGAGTCGCCGATCAAGCACAGAGGCTGGCCTTTGCGGACCCATTCGCAAGTGGCGAGGGTGTGGACGGCGGCGGATGTGACATTGGGTTGGCGTCGAAGTCGAAGTCCCGCAGGAACTTCTGGCGGGGGAATCCGGCGGACTTGATGCGCCGCTCGGACCGGCGCCGGTCCCGGTCTTCGCACTCAGCCATCAAGAGCTCGGCCAGGAAGCCGCGATAAGTCATCTGTTCGCGCTCGGCGGCGTCGGCCGTCGCGCTGTACTGACCTCGAATGGTGGGCAGCCGCAGCACCCGGCAAGCGGTGTCAACGGCCGCGTCGGCGGCCTGCTCGGTCAGGCCGCGATGACGCTCACTCACGGCATTCTCCCTTGGGTGCGGATCCTCTGAAGTGACGGTCGGGTCAAGCAGTGAGGCTGTAGTCCTGCTGGTCAGGGCTGGGGTAGAGGCGTTGGCATTCGCGGACTGCGTGGAAGGTCCAGTAGTCCTCGAAGTCTCCGTTCGTGATCAGTGCGCGGAGTTGGAGGACGGCTTCCGCGCCGTCGAGTCCCCAGCGGGCGCCGGTGATGTCGAGGCGGTCGGCGATCAGGTGGCGGCAGGCGCCTTCGACGGCTCCGGTGGCGATCGGCCAGCCGGCCGCGAGGGCGGTGTCGTAGTGGAGTTGGTCGAGGTGGCCGGTGAGGTAGCGGTGGCAGGTGGTGACTGCTTCGCGGCGGGCGGCGGGGAGTTGTTCGGCTGCGGCTTGGGCGGTCATCTCGGTGGCGGCGCGGTCCGCATGTCCGGCGAGGATCGCGGTGAGTTTTGTCCGCAGCCCAGCCAGTACCTGCGTGACGGTCTCCCGCGTGATCTCCAACCGCGACAGATCCTCCCGCGCCGTCTCCAATTGCAGGGCTAACTCGGCGGCCTCAGCCTGGAGTTCCTCTACTCGCTGCCGAGCAGCGGCTTCCCGAACCTGCAGCTCTTCCGGCAAAGACGCCATGGCGACCCACCTCCACCACCACGGTAGGGACGAGCAGCCCCGAGCACAGCCCTAATCAGCTCGAAGCCCAGCGACTGAGTGAGACGATCACGGGCCCTCTGGACTCTGGCCGTCATCGAGCACAGCCACAAGACCCTCAAGGATCCCAACGAACTCCATGGTCGGTTCCTGGCGGCCTGGTGGTCCTCAACTGACTGATGGCTTCGCGCGTTCGCCGGGCTGCTGGGCATCAAGTTCCTGTTCACAAGGCGCGGGGTCCGAAGGCCGAGGGCCTGGTCGAGCGGGCCAACGGCTGTCACTCACGGCCGCACCAAGGCGGGATGCCAGGACGGCAACCGCGTCCCGAAGCTCCGTCCCGCCCACGACATGGAAGGCGAGAGGGACCGTGGCCAGCCACTCCTGCGCGTACATCGCCGGGTTGCGGGTGCTGCCGACGAGCACGCAGCGTTCTCCCGCCACCCCCACCGGTTCGAGCTGTCCCATCGAGGGCCCGATCCACGGGGTGACCTGCTCCACCGGTGCGTCGAAGAGCACGCGCGTGGGGTAGGCCCATCCGGTGCCCAGGTTCTCCTCCAGGACCGCGACCGGGTCGAGGTCCTGCGGCATCCGGAATCCGATCGCAGTCACCTCGGCCGTCAGTATGCGATCGACCCGGTAGGTGCGCACTGCTTCCCCGCGGTGGGAGTGGCAGAGCAGGTACCAGCGCGCCCGGCGTACGACGACGGCCCACGGGTCTACCTCCGCCTGCCACTGGTTGCCGGCCTGGCTCCGGTAGGTGATCAGCAATCGCTGCCGGGACGCGATCGCGTCCACCAGGGCGCTGGTAACGGCGGGATCTGCGTAGGCCGCACGCGGATCGGGCGCGGCAGCGGCATGCTCGCGCAGCGCGGCCGCCTGACGCCCGATCCCCTCGGGCAGCGCGTGGATGACCTTGCCGAGGGCGGAACCGACGAGGTCCCCGGGATCGGTGGCGGCCGGCCTGCCGTCGAGAACTGCCATGACCAGGCCGAGCGCCTCGCTCTGGGTGAAGCTCACCGGCGGCAGCCGGGTCCCGCGCCGCAACCGGTAGCCGCCGTGCGGGCCGCGCACGGAGTCCACCGGGATGCCGGCCTCCCGCAGGATCGCGACGTAGCGACGTGCGGCGCGATCGGTCACGCCGAGCTTCTCCGCGAGTTGCTCGGCTGTCGTGCCCGGGCGCGTCCGCAGGATCTCAAGGGTGTGCAGGGCGCGGGCAGTGGGGCTCGTTCCGGTCTGCATGTCGGACAGGGTAGGCAGCTGCCGGGGAATCAGGAAGCTGATCGTCCTGAACTGCTCCTAGCATGGGAGAGCCCAGTCGGGCAGGCCGCGTCCACTGCGCGACGCTTTCGGCAATCCCTTTCAACCCCGACACGAAAGTGGATCTCACTATGGAAATCCTGCTCATCAGCGGCCTGTGGCTGGACGGCACCGCCTGGGACGCGGTGATACCAGCTCTTGAGGCGGTCGGGCACCGCCCGCGGCCTGTGATCCTTCCGGGCCAGGGCGACGGACGCTCGTCTGCCACGCTCGACGATCAGCTGGCGGCAGTCCTCGCTGCCGTTGATGCCACGGTGGACAATCCCCTGCTCGTGGCCCACTCAGCCGCCTGCACCCTCGGCTGGCTGGCCGCTGACGCGCGCCCGGAACGGGTGGCCAAGCTGGCGCTGATCGGCGGCTTCCCCAACGAGGACGGTCAGCCGTACGCCGACTTCTTCGACATGCACAACGGCGCGATGCCCTTCCCCGGCTGGGGTCCGTTCACGGGAGCAGACAGCGCCGACCTCGACAAGGACCTTCGGCAGCGCATCGCAGCCGATGCGATCCCCGTCCCCGAACAGGTGGCCAGGGGCGTAGTGCGGCTGACGGACCAGCGCCGCTACGACGTTCCGCTGGTGGTGGTCTGCCCGGAATTCACCCCCGAGCAGGCCCGCGAATGGATCACTGCCGGCGAGGCGCCGGAACTCGCCCGGGCCAAGCACGTCGAGTACGTCGACATCGACTCCGGCCACTGGCCGATGTTCACCAAACCGGCCGAACTCGCCCGTCTCCTCGACCTGACAGCCTCTCGGGACTGACCGAGCAGGGACTTTGACCATGCCTCACACCGTCCGCCAGCTGAACACCTTGACCTGGGACACCTTCGTCGAACTCGTCGAACGCAACAACGGCATCTTCGGCGGCTGTTGGTGCATCGGCTACCGCCCCGATTGCGGCCAGCCGGGAATCGGCCACCGCGCCTTCAAAGAGCGGCGCGTCCGCATGGACCAGGCCCACGCCGCACTCGTTCTCGACGAGGACGGCATCGCCCAGGGCTGGTGGCAGTACGGCAGCCCCGACTGGCAGGCCAGAGCCGACGGAGAAACTCCCTGAACGGGGCTGCCGACCATCACAGCCCCGCCCCCAGTCGACCCCAGCCGCGGGAAGGAACGCAGTCGGCGCGCCCGGCCGGGCGAGCCTGTCAATCAGGATGGGAACAGGTCTTCTGAAGTGGCGGTCGGGATCAAGCAGTGAGGCTGTAGGTCTGCTGGTCAGGGCTGGGGTAGACGCGTTGATGTTCACGGACCGCGTGGTAGCGCCAGTAGTCCTCGAAGTCGCCGTTCGTGATCAGCGCGCGGAGTCGGAGGACGGCTTCGGCTCCGTCGAGTCCCCAGCGGGCGCCGGTGATGTCGAGGCGGTCGGCGATCAGGTGGCGGCAGGCGCCCTCGACCGCGCCGGTGGCGATGGGCCAGCCGTTGGCCAGTGCCGTGCCGTAGCGAAGCTGGTCGAGGTGGCCGGTCAGATAATCCACCAAGCAACCCCGCCCACAGCCCCAAGCAGCGTTCTCCCAGATCAACCCTTCACTCCAGAAGAACCGCACCCAAGTCAATTCCCGGCAGCCCTTACTCAGCCTCCCGGCTCCCGCTTGGTGTCACGAAGGGCCGCGCACCTATAGATTGCTACAAAGCGTTTACGTTCCACAGAGGTCATGCTGTTGGTGATCTTCACTCGGTCAGGGTTCGGCGGAGTCGCTTGAATCGACTCACGGGACGGGGCTGGCGTGGTGGTGAAGTGCCTGGCGGGAAGCGTCCGTTCAGTCGGATGATGTCCGTTCCGGCGGCGGTGAGAATGTGCTGGACGTGGGTGTTGGCCATGCCTCTGTAGCGGCAGTGCCGTAGTCCGTGGGCGTGGACGGTTTCGGAGACGGTGGCCACAGCGAAGTATGCAGCCTCATATGGGAGTTCGAGCCGGAGAACGGCCAGGGTGAGGCGTATCTCCATGAGGACGGCACGTGCCTGTCCATGGATATCTGGGGGAAGACGCGATCTGGTTGGCGATCGTCTTCCGCGAGCTGACGCCCTTGGATCTTGACCCGGTGTTCTGCGATGAGGGTTACCCTTCGACGTTCGTCTGCGGGCCGGGACTACCGAGGTCGCTGCGCTCGCTGATCAGGTTCCTTGTGAAATTCAGCAGGACGTCGGCCTGCTGCTCCAGGCCGGTCAACCGGCCTCCGTCCCCCACCCGTTACGGTTTTCGTGGCTCCGCAATTGGGGCCTCCGGCCTTCGGGTCCGGCATGACTTCCCCCTCCTGTTGGTGATGATCCGGGGGGGTGTCACCGGGCCCCGAGGCATCGACGGACCGCTGGTGGCGGATTGCCCTTTGTCTCGCTGAAGACTGAGTACTCAGTTCAGGGCCGCAGCGATGTACGCCGACAACACCAAACTGGTGGTCACTGCTTCCTCTCTCCAGCCGTGAACGGGCCGGTCGCGGGGGCTACGCACTTGTCGACGACGGTCTTCTCGCCGGCTGCCGAGCCCTCCAAGCAGAGCCGTCCACCCTTGTCACGCAGGTCGAGGAAGAACCGAGTGGTCGCACCGGACTGCCTGAGGTCGTGGATGCGCTCGTCGATATAGCCGAGGTCGTTCAGGATCGCCCTGACCTTGGTGGGGGTGGGTTCCACTACATCCCACAGCGCCTGGGCGATGCGCTCTTCATGGAGGTTGCTCGCGCACAAGTCGCGAGCGTTCAACTCCACTTCCGGACCGGCCGTGGGGGCGATGGGCTCGATCGCGTCGCTCGGCGGTGTCTCCACCGAACCGGACGGCAGTGTCTCCGCCGGACCGGTCGGCGGCGGCTCTGGCGGAGCGCTCGGCGGACACGACTGCGCGATCTTGTCCAGCATCGCCGTGAAGGCCGCGTCGGGCCGGCCTCCGACGGCGTCTGCGGGCTTGTTTTGCTCACTGTCGGCGTTCGTCTTCTCGGCGCCGCACGCGCCAAGTGTCAGCGCAGCAAGCGTGGTTATCGCGAAGTTGAGCAGCAGGCGGCGCGAGGCGCGGGCGAATGTGCTGCTCAAGGCAGGGATTCGTGTCATGTGCACAGTTTCCGATCAAGCCTCCCCCTGCACGTGAGTACGCATACTCATGTGGGTGGGGGTACTCGCTCAAACTTCGATGAGCCGTGACCAAACTTCAGCGAGACAGGACAATTCAGATGGTTCGGGCATATTCGAGCTGGAGCTGGAGCTGGAGCTGGAGCTGGAGCTGGAGCTGGAGCTGGAGCTGGAGCTGGAGCAGGACGAGGGCCGCGGCGGCGATCTGGGTGATCTGGCCGGGATCGAGGCTGACTCGTAGCAGGGCCTTGAAGGTGCTCTTGAGCAGGGAGTTGGCTCGTTCGCACACGCTGTGGACGCCTCGGATGGCCTTGTTGTAGGTCCGCTGGGCCTCGGTCAGCTCGCCGCCCGCGGGCCTCTTGAGCGGATGGCGGAAGCCGTCTCCGGCGTTTTCGTAACCGGAGGTCGACCAAGGTAGGCATGTCCAGCTCCGCCGCGAGACGGTAGAGCGCGTCGAACAGGCCGTGCCGGCGAGCGCAGGTGGTGTAGTGCTCGCGGCCCGGGCAGACCTGAGTTGGTAGGCCAGGACGCGGACCTGCACCGGGTCTCGTTTCGCCGGGTCGGTGCCGGCGTGGATGTCGGAGAGCCGTGATCCGTCACGAAGCAGCTTGCGGACGGGCAGGACGCGGTTGGCCGGCACCCGCCACAGCAGGTCAGCCCCGGTGGCGGCGAAGGCTCGCCACAGCGGGACACCAAGGAACTCGCGGTCGGGGCCAGGACCAGCTGGCCCGGGCCACAGGACCGGGGCAGGGGGGCGAACAGCGTGCTCATGATGCCCCCTCACGATCAGGAGGCAGAAAGTCATCGTGGCCAAAGCGACATGGACGACGAAAGGCGTTTTCACCGGGTGAGGAGGCGCCCGTGCGGACGGGGCCGGGATCGTGACCGGCGATCTGACCGTACGCACCACCTGGGACGGCAGACAGGCTGATGTCGCGGCGCGGTATACCGGCACCGCGCAGTGGTTCACCCTCACCGGTAGTCCGGCGCCCTGCCAGTCCGAGCAGGTCAGCAGGCGACTGCACCAGGCGGTGGTGGAAGCTGTGCGCGCGGCGGCGCTGTCGTTCCTCAGCCTGTGCGGATACTGGAATTCCGTTCCCGCCACTGGCGCGGGCGCAACAGTGCCTTCGCTGACAGCACCGGATCCTGGTGGTCTGTCGGACAGGCCGTCTGTGGTTTGGCCCGTGGTGGTCTGACGGGCGTTCGTCGGGCCGGCTCGTCCGGGCTGCGGCCATTCGAGTGTGCTGAAGCCGTGTCAGGCGACTGGCGGAAAGCCGATTGATCATGCTGGGCGGGAATCAACACGCTGTTCCAGCGACGAGGAGTACGGCATGCCGATGGACTCGGTGGCTAGATTTCTGGCGGCTCTGAACCCGGAGGATCGGCAGACTGTCGGCGCCGAACCAAGCGATGAGCAGGAGCGCCTCGCTGCGGCCTGGGAACGCGAGCTGGAGGCAGACGCCGAACTCGACACGCTCGACGAGTTGTCGCCGCCTGCGGCCGAGGCAGAGGCGGCCCGTCGTGTCCTGGATCGCAGAGACGGTTGACCCCCGGCAAGGATTTGCGTCCAGTAACTGAGTGCGCATCAGCTGCAAGTATTGCCTGGTCCTGGAACTTGATGACCGAGTGGCACCTGTGCCACCGGGGCCCCGCGTGATGATTCTGATTTGACTCCTTGCTGACGGGCTGGCCTGGAGCTGACGGCCAGGCGCAGGCATTTGCCGCGTCAAGTGCCCGGGGTGTCCGCTGCGCAGGGCGAGGATGGCCATGTCGTCGTGGCTGTCGCTGGGATGGTGGTCCCCCAGGGTCTCTAGAAGGTTCCTGGGCCTTGAGGGTGTCCCGCTCGTCCATATCCTGTCGGTGGTCTTTCTCCACCAGGGAGGAAAGCAGTCGGCCAGTGAGCAGCGCCGGCCTGCTCGGTCTGACCCGCCAGGTCAGGCCGCGCAGCCGTGACGGTCACCGTAGGAGAGGTGGATCTCTGAGAGATCTCCGGTGCCGAGGGTGCTGGGTGCGTTGCCGATGGCGTTCCACACCTTTGCCTGGACGGTTCCGTTCTTGTGATCGCAGGCAGCTCCTGTGGCAGAGATCAGTGCGGCCCTTTCGTGTAGTGCTCCCAGCCGGCTACGGGATCGGTGGCGAAGTAGCGGTAGGTCTCGACCCGGTTCCAGCTGCCGTCGCCGGAGCAGTCGTAGGACAGCTGGACCTGCGGGGCGTTGCCCACGGCGCTTCCGGCATCGACGGCCAGGTCGAAGGTCGGCGTGCCGCCGTCGTAGGCCAGGTTCAGCCCGGTGGCGGTGAAAGTTCCGCACGACGAGGTGGTCGGCCAGTCCGGGGCGCGGCACTTCCCGTGGCTGGACGATGCCGACGCGTTCGTGGCGGCCACTGCGGCCTTCGTCGGATGACAGGAGGCTCGCTGATTACGTCGTGGCGTCGCTCGGTTCCTCGTCGGAATGGAGGATCGAGACCTCCAGCTTGCGCAGCAGTCGCGCCAGTTGGCGGCGTTCGGAGGGCGAGAGTCCGCTGAGCATCCGGCGTTCGTTGTCGAGGTGCTCCGAGAAGACGGTGTCCACCGTTGCCAGGCCCTTGTCGGTGAGACGTGAGTAAACGACTCTGCGGTCACCGGCGTCCCGTTCGCGGACGATGAGACCGTCGTTCTCCAAACGGTCGATCCGCAACGTCACTCCTGCCGATGAGACCAGTCCGGTGTCCGCGAGCTGTCCGGCCGTCAGCCGGTAGGGATCGCCGGACCGGCGCAAGGCGGTCAGCACGTCGAAGCCGGCCACGGACAGCCCATGACGCTCGATCGATGTGGTCAGCCTCGTGCTGTAGCGCAGGAAGGAGCGGTGGAGGCGCGCGAGGACCTCGAGGGGGCTGGTGTCCAGCTCGGGGCGTTCGCGAGCCCAGTCCTCGATCACGTTCGCGACGGCGTCCCGGTCCGCCGGCCTCGATGCAGCCATGCCCATCCCCTCGTACAGCGCCCGCCACCTTCTCATGGCACTGAGAATCTTACCGCTGAGGTGATAGGCCGGACCGGGGGACGGGCTGCGCAGCCCGAATTACCTGCGGGAACGTCGCCTCAGGCGCTGAATCACCACGACGGCGACCAGCACTGCTGCCGTCGGCACGGCAGCCTTCCTGAGCAGCACGGGCAGCGCGGCCGCTCCGAGGTCCACCGCCTCCGGCTCGGGCGAGAGCCGGCCGGACGACCCCACCAGGCCCGTTGTGGCCGCGACGGACGCGGAGCCCCCGGAGTCCCGCAGCAACTCTTCGAGGCGGGTGGCGAACTGCTGAACGATGCGGTCACCGACTTCGGTCATGATGCCCCGGCCGAACTGCGCGGGACGGCCGGTGATGTCGAGGTCCGTGCGCACGCGCACCCGGGTGCCGACCGGGTCGGCGGTCAGCGTCGCGGTGACCGTGGCCGAGGCCGTACCCGTGCCTCGGGTCTCGCTCCCGCTGACGTCGAGGTGCATCGAGCGGGCGGACCCGTCGCGGCTGACGGTGCCCTCGCCGCGGTAACTCATCTGCACCGCACCGACCTTGACCTTGACTCGTCCGGTGAACGCGTCACCGTCGAGGGTGTCCAGTACGGCGCCGGGCATACAGGGTGCGACCCGGCCGAGGTCGAGGAACAGTTTCCAGGCGTCGTCCGGATCCGCCGGGACGGTGAAGCTGTGGTCGAGCTGCATGGGTGTCCAATCAGAGACGGGCCGGCCGTGGCCGGAACGAGGGAGGGCAGGCCGCGGGGGTCTGCGGATTCATGTGTGGGCCGGATTCAGGTTCCGTCGGCCGTCCGGATCAATGCGCGGACCCGGCTGGGTGAGAGCGGTCCTCGGCGCACGACCACACCGAAGGGGCGCAGTGCGTCTTCGACGGCACCGGCCAGCACTGCCTGTGGTGCGATTGCGCCGCCTTCGCCGAGTCCCTTGACGCCGAGGTCGTTCATGGGACTGGGGGTGAAGATCTCGTCCATGTCGAGGTCGGGTATCTCCGAGGACGTGGGCACCAGGTAGTCCATGTATGTGCCGGTGCGGGGCTGGCCGTCGGGGCCGTAGACCATCTCCTCGTAGAGCGCACCGCCGATTCCCTGCGCGATGCCACCGGTGACCTGTCCCTCCGCGATCATCGGGTTGACGATGTTGCCGGCGTCGTGGACGACGACATAGTGCAGGATCTCGATGCCGCCGGTGTGTTCGTCGACCTCGACGACCGCCGCATGTGCTCCGCCCGAGACCGCGAAACCCGGTGGGCGGAAGTGCACGGTCTCACTGATCTCGGTGCCGTATCGCCCGTCGGCGGGTTCGGGGGTGCCGGGCAGCGGGGCCCGTCCGGCCAGCTCCGCCAGCCCCATGGACGGGCCGCCCGGATCCTTGGACGCCACGACGCCGTCGTTCAGGTGGAGGCCGTCCGCGTCGACGCCGAGCCGGCGCGCCGCCGCTTCGACGATCTTCTCGCGGATCATCCGGCCGGCCCGGTGGGTGGCGTTTCCCGCGGTGACCAGGGCACGGCTGGCGATGGTGCCCACACCGAACGGGGTGGCCTCCGTGTCTCCGCCGACCACATCGATGACATCGAACGGCACCCCGATGGCGTCCGCGGCGATCTGCGCCATGGAGGTGCGGTGCCCCTGCCCCTGGGAGGGGGCGCCGATGGCGAGGCGCACCCTGCCGCTGGGGGCGATGTCGATCCGGGCGGTTTCGAACGGTCCGAGTCCGGTGGCCTCGATGTACATGGCGAATCCGATGCCGATGTACTTGCCGTCCCGGGCGCCTTCGCGCTGCCGTGCGCGTACCCGCTCGACATCCGCCTTGGCCACGGCGCGGCGCAGGAGCTCGGGATAGTCCCCGGAGTCGTAGATCTGCGGTCTGCCCGAACGGTCCACGAGCCCGGTCGCGTACGGCATCGCGTCGGGTCCGACAAGATTGCGCGCCCTCAGCTCCTCGGGCTCGATGCCCAGCTCCGCTGCCAACCGGTCCATTGCGCGTTCCATGGCGAACACCGTCTCCGGGCGTCCGGCTCCCCGGTAGGGCGTGGCGAAGGTGGTGTTGGTGAGCACACCGACGACGTCGATGTCCACGTTGGGGATGCGGTAGGGGCCGAGCAGATGACAGAGGGAGTTGTACGGCACCACAAGGCCGGTCATGTTGTAGGCGCCGAAGTTGACGGTGATCCGGTCGCGTACGGCGAGGAGCCGGCCCTCGGCGTCCGCGGCGAGTTCGATGCGGTGGATCTGCTCACGGGCGTGGGAGGCGGCGGTGAGGTTCTCGTTGCGGTCCTCGCGCCACAGCACGGGGCGGCCGATGCGGCGGGCGGCATGGGGGACGAGGAGCTCCTCGACGTAGAGGATGCCCTTCTGGCCGAAACCGCCGCCGACATCGGCCGCGACGACATGGACCGCGGCGGACTCCAGACCGAGGGTGTGCGCGATGGCGTCCCGGAGCCGGTGCGGGGTCTGGGTGCCCGACCAGACGGTCAGCCTGCCGCTGTACGGATCCACCTGGGCGGAGATCGCGCGGGTCTCGATCGGAGAGGCGACGTACCGGTGGGCCTCGAACCGCTCGCTCACCACGGCGTGAGCGCGGGAGCACGCCGCGTCCGGGTCGCCGACCCGGGCGGCGACCGCGACCGCGGTGTTGTCGGGAAGCTCCTCGTGCAGCACAGGTGCGTCCGGGCTCAGGGAGAGCCCGGGGTCGACGAGAACGGCCAGCGGGGAGTAGCGCACGTCGACGAGTTCCAGGGCGTCCTCGGCGAGGTAGCGGTTCTCGGCGAAGACGACGGCGACGGGCTGGCCGGCGTAGAGGACCTTGTCGCGGGCGAGGAGGGGCATGGGAGTCATGCGGACCACCGGGTCCAGGAGCTCGGCGAGCCCCGGCGGGGTGCGCAGTTCCTCCTTGTTCAGCATCGCCGGAAGGTCCGCCACGTCGTCGCCGGTCCACACCGCGACGACGCCGGGCGCGGCCAGGGCCGCGCTCACGTCGACGGAGTCGATGCGGGCGTGGGCGTGCGGGCTGCGCACGAACGCGGCCTCTACGGCTCCGGGCAGGGCGATGTCGTCGACGTATCGGCCGTTGCCGCGCAGCAGCCGGTCGTCCTCGACGCGCGGGACGGATCGGCCGATCCACCCGCCGTCGCCGTGCCGGTGCAGGTCGGAGTCGTGGGACATGCGGGTCACTCCCCGAAGCGCTCGTCGAGTGCCTGGCACACGGCACGGCGGATGTTGCGGTAGCCGGTGCACCGGCACAGATGCCCGCTGAGGGCGTCGGCGACCTGTTCCTCGTCCGGGCGGTCGGACTGCTCGGTGAGCGCGGTCGCCGTCATCACGAACCCGGACGTGCAGAAGCCGCACTGCATGCCGTGGCACTCGTGGAAAGCACGCTGTACGGAGGTGAGGGGGGCGTCGCCGGGTGCGAGGCCCTCGACCGTGCGGATCTCGGCGTCCTGGCACTGCACGGCCAGGGTCAGACAGGTACGCACCGGCTCGTCGTCGACAAGGACGGTGCAGGCCCCGCAGACTCCGTGCTCGCAGCCGACATGCGTGCCCGTGAGGCCGAGCCGGTCGCGCAGGAAGTCGCTGAGGAGCAGCCGGGACTCGACCTCGGCGGTGACCGGCCGGCCGTTGACGGTGAGCGTGATCTCGTGCCAGGCGGAGGGCTCGGCGAGCGGCGGCTTGCGCGCCGCGAGCGGGGTGGGGACGGACGGGGTCATCAGCAGCGCTCCCAGGCGGTGGTGCAGGCACGGACGAGGAGATGGGCGGCGCCTTCGCGCCGGTACTCGGCGGTGGCGTGGACGTCGTCGGAGGGCGTGAGACGGGACAGCGCGGCGCCGGCCGCGGCGGCGAGGGCCTGCTCGTCGGCTTCGCTGCCCACGAGTGCGTCCTCGGCGGCGGCCAGACGTACGGGTACGGGGGCTACGCCGCTGAAGACCACGCGGGCCGCCCGGACGGTGCCCTCCCCGGAGCTCCGCTCCAGCACGACCGCCACGCCGACGGTGGCGAAGTCACCATGTCTGCGGGTCAGTTCCTCGAAGGCCCAGCCGTGATGCGCCGGGAGCGGGGGGAACACGACCTCGGTGAGCAGCTCGTCCGCCTCGACGGCGGTGGAGAAGGTCGCGACGAAGAAGTCCTCGGCGGTGACGGTGCGGGTGCCGCGCGGCCCGGTGATCACGAATTGGGCGTTCAGGGCGAGGGCCGCGGTGGGCAGCTCGGCGGCCGGGTCATGGTGGGCGAGACTGCCGCAGACGGTGCCGCGGCTGCGGATCTGCGGGTGACCGATGTGCTCGATCGCGGCGGCCAGCAGCGGCCACCCTTCCCGTACGGCGCTGTCGGCAGCGGCCCGGCCCTGCCGCACGGCGGCGCCGATGCGGAGGTTGCCCGCCGCGTCCACGTGAAGACGGCCGAGCTCGGGGATCCGGGTGATGTCGACGAGCAGCTCGGGCCTGGCCAGACGCATGTTCAGCATGGGGATCAGTGACTGGCCGCCCGCTACGACCTTTGCCTCCCGTTCCTCGTCGGCGAGGAGGGCGACCGCCTCGCCGACGGTGCTGGGGGCGGTGTAGTCGAAGGATGAGGGTTTCAACCTGCTCCACCGGTCCTCTCTGGTCGTCGTCGCGCCGTTGCATTCGGCACGTACAAATCTATCTAGTACCTGAAATGATTTACACTAAAGTTTCTTCCTGGCAAGAGGCTGTCCGAAATTTCCCAGTCCGAGGTGAGCGATATGCGACACGTCATCGACCAGGCAGTCGCCTGGCAGCGCTCCGGAACCCGCTTCGCCATGGCGACCGTCCTGCGGACGTGGGGCTCGGCTCCGCACGCGCCGGGCGCGTCGATGCTGGTGTCGGAGGAGGGCCGTGTCGTCGGCAGCGTCTCCGGCGGTTGTGTCGAGTCCGCAGTCTGCGCGATCGCGGAGGAGGTGCTCGCGGGCGCCGCCCCGACGGTCGAGCGCTGGGGGGTCGGCGACGAGGACGCCTTCGAGGTCGGCCTGACCTGCGGGGGCACGATCGAGGTGCTGATCCGTGAGGTGGGCCCCGAGGTGCCGCTCGGCCGGATCGCCGCCGATCTCGCGGCCGGCGTGCCGGTGGCTCTGGTCACTCGCGTCGGTGGCGGCGGGGGACTGGCCGTCGGCGGTGGGACGGTGACCGGCTCGCTGGGTGATCCGCAGACGGACCGGGCGGCTGCCCTGGCCGCCGACGGCATGCTGGGACGCGCCGCGAGCGGCCTTGTGACCAGCGGAAACGCTGCGTACGGCGACATCGCCTGCGCACCGCAGCGGGAGCTGCTGGTGCAGTCCTTCGCCTCCCGGCCGCAGCTGCTGATCTTCGGTGCGGCCGAGTTCGCCCGCCCCCTGGCAGGCATCGGTGCCGCGCTCGGGCACCATGTGACGGTCTGTGACGCCAGGCCCGCCTTCGCGGCGCCCGAGCGCTTCCCGGGTGCCGACGAGGTCGTCACCGACCGGCCCGACCGGTGGTTCCGCGCCCGGGAGGATCAGTTCGACGCGACGACCGCGGTGTGCGTGCTGACCCATGACCATCGCTTCGACGTGCCGGTCCTCGCGCTCGCGCTGCGCAGCAGGGCCGGATACGTGGGAGCCATGGGCAGCCGCCGCACGCATGAGGACCGGCTCGCACGACTGCGTGCGGCAGGCACCACCGAGGCGGAAATCGCACGGCTGCGTTCGCCGGTCGGCCTGGATCTCGGCGGTCGGGGACCCGAGGAGACGGCCGTGTCGATCATGGCCGAGATCATCGCGGTGCGGCGCGGCGGCAGCGGTCTGCCGCTCACCGACCGGCTCGGTCCCGTACATATAGTGTGACCGTTTTTGAACGTCTGTTTTTATGAACACTCGTTTAATGTGAGGGCTGTGGATCCAAAGAGCAAGGGCCGTCGAGAGACGGCCACAAGCCCCGTACCCGAGGCGGGGCAGCCCCCGGCCGCGCCGCGCCGTCCCGGCTCGCACGACCCGGAAGGCAATCGCCGTGCGGTTCTCGATGCCGCCCGCCGGCTGTTCGGGGCGCACGGCTACAAGGGCGTCGGGGTCCGCGCCATCGCGGCCGAGGCCGGGGTGACGCCGGGTCTGGTGATGGCGTACTTCGGGACCAAGGACGGTCTGTTCCGCGAGGCGGTCGGAGGCGGAGCGGGCGTCACGGGTGACGTGCTCGGCGCAGACGGCGATGGCGATGTACCGGCAGCCCTTGCCCACGCCTACCTGGACCGCTGGGACCGGCTGCCGGCCGATGATCCGTGGCCCGCGCTGATCCGCTCGGCGGCCAGCCACCCGCCGAGCGCCGAACTGCTGCGCACGATCCTGGAGAAGCAGGTCGGCGCCCCCCTCGCGAGGCTGCTCGGCGACTCGGCCGAGTCGGACGTGCGCGTCGCCATGGTCCGCAGCGTCCTCTTCGGCGTGATCATGGAACGCTATGTCTTCGCGCACGAGCCGGCGGCCTCCGTCCCGACCGGGGAGCTGGCTCCCGCGCTGACGGACGTGCTCACCACCGCCTTCGGCGACGCGCTCCGTCCCGCCCGCGAGCAGGTGCGCGGCACCGAGGTCACGGGCGAGGCGGCGTCCGTACGCGCCGGGAGTCCGGAGGCGGAGCGCCCGCAGACCGAGCACCCGGAAGCCGAGCGCCAAGACACCCGGTGGCCCGTGCCGGCGCCCCCCGCCACCGACGAATCCGCCACATCTCTGTTCGACAGGCTTGGCGAGTGCGCCCAGCGACATCAGGCGCTCGTCGGCAGGACTGTCCGCGAGTACGGCATCAGCCTGCCCGCCTACGAGGTGCTCGCCACCCTGCGCGACGCAGGAGAGCCCTACCGCCGGACGATGGGCGAGGTGGCGGCCGCCGGCACGGTCCGCGCGGGCGGCCTCACCCAGCACGCGGACCGTCTGGAGGCGGTGGGCCTGATCCGGCGGGAGCGCGACGCGAATGACCGCCGGATCGTCCGGCTGTGCCTCACCCCGGAGGGCATCGCGCTGTCCGACCGGGTCTTCGCCGCTCGGTCCGCCCAGGAGCGTGAGCTGCTTGCCGGGCTCGGGCCCGCGGACCGGCGCCGGCTGTCGGGGCTCCTCGGCGCTCTGGGGCAAACGCTCGGGGCCGGTGTCCCGGAGCAGTGATCGCTGCTCCGGGACACCGGCCCCTCTCCCGGCCTGCCGGGTGCGTCAGGAGTTGAGCTCCTCCAGCGTTTTGCCCTTGGTCTCGATCGCGAACCAGGCGATCGCGGCGCCCACCGCTGCCACCACGGCGAGCTGCGCGAAGACGAGCCCCAGGCTGCCGCCCGCTCCGATGATCGTGCCTACGGTTATCGGACCGAGAATGACGCCGAGCCGGTTCCACAGGCCGCCGAACGCCGCCCCCTTGGCCCGGTTGGCCGTCGGGTACATCTCGGGTGAGTACAGGTAGAGCCCCGCGTTGATCGCGTACAGGAAGAACGTCGTGCACGAGGCGAAGACGGCGACCTGACCGCCCGAGGTCGCACCGAGCAGGGCGAGCACGCCCAGCGAGAGCACGGTGCCGACGAGCGCGCCGATCAGGGCGGGCCTCCGGCCGATACGGTCGACCAGGAGGGCCATGATGAGGGTGCCGAGCAGACCGGTGATGTTGCTGACCAGGGTGAAGACGAGCGCGGTGGTCAGATCCAGGTCGAACTGCTTCGTGTAGAGCGACGGCAGCCAGACGGAGATGCCGTGGTTCACGTAATAGGCGACGAACCACAGCCCCGACAGGACCGCTGTACGCCGTAGGTAGCGGCCCTGGAACAGGTCGCGCAGGCGGCCCTGGGACACCTCGTCGGGCGCACCGGCGGCAGGGGCGGGCAGTGGCTCGGCCGTGGCGCGGACGACCTCGGCCTCGATGCGGGCGATGGCCTCCTCCGCCTCCTGCGTTCGTCCTCGGGCCAGCAGCCAGCGCGGGGACTCCGCGACGTGGCGCGGGAGAACGGCGGCGAGCAGTACCGGGAGAGCGCCGAGGACGAACATGGCGCGCCAGCCGAAGTTGGGGACCACCCACACGGCGACCAGGGTCGCGGCCGCCAGTCCCGCCGGGAAGATCATCTCGTACAGCAGGACGAAACGGCCCCGCTTGTCGGAGCGGGCGATCTCGTTGATGTACGTGGCCGCGACGGGCACGACTCCGCCGATGCCGAGGCCCTGGACGAACCGGAAGAGCGAGAAGGTCTCGATGCTGCCCGAGAGGGCGACGGCGAGGCTGGCCAGGGCAGTGACGGCGACGCCCAGTGCGACGGTGCGCACACGGCCGATCCGGTCGCCCATCCAGCCCGCCGCCACGGCGCCGAGCAGCATGCCGATGGAGGCGGAGGTCACGGCGAAGGTGGCCTGGCCGGTGGTCAGGTGCCATTCCTTCATCAGGACGGGAAGTGCGGAGGCGGCCAGCAGTTGGTCGAACGCCTCGAAGAAGGTGACGGCGCCGATCAGAAACCGGACTTTGACGTGCCAGCGTGATTGCGGCAGTCGTTCAAGTCTCGCGGCTATGGAGCCGATTGCTGGCTTGCCGGCCACTGTCGTCATGGAGGGGTTCCTTCCGCGGGCTGAGCAGTTGCCGAGACAGTAGGTTCCAATGGCTAAGCGGTCAATGGTTAAGAGCTTAGGGATCTAGTCTCCGGCGGCTCGGTGTCCATCATCGGTGTCGCGGAGTACGTGCTCAAGGCAAGGAAGGCAACGATTTCGCCCCGGGTTCTTGCGCAGGAATGGTTAAGTGCTTAGATTTCTAGCACTTCGAAGGTTCCGAGTGACGGCACGTGCCCCCTGCGTCCGTACCCGCAGCCCACCTGCCCCCCCACCCCGCCCGGAGGTACACCCGTGCCGCACTTCCTCACCGACATCCTCATCGCGGGCCAGTGGCGACAGGGTGCGGGCGAACCCCTCGACACCATCGACCCGGCGAACGGCCGCATCCTCGCCACCGTCCACACCGCCACAGCCGACGAGGTCGACGAAGCGGCCGAAGCAGCGGCGAAAGCGGCGGCGGACCCGGCCTGGCGGGACCTGCTCGCCCATGAGCGCGCCCGGCTGCTGCACCGCATCGCCGAGCTGACCGAGCAGTCGGCCGACGAGCTCGCCGCGGTGCAGACGGCCGACACCGGCAAGACCCTCACCGAGACCCGCGCCCTCGCGCTCAGTGCTGCAGGCACCTTCCGCTACATGGCGGCAGCCCTGGAGTGCGCCGAGGACTCGCTCACGCCGTCCCGCGGCCCGTACGTCACCATGAGCGTGTACGAGCCGCTCGGTGTCGTCGGGGCGATCAACCCCTGGAACTCTCCCGTCGCCAGCGACGCGCAGAAGATCGCACCCGCGCTCGCCGCCGGGAACGCGGTCCTGCTCAAGCCGGCGGCCTGGACCCCTCTGGTCTCCCTCGCCCTCGGCCGGCTGATCACCCAGGCCCTCGACGAGTTCCGCCTGCCCACCGCCCTGCTCTCGGTACTCCCGGGCAGCGGCCGGGTGGTCGGTGACGCAGTCGTACGCCACCCCCTCGTCGCCCGCATCGGATTCACCGGCGGTACCGGAACCGGCAGGTCCATCGCCACGATCGCCGCCCAGAAGCTCATCCCCGCCTCGCTGGAGCTCGGCGGCAAGTCGCCGACGATCGTGCGCGCCGACGCCGACATCGAGCAGGCCCTGGCCGGCGTGATGTTCGGGATCTTCTCCTCCAGCGGCCAGTCCTGCATCGCCGGCTCACGGCTCTTCGTGGCCCGCGAGATCTACGACACCTTCGTCGGTGAACTCGTCGAGCGCGTCCGCAAGCTGCGCGTCGGCCCCGGCACCGAACCGAGCACCCAGGTCGGCCCCCTGGTGCACCACAGCCACCGCGACTCCGTCGCGGCCTACGTCGACCTCGCCCGCTCCGAGGGCGCACGGGTCCTGTGCGGCGGCTCGGCGCCCGAGGGGCAGCGGTACGAGGACGGCGCGTACTACCTGCCGACGGTCCTGGAAGGACTGCCCAACACCTCGCGCACCTGCCAGGAGGAGATCTTCGGCCCCGTCCTGGTCGCCCTGCCCTACGACGACGAGGACGACCTGGTCCGCCAGGCCAACGACTCCGTCTACGGGCTGGCCTGCGGCATCTGGACCGGTGACCTGCGGGCCGCCTGGCAGCTCGCCCGCCGGATCGAGGCCGGCACGGTCTGGATCAACACGTACAAGCAGTTCAGCGCCTCCACCCCGTTCAGCGGATGGAAGGACAGCGGCCTCGGCACCGAGAAGGGCCGCGACGCGATCCGCGCCTACCAGCGCCAGAAGTCCCTGTACTGGGGCACCTCAGGCCACCCGCTTCCCTGGGCCAACTGACCCGGCCGCACGCACGCACGTCCGTCCGTCCGCCCGTCTGGAGAGACCGATGCACCAACCACCCCCCGGTCCGATCGCCCGGCTCCGCTCACTGCGCTACGTCGAGCTGCACACCCCGGCCTTCACAGAGACCGCCGACTTCTACGAAGAGGTCTGGGGTCTGGAGACCGTCGAGTCGGACACCGGTGCCCGCTGGCTGCGCGGCACGGGCGACGAGCACCACGTTCTCCAACTGTCCGAGCGGGAGCGGGTCGGACTCGGCCGCCTCTCGTTCGCCGTCGCGACCCCAGCCGAGGTCGACGAGGCCGCGCGGCGCCTCGAGGCACGCGGCATCGTCCCCGTCCTCGGGCCCGGCCCGCTGGACCAGGCGGGCGGCGGCTACGGGCTGCGGTTCACCGACCTCGAAGGGCGCCTCATCGAGATCAGCGCCCAGGTCGAGGCGGTCGTCCCGCGCAGCCGGGACGGCGCCGTGCCCGTCGGGGTGACGCACGCCGTGCTCAACACCACCGACATCGACGCCGCAGTCACCTTCTACTGCGAGGTACTGGGATTGCGCGTCTCCGACTGGTCCGAGCACCAGATGGCGTTCCTGCGCTGCAACGCGGACCACCACTGCATCGCGTTCAACCAGGCCGAGTGGACCTCGCTCAACCACGTGGCGTACGAGATGACCTCGGTCGACCACTTCATGCGGGGCCTCGGCCGACTCCGTCACCACGGCATCACCCCCCAGTGGGGCCCCGGCCGGCACGGCCCCGGGAACAACACCTTCTCCTACTTCACCGACCCGTCCGGACTGGTCTGCGAGTACACCTCCGAGGTCGCCCAGATCGTCGAGGACGCCTGGATCGCCCGGGTGTGGCGGCGGGTGCCCGACCTGTCCGACCTGTGGGGGACGGCGGGACCGCCGTCCAAGGAGATCCGCTGCCACATGGCGGGCGCGCCGGACCCCGGCCCGCTCGCTCCCCTCGACGCCCAGGAGGCCACCGCATGAGCACCGTACGCAAGGTCGGCATCGTCGGCTGGGGCGCGATCGGCCGGGTCGTCGGCACCGCCCTCGCCGAGGGCCGGGTGGGTGGCGCAGAGCTGGTGTGCGTCGTCGACAACCGTCCGCTCGGCGAAGCCGCACCGGCGCGGCAGGCCACCTTCGAGGAGGCCCTGGAGGTCTGTGACCTGATCGTCGAGGCCGCGGGCCAGGGTGTCGTACGGGAATGGGGCGAGCGGGTGCTGGAATCCGGCACCGATCTGCTGATCGCCTCCACCGGAGCGCTGACCGACGAGGAGCTCGCGAAGCGGATGCTCGCGGCGGGACCCGGCCGGGTGTACTTCACCAGTGGTGCCGTGGGCGGCCTCGACCTGCTCCAGGCGGCACGCTCCCTGGGCCCGCTCGACGAGGTGCGCCTCACCACCACGAAGCTGCCCGCGACCCTCGAACAGCCCTGGATGGACGAGGAGTTGCTGGCCCGGATGCGGTCGGCGACCGGCCCGGTCGTGGTCATGTCCGGCACCGCCCGCGAGGTCCCGGTCAAGTTCCCCAAATCGACGAATGTGGCTGCGTCCGTCGCGCTGGCCGTCGGCGACCTGGACGCTGTGCGGGTCCAGGTCGTCGCCGACCCGGCGGCGCACCGCACACGCCATGTGATCGAGGCGTCGGGCGCACACGGTGCGTACCGCTTCGAGGTCGCCCACCTGCCCGACCCCGGCAATCCGGCCACCAGCCAGGTGGTTCCGTACGCGGTCCTGCGCAGCCTCGCCGCGCTCGCCGGGCGGACGGGCCAGATCCTGTGAGCGCCCGCGCCGACGTCCACGTCGAAGAGGCCGGTGACCGGGGCCCCCTGCTGCTGTGCCTGCACGGGATCGGCTCGTCGTCGGCAGCGTTCGCCCCGCAGCTCGCCGAACTCTCCTCGTACGTGCGGGTCGTGGCCTGGGACGCCCCCGGTTACGCCAAGTCGCCCGACCCCGAGGAACCGCTCGGCCTGGACGACTACGCGGACGCGGCAGCCGCTCTCATCCGTGAACGCGCCTCGACCGCGCACGTCCTCGGAGTGTCCTGGGGCGGCGTGATCGCCCTGCGGCTCGCCGCCCGCCACCCGGAGCTCGTCGCCTCGCTCATCGTCGCCGACTCCAGCCCGGGCTCCGGCACCGACGAGGCGAAGGCGAAGGGCATGCGGGCCCGGGCCACCGAGCTTGCCGAGCTCGGCCCACGCGCCTTCGCCGAGGGACGCGGACCGCGGCTGGTGTCGCCCGGCACCCCCGACGAGCTGGTCCGCCGGGTCGTGGACACCATGGCCGCCTCGGTACGGCTGCCCGGCTACGCGTACGCCGCCGAGTCCATGGCCGCCGCCGATCTGCGCGCCGAACTCCCCTCGATCGCCGCGCCCACCCTCGTGCTGTGCGGCGAGCAGGACCGGGTCACCGGCATCGAGGCGAGCCAGGCCATCGCCGGAGCCCTCCACAAGACCGCCTACGTGATCGTCAAGGACGCCGGTCACCTGGCCAACCAGGAGCAGCCCGGGCACTTCAACGCCTGGGTGCTCTCCCACCTCCGCATCACCGCATCCATCCCCGAGTAGGAGCTACCCCCATGCCTCTGACGACCACCGAGTACGACAACGGCGGCGACCTCACCGCGTACACCGACTCCCTCATCGCCACGAAGGCCTCCCGCGTGGCGGACTTCGACACCCTCTCCTTCCAGGAGAAGGCCGGCGCCCAGTTCCGCCGCGGCCAGATCCGGTACGTCGGCTCGGGTGCCACCGGCAACCACGAGAACGACAGCCGGATCCTCCCGTCCGGCGGGTTCACCTTCTCCAACATGGTGCTGCCGCCCGGCGCCGAAGGCCCGGCCCACACCCACCACGACGTCGAGGAAGCCTTCTTCGTCCTGGAGGGCGAGGTCAAGGTCGGCATCCACCGCGGCCCGGACGAGGCCGAGTACCGCACTCTCGGCTACCGCGACATGATCGTGGTCCCGGCCGGAGTGACCCGCTCGCTCAAGAACGAGGGCGACACCGACGCCCTGTTCTGCGTCGTCATCGGCACCCAGAAGCCGCAGGTGCCGACCTACCCCGAGTACTCGCCGATGCACGGCGTCACCCGTGGCTGACCAGCCCCCGGCCGACGCACACACTGTCGTCGTCACCGGTGCGGGCCGTGGCCTGGGGCTGGCCATGGCCCGCCGGGCAGGTGCCGACGGCTTCCGGGTCGTCGTCGCCGAACTGGAACAGGAACGGGGCGAGCACGCCGTCGCGGAACTGTGCGCAGAGGGCATCGACGCCCACTTCGTACGCTGCGATGTCGCCGACCCCGACTCGGTGGCCGCGCTGGCCGCCGCCGTACGCGAGATCGGCCCCGTGTACGGCCTGGTCAACAACGCGGCCCTCGCCAACGGTGTGGGCGGCAAGGAGTTCCAGGACATCGACATCGAGGTGTGGGACCGGCTGATGGCGGTCAACGCCCGCAGCCCCTGGCTGGTGTCGAAGGCGCTGTACCCGCTCTTCGCGACGCCGGCGCGGATCGTCAACATCGCCTCGGACGCCGCGCTCTACGGATCCCCCCGCCTCGCCCACTACATCGCCTCCAAGGGCGCGGTCATCGCACTCACCCGTGCCATGGCACGCGAACTCGGCGACAAGGGGATCACCGTGAACGCGGTCGCCCCCGGACTCACCGAGTGCGAGGCGACCGAGACCGTGCCCACCGAACGGCACGACCTCTACCGAATGAACCGGGCCATCTCCCGGCCGCAGCAGCCGGACGACCTCACCGGGATCGTCTCCTTCCTGCTCGGCGAGGAATCCCGCTACCTGACCGGACAGGTGATCGCCGTCAACGGCGGCTTCACCATGAACTGAACTGCAAGGGACACGAGTTATGGATCTGGGACTCGCCGACCGCACCATCGTGGTCACCGGCGGCAGCTCGGGCGTCGGCCTGGCCACGGTCCGCGCCCTACTCGACGAGGGGGCCCGCGTCGCCACCTGTGGCCGTGACGCCGACCGGCTCGCCAAGATGGCAGCCGACCTCGGCGCCGGACACGACCGCCTGCTGACCGCAGTGTGCGACGTCCGGGACGCGGGCGCCGTGGACGACTTCGTCCGCCGGACCGCCGAGGAGTTCGGCGGCATCGACGGACTCGTCAACAACGCCGGACAGTCCCGGATGAAGGGTCTCGATGACTCCACCGTCGAGGACTGGCGCGACGAGCTGGAGCTGAAGTTCGCCGGAGTGCTCAACCCGCTGCAGGCCGCGCGCCCGCATCTCGCCGCCTCCGGCGCGGCGAGCGTCGTCAACATCAACGCGGTGCTCGCCAAGCAGCCCGAGCCCCGGCTGATCACGACGAGCGCCGCCCGGGCGGGCATCCTCAACCTCTCCAAGTCCCTGTCGGCCGAACTCGCCGGCGACGGCATCCGGGTCAACTCCGTCTGTCTCGGCCTCATCGACACCGGCCAGTGGACGAGGCGCTACGCAGCCGCGGACTCCGGCCGGACCTACGAGGACTGGCAGGCGGAACTGGCCGCCGACCGGGGCATAGCCCTCGGCCGCCTCGGCCGGGCCGAAGAGGTCGCGTTCGCGGTCGTCACCCTGCTCTCGCCCCTCGCCTCGTACATCACCGGCACCAGCATCGACGTCTGCGGCGGCGTCGGCCGCTCCATCCTCTGAGGAGACACCATGCGTTACGACAACGGAGGCGATCTCCTCGTCGCCGTCCTGCGGGAACTCGGCATCGACACCGTCTTCGGCATCGTCAGCGTGCACAACCTACCGCTCGTCGAGGCCGTCGACCGCGAACTGCGTTTCGTGCCCGTGCGACACGAGGCATCCGCCGTGAACGCCGCGGACGCCTACGGACGTGCCCGGGGCACGCTCGGCTGCGCACTGACCTCCACCGGTACGGGAGCCGGCAACGCGGCCGGATCGCTGATCGAAGCCCTCAGCGCGGGCAGCTCCGTACTGCACGTCACCGGCCAGGTGGAGAGCGAATTCCTCGGCAGCGGCCGGGGCTTCATCCATGAGACGAAGGACCAGCTCGGCATGCTGAGCGCGGTCTCCGCCCACGCCGCGAGTGTGCCGGACGCCGAGCAGGCGGGCCGGATCCTGCGCGAGGCGGCACGCGCCGCGCTCACCGCACCGGGAGGCCCGGCGAGCGTGGAGTGGCCGATCGACCTCCAGTTCGCGGCCCAGACCGACGAGCCGGCCGAGCTCCCCACAGCCGCCGTCCCGGCTCCCACGGGGAGTGAACTCGCCGCAGCCGGCGCCCTTCTGACCTCCGCCCGCCGCCCACTGATCTGGGCAGGTGGGGGCGTGGTCACCGCCAGGGGCGAGCTGGCCGGGCTGCTGGAGGCTACCGGAGCGGGACTGCTGACCTCGAACTCCGGGCGCGGCGCGGTCCCCGAGGACCACGAGCAGGTCATCGGCAACTTCGCCACCACCCCCGCGGTGCGCGCCCTGCTCGCCGACGCGGACGTGCTGCTCACCATCGGCACGCACTTCCGCTCCAACGAGACCGCCGACTACACCCTGGAACTCCCCGGGGCGCACATCCAGATCGACATCGACAAGGACGCGCTGGGCCGGGTGTACCCCGTCGCCCACGCCCTGCACGGCGACGCCGCCGCCACTCTGGCTGCTCTGCTGCCGCACGCCCGGCCCTCCGAGAGTGGCTGGACGGATCGCGTGGGCGCCGTACGCTCCGAGGTGCGGGCACTCCTGCACGACAACATCGGACCGCAGGCCGCGATCTGCGACGCGATCCGCGCGGCGCTGCCCCGCGAGGCGGTCGTGGCGCGCGACGTCACGATCCCCTCCAGCAGCTGGGGCAACCGGCTGCTGGAGATGTACGACCCGCGGGACAACGTCTTCCCGCGCGGCGGCGGCATCGGACAGGGGCTCGGCATGGGCATCGGTGCGGCGCTCGCGCGGCCCGACGCGCCCACGGTCGTCATCGCCGGCGACGGCGGACTCGCCGTCCACCTCGGCGAGCTCCTCACCCTTGCCCAGGAACGGCCCCGGCTGACCCTGATCGTCTTCAACGACGGCGGCTACGGAGTCCTGCGCAACATGCAGGACCGCTACAGCGAGCGCCGCTCAGGGGTCGACCTGGCCACCCCCGACTTCGAACTGCTGGCCCGCGCCTGCGGGTTGTCGTACCTGCGGATCGCTGCCGAGGACCACGCCGGCCCGGTGCTCGCCGAGGCCGTCGCCTCCAACGGTCCGACGCTCGTCGAGGTCGATCTGACGGCACTCGGACCGATGAAGGTCCCGTTCACCCCACCCGTGAGGATCCCGGGCCAGTAGCCCGGTCACGTCACTGCCGGCAAGGAGGCAACAGGCCATGAGCGAGCACTCGCTGCAGCTGGTCGTCCATCGAATGACCTGGGAGGCACAGGGCGTGCTCTCCGTCGAACTGACGCACCCCGACGGCAAACCCCTGCCGGCGTGGACGCCCGGCGCACACCTCGACGTCCATGTCGGTGGCCAGGTACGCCAGTACAGTCTGTGCGGCGACCCGAACGTGCCGGACGTCTACCGCATCGGTGTGCTCAACGAACCCGCCTCGCGAGGCGGTTCGCGGTTCGTGCACACACAGCTGCGCCCCGGGCAGCCGGTCAGGGCCTCCGAACCGCGCAACCACTTCGCGCTGGAGGACGCCGACGCCTACCTGTTCGTCGCCGGAGGCATCGGGATCACCCCGCTGCTGGCGATGGCCGGGGAGGCGGCCCGCCGGGGTGCCGCCTGGCGGATGGTCTACGGAGGCAGAGAGCGGGCGTCGATGGCGTTCACCTCCGAACTCGCCGCGCTCGGCGGCGATGTCACCCTCGTCCCGCAGGACGAACTGGGCCACATCGACCTGGATGCCGCGCTCGCGGAGCTGCCCGACGGCACGCTGGTGTACTCCTGCGGTCCCGAGCCCCTGCTCACGGCCGTCGAGGCGCGCTGCCCCGAGGACCGGCTGCGCCTGGAACGGTTCGCCGCACCGTCCGTGGAACGCACCGGTGACGACGAGGAGTTCGAGGTCGAGTGCCGCACCTCCGGGGTGACCCTCACCGTCGGCGCAGGCACCTCCATCCTCGACGCCGTCGAGGGCGCCGGCATCGACGCACCGAGCTCCTGCCGTGACGGGATCTGCGGATCCTGCGAGACCCGGGTGATCGAGGGCGCCCCCGACCACCGGGACTTCCTGCTCAGCGAGGCCGAACGTGCCACCTGCGCCACGATGATGATCTGCGTCTCGCGGTGCGCCTCACGGAGCCGGCTCGTCCTCGACCTGTAACACCTTTCCCCCCGCACTTCAAGGAGACACCGTGACCGACACCTGGCCATACCTGGACGTCCACCAGTCCCGTACCCACGAGCCGACCCCGTACGAGTACAAGCTCGCCGCGACCCTCGAGGAGGTCTTCACCAAGGAGGGCCACGAGCTGGCCGACGTGGTGCGCGGACTCAACGCCCGCCAGGTCCACGCCGGCGACGGCACACCGTGGACCGAGGAATCCTTCCGCGCCGAGATGAACCGACTGGGAGCCTGACCATGACGCTGTCGTCCTCCGCCACGGCGGACCACATCTACGCCACCGGCCTGCGCAACCAGTGGCACCCCGTCGTCCCCTCGCACTTCGTCGCCTCCGGCGCGATGCGCAAGGTGACCGCGCTCGGCGAGCAGTGGCTGCTGTTCCGCCGCTCCGACGGCGCCCTGTCCATGCTCGCCGACCGCTGCCCGCACCGCGGTGCACCGCTCTCACTCGGCAAGCACCTCGGTGACCGGGTCGCCTGCTGGTACCACGGCGTCGAGGTCGAGTCCGACGGGACGGTCTCCTCCGTTCCCGGGCTGCCCGGCTGCAGCCTGGAGGGCAAGAAGCTGGTCACCTCGCTGCCGATTCGTGAGGTCGCGGGCGTGATCCTCGCCTACTTCGGCGACGAGGAGCACCCGGAGCCTGTCGAACTGACGCTCCCGGAGCCTCTGACAGACCCCGAGGTGGACGCGTTCCTGTGCTACGCCGAGTGGAACTCACCGTGGCGCTACGCCGTGGAGAACCTGCTCGATCCGATGCACGGCGCCTTCCTCCACCACGATTCGCACACCATGTTCGATGGTGACACCACGGCCAAGTTCCGTATCCGGGAGACCGACCGCGGCTACTTCTTCGAGAAGACCGACCAGCGCGGCGTCAACTTCGACTGGGTGGAGCTGTGCCGCACCGGCGTGGACTGGGTCGACCTGTCCATCCCGTACCCGCCGTCGGCCGGCCCCGGAGGACCGTTCGGGATCGTGGGCATGGTCTGCCCTGTGGACGAGCAGCGCAGCGGCGTCTTCTTCTGGCGCTACCGCCGGGTCGAGGACTGGCAGCGCGCCTCCTGGCGCTTCCTCTACCGGACGCTGATCGAGAAGCGCCACTGGGAGGTCCTGGAACAGGACCGCGTCATGCTGGAGGCCATGCCGGCGGACGCCGACCAGCGGGAGAACCTGTACCAGCACGACCTGGGCGTGGTGCGGCTGCGCCGGCTGTACCGTGCGGCGGCCCAGACACAGTCGTCGGCGGGTGCCTGACGGCTCGCCGTTCATCATTGAGGATGAGCGGGGCGTCGATGCCGGCGTCATCTGCCAGGGATCGTTCTACTTCTCGTGGCTGATGGATCACCGGGCCGAGTTCGAGCACCTGGTCCGCGACCGGCTCGGGAGACTCACCCCTGGCCCAGCCGGGCTGCCGCCCACACCGCGATTCGAGTGGATCGAGGGACCCCGTTGCCCAATTGCTTATGCGGCGAGGTCGAGGGTGGCGAGGTGTGATGTGCGAGTAGTTGCCCGGTCCACCAGGCATCGAGTCGGAGCGCAAGCCGCTGGAGGAGGTCTCACCTTGATGATCAGCGGCCGGCCTCAGAACGGGCCGGCCGAAACCAGCAGGGCATCCGCCACCGCACTCGTCCTCGCCGTCGACAGTTGCGCAGCCGCAGGGAGCTCCCGGCCGCTGCACCGGGTTCCCGAGCTCAGCCTTCCGCGTTCGGCGGCAGCCCGCGCCAGAGGCTTCCGAACCGCGGCCCTGAAGCTGACCGAACCCATGGGCACCCCATGGTCAATTGGTCTGTACTAACTCTCGCCAAGACTGATGCGCACGGGTAGCGTGCGCTCACCCCCCGCTTCCCTTCGGTCCCACACGGGCCCTGAGCCACACAAGGAGAAACGGGATGCCAGACGACTTCGGGTCCCCCGAGTACCCGCCGCACCGCCGGGCAGCGCCGCACGGCCCCGCGCCCTACTTGTCCCCCTCGTATGTCACTTACCCCTGGCAGCCGCAACCGGAGTCCGACAGGGGGACGACGCCGCGCCATCCGGCACTCGGCCACCACAGCGACCTGCGCTTCCTGCGCAGTGCCTACCGCTCCCTGCGGCGCGTTGCAACGTGCACGGCGCTCGGGTACTTCAGCCTCTTTCTCGTCCTGTCCGCGTTCGCGCCTTCGCTGATGACGGGCACCGTCTCGGGCGGTCTGTCCACGGGGCTGCTGCTCGGACTGATCCAGGTTCCGATCACCTGCTTGGCGATCGGGCTGTATGAGTACACGGCGCGCCGCAGGGTCGATCCGATCGCGGACCGGATCCGCAAGCAGGCCGAGCTGGACGCCAAGCGGGGAGCTGGACGGTGACCGGTTTCAGCAGTTCCGCGCAGGCGATGTCTTTGATGGCCTTCACGACGGTCGCCACGATCATCCTGCTGCTGTGCGTGATGACAGGCCCCGACGGAGACAACCTCGACGAGTTCTACACGGGGTACGGATCGCTGTCGCCGATGCGCAATGGCCTCGCCATCGCCGGTGACTACATCTCCGCCGCGACGGTCCTGTCCACGGGCGGGGTCATCGCGCTCGACGGGTACGACGGCGTGGTCCTGGCGCTGAGCATAGCCCTCTCCCTCATGCTGCTGATGTTCCTGCTGGCCGAACCACTGCGCAACGCGGGCCGGTTCACCATGGGTGACGTGCTCGCACGGCGGATGCCCGGACGCGCGGTGCGCATCGCCGCGTGCACAGCCACCATCGCGGCGCTGGTACCGATGATGCTCATCCAGCTCGCCGGCACCGGTGATCTGCTGGCGTTCATCCTCGGCTTCTCCAGCGACTCGCTGAAGACCGGGTGCATCGTGGGCGTCGGCGCGCTGATGATCAGCTATGCAGCGATCGGCGGTATGAAGGGCACCGCCCTCATCCAGATCCTGAAGATCGTGATGCTGTTCGGCTCCGGTGCGGTAGTCGCCGCACTGATCCTGCGGCAGTTCGACTGGGACATGGGCAAGCTGTTCTCCGCCGCAGCAGCACACAGCGGGGTGGGGCCGGCTTTCCTGCACTCCGGTCTTCAGTTCGCCGACGGGCCCAACCCTCGCCTCGACATGATCAGCTCAGAGATGACCGTCGTCCTCGGCGGCGCCTGCCTGCCGCATGTCACCATGCGCATGTACACCGCGAATAGTGCCCGCCAGGTGCGCCGGTCGATGTCCTGGGCGGTGCCGTGCGTGGCCCTCTTCATGCTGATCACCATGATCGTCAGCTTCGGCGCGACGGCGCTGATCGGGCGCGCGACGATCGCAGGTGCCGATCCGACGGGCAGGACCGCCTATCTGCTGGGGTCGCGGGCCGCGTTCGGGACAGACGTGTCGTCGACCGAAACCTTCCTGTTCACCATGGTCACGACGGCGCTCTTCCTCACTCTCCTGGCATCCGTCGCCAGCATGATCCTGGCCTGCGCCAACACCCTCGCGCACGACGTGTTCGGCAGTCGGCGCAAGGTGACGACCCCCCGC
Source organism: Streptomyces sp. NPDC002935 (assembly GCF_040611295.1). NCBI lineage: Bacteria > Bacillati > Actinomycetota > Actinomycetes > Kitasatosporales > Streptomycetaceae > Streptomyces > Streptomyces sp. NPDC002935. The sequence continues at coordinate 39,493 of NZ_JBEXNW010000057.1, forward strand.
CGCGAGATGACCCTCGCACGGGTGTCCGCCCTGGCGGTGGGCGCCCCCACCATCCTGCTGGCCACCCTCGTGCAACACCACAATCTGCAGCCGCTGGCCCTGCTGTCGGCCTCCCTCGGCGCATCCGCGCTGGCACCGGCACTGGTCTACAGCCTCTTCTGGCGCCGCTACACCCGCACGGGCCTGCTGTGGACCCTGATCGGCGGCACGCTCGTCACCATCGTCCTCATGACCGGCACCAATCTGGTCTCCGGTTCCCCCTTCTCCGCCTTCCCCCAGTCCGACTTCAACTGGTTCCCGTTCACCACCACCGGCCTGGTCTCCATACCCCTGGGCTTCGCGCTCGGCTGGGCAGGGACCGTGCTTTCCGGGCGGCGGAAAGCGGAGGAACAGCGCCGGCAGTACGAGGCGGTCGAGGCATGGATCCTTGCCGGGGTGGCACGACGAGGAAGCTGACGCCCCAGCCGCCACAGCGCGGGGCACGCCGGGGACGTGGCAAGGCCCCGGCCCCGAGCGGGGCTGGGTGGCCGACTTCACCCACGTCACCACTTCGCCGGCGTGGCCTACGTGGCCTTCGTCGTGGACCCTTTCTCCCACCGCATCGTCGGCTGGTCGGCAGCCACATCGAAGGAGACACCGCTCGTCCTGGTCGCCCTCGAGATGGCTCTGTGGCAACGCGACCGAAATCAACGCTCGTAACAGGGAGGCGAGTTGATACCTCACTTTGACGCGGGGTCACAGGGCGGATTCAAGTGGTTGGCGCAATACCTCGATCATGGAGGCGTTGATGGGCGGGCCAGCGGGGTGGATGGCGGAGTTGACCGGCAGGTCACCGATGAAGTCGCCGGGCAAGCCGTCACTGCGACGCGATGCGGAGTGGTTGTTCTGGCGTGAGATCGGCCGTAGTAGCGGCTGACGGTCCGGGCCAGCTTCCGTTGGATCACCCGCAGCATTCTGATCGTCGCCGCGTCGTCGCGCCCGGTGGTCGTTGGCCATTCGACGCCCGAGCCGGCGAGGTCGCTGACGAAGACGATCTCTGTAGCCAGAAGTGTCCGAGCCCAGTCCGCTGCGCCGAGTGGGGCGTCTTCGCCAAGTGCGTACCGGAGCCTTTGACACTGATCGAGCAGATCCTGCGCGCAGGCGAACCCCATGCCGACGGCGAGTTGATCGCCGCAGCGTGCGGGACCGCCCCACTCCAAGAGCGCACGAGTCAGCAGTTCGACCTCGTGCTCGGCCAACAGCTCGCTGGCTCTCACCAAGCCCTGCGACACAGGTTCACCCACGCCCCGTCATCCGCCAATGCGATCGGGCCCGGTGCCTGGCCTGCACGGACGCCATGTCCCACCGGATTGGGGATGCCATTGGCCGTCGCAGCCGGTCTGGAACTTCACTCGAAGCCTTCGGGTGATCACGCTACCTGTCTCTTGAGCCGCCTCCAGCAGATGAGGCCGCATGCCAGCGAGACGAATGCGTCGTGCAGTTCAAGACGTCGCTCCCAACGGACGGCGAGACGTGTGACCTGGTGGAGCAGGGCGAAGGTCTGCTCCACGACGCAGCGGAGCCTGCCCAGGCCCTTGATATTCGGGGCGCCCGTACAGGAGATCACCGGCATGATGCGCCGACATTGCAGCTCCCGCCGCACGGCCCTGGAGTCGTACGCCTTGTCACCCAGCATTGATTCGGGGCGGCGCCGCTGTGCACCTCACACAACAAGATCGGCCGGACAGTGATTAGGCTCCCCCTCATGCTGACCAGCGAAGACGAGGCTGTCAGGCGCCTAGCCGCCGGATTTGCTCTGGACGAGGCGCTCGATGTGATGGACCCGGAGTCCTGGATCGGCCTGGACATCGGTGTGCGCGAACTGGCCTGGCAGTGGCCGGAGCTCTTCCACTCGAACGCGTCGCCGTCCGGGCGACGGCTGAACTGGAGCCGGGATGCGTCGCCTCCCACCGTCACTTGGCCCCGGAAGCCCGGTGACGCCGAACTCGCCCTCGCCCTCTGCCACCCCGACGGCCGGGTCCGCGAGGCCGCGCTGGGCCACGCCGAGGAGCGGCCCGCGCTGCTTGCGCTGGTCGTCATCCGTTGCGCGGACTGGGCGGGGCCGGTACGCGATCGGGCCCGCGCGCTCTTGGCCGAGGCGCCACCGCACCGGCTGGCCGCGCACGCCGCGCTGATCCTGCGGGTCGGCGGCCGCTCACGGGGCGGCTTCACCCAGGAGCTGCTGACCGGGGCGCTGCGCGCGGGCCCGGCCGCGCAAGCCGAGGCGCTGCTCGACAGCGGCGACCGGGCCACGGCCCGCCTCGCGTACCGCGTCGCCGTCGAGCGGCGGTTGCTCCCCATCGCGCGGCTCGCTCAGATTGCCGCCCGCCACCGCGACGTTGTGGTGCAGGACCTGTGCGCCGCAGCGGCCGTGGCCGCCCTCGGCGAGGGCACCTTCGAGGAGTTCGCCGAGGGCGTGGTGCCGCTGCTCGCATCCCGGCAGCCCCGGGTCAGGTCGGCGGGGGTGACAGCCCTGCGCCGGGCCGGGCGGCACGCCGATGCCGAGCCGTATCTCACCGACCGGTCCGCCGTGGTAAGGGCGTGCGCCCGGTGGGTGCTGCGGCAGGGCGGCACGGACCCGGTGCCTCTGTACCGCGCGCTGTGTGCCGACCCCGCGGGAAGCCGGCCTGCCGCCGCGGTGGGCCTCGGCGAGTGTGGGATGCGCGAGGACGCGGACCGAATTCGGGCGCTCCTCGCGCACCCGGTCCCTGGCGTTCGTGTCTGCTCGGTGGCCGGGCTGCGGGCACTGGACGCGGTGCGCGTCGATGACGTACGACCGCTCCTGGACGACCCATCGGCGGCAGTGGTCCGGCAGGCGACTGCGGCCCTGTTGCCGTGGGCCGACTGCGTACCGCAGGAGTTGCTGCGCGAGCTGCTGACCGAGGATCGTCCGCGCCACCAGCGGGTCGCGGCGATCCGGCTGCTGCGGGCCGTCGGGGTGCACGCTCAACTCTGACGCGCGTCCCAGACGAGATCCGCCGGACGGGCCCTAGCCCCGGGGCGACGACGATCGTGACTCTCCGATCAGCCTGCCTCGTGATCCCGTTCCTGCCGTGAGCTTGACGAGCAACTGGTCTGGTGCGTCAGACATCGGTGGCCTCGTCCATACGCCCGCCCGGGCCAGCCCAGACGCTGCTGGATGCTGAGCAGGTTCAGGCGCTGCGCTGCGGCTTGCGAGGTGTCGTCTTCTTGGCTGCCTTCTTGGCGGGCTGCTTCTTTGCCGTCTTCGTGGCCGTCGCTTTTTTGGCTGCGGTCTTCTTTCTGGGCATGTCGTGGACGGTGGCGTCCTCGCCGCGGGAGGCCTTGGCCTTGGCCACGGACTCTTTGAGCGCGGCCATCAGGTCGACGATCTGCCCGGGCGCTTCCTCGGGTTCCTCGGCCGTGGGCGGTTCGCGGTTCTCCCGTTTGGCGTCGATGAGCTGCTCCACCGCTTCCGTGTACCGGTCGGTGAATTCCTCGCCTTCCAGGTCGTCGCGGGTCAGCCGGTCGATGAGCTGCTGAGCCTGGGCGATCTCGCCCTCGGTGAGTTCCACTTCTTCGGGTTTCAGCTGGGACGGGTCGCGGATCTCGTCGGCCCAGCGCATCGCGTGCAGGACGATGACGTTGTCGCGCACCCGGAGCAGGCCGAGGCGTTCACGCCCCGACCAGGCGTACTTTGCGACGGCCACCTTTGACGACCGCTGCAGGGCCTGCCTCAGGAGTGTGTAGGGCTTGGCTGCCACCTGGCCGTCGGGCTCCAGGTAGTAGCCCTCGCCGATCTGGATCGGGTCGATGGAGTCCAGGGGCACGAAGGCTTCGATCTCGATGGCTTTCGCTGTGGGCAGCGGTATCTCCCGCAGCTCCTCGTCGAGCACGGGGATGATCGTGTCCTTGCCCCACTGGTAGCCCTTGCCGATCTCGGACTGGGCTACCTCGCGGTCCTCGATCTCGCAGATCTTGCGGTTCCGCACTCTGCCCATGTCCTCCAGGTGGACCTGGTGGAAGTGGACGGAGTGGTCCTCCCGGGCCGACACCATGTGGATCGGCACGGTGACCAGGCCAAAGCTGATGGCGCCGGACCAGATGGTTCGGGGCATGGGGGACCTCCGCGACAAGCCCCGAGGTCTTCAGCCTAGAAGCAGTCGCAGGCCCAAGCGCGGCGAGGCAACGCTGGCTGAACGGGGGAGAGGCGGCATCGGTCGTGAGTGGTCAGTCGAGGATGCGCAGGGCTGCCGGGCCGTGCCGCGGCAGGTGCTTACGGGCGGGTGCTGGTGAAGCGGACGGTGGAGCCCCAGTTCTCCTGGGCGGGGGCCAGGCACCACTGGCACAGGGGCATGCCGCCGCTGCCGTACTTGTGGGTGCGTCGCTGACAGCCGGAACACGGGCCGACCAGGCTGCCGGGGCAGGTGAAGGTGGAGGGGTCCGGTTCGCTGACCGGTGGCGGGGGAGCGGTGATCATCAGAGTGTCCTGGTTCGCATGATTCGTTGGCAGATCACCGCGAACGCGGAAGGCGCAGGCTGCCGGTCAGCGCATCGCGGTGGAGGGGGCCGGGCCGGCGGATAAGTCGAGGATCTCCAGCGCGGTGTCGGGCTGGCAGTGACCGCAGGCGCGTACGCCCGAGGTGAGGAGCCGGCGTGCTTCGTCGCGCGGGACGGGACGCCGTCGTTTGCCCGCCGCGTAGCAGCCGCCGACGTGCACTTCGATGGGCGGGCGGCCGTTGCCGATGCCGAGTTCGACGACCCAGTCCGGTTCCGCGGGCCGGTTTCGGCGGCCCTGTTCTTGTTCGGCCTCTCGCTCCTGGAGGGCGGCGATCTTGGTGTCGATGCGCTGCAGCCACATGGCGTGCCACACCCGCAGGGTGAGCAGTCGCGCCAGGTCAGGCGGCAGGTCATCGAACATGTATCCGATTCTAGATCCAGAGGTCACCAGGCTCGCCACCTCGCGTGTTCGAATTCTAGTTCGATAACATGGGGTGGAGGTGGTGGGGCTGTGGAGACAGAGACCGAAGCGCGACAGGGGGCGAGTGTGATGCACGTGCGCTGCCCGGACCGGCTGCCGGAGGACCTCTACCGGCAGGTCCTCGAGCAGATGGCGGAGCTGTCGCCGGTCGTCCAGGCGCTGCCCCCGACCGCCGCCCAGGCGGAGCTCAGGGGCGCGCTGCGCTACCACGGCGTGGACGCCGCCCGGCTGGGGGAAGTGCTGCGGGTACGGACCGTCTCTCGGCTGGGCGTCGACGTCCGCGTCGGGATCGGCCCGTCCATCACCGTCGCAGCCACTGCCTCCGGCCAGATCACCGGCCCCGGCGGCGTCCTCACCATCGCACCCGACCAGGTCGCCGACTGGCTTGGGTCCCTTCCGGTCGAGGCCCTGCACGGCATCGGACCCCACCAGGCTCAGGCCCTCCATGACTACGGTGTCCACCGCATCGGCCTGCTCGCCGCGATCCCGCCCGCCACCGTCCAGCGCCTCCTGGGCGGCCGCGCCGGACGACAGGCCGCCGACCGGGCCCGCGGCATCGACCCCCGCCCCGTCGTCCCCCGCACCCTGCCCGCCACCGCGAGCGTCAGCCGCACCTTTCCCCGCCACAGCCTGGACGGCGCCGCCGTCCGCGCCGCCCTCCTCGACACGGTCGTCACCCTCGCCCACCAGCTGCGCCGCCGCGGTCAGGCGGCCCAAGGTCTGACCCTGACGCTGCGTTTCGCCGGAGGCGCCAGCTGGGAGAAGACCCGGCGGCTGGCGGAGGCCTCCGCACACGACGACGACCTGCGCACGATGGCGTACCGGCTGATCGACGCGGCAGGACTCCAGCGCGGCAGGATCACCGCCATCACCCTGAAAGGCGAAGACCTTGTCTCCGCCGACCGGGTCGCCGAACAGATCAGCCTCGACCAGGCACGCGAAGCCCGCCTCGTCGCCGAAGAGGTCAGTGACCGCATCCGCGCCAAATTCGGGCCTGCCGCGATCCGGCCCGCCACCACCCTCCTGCGCGTCTCCTGATCCGCCCGAACCCATTACGGCCATCGGGAGTTCTGTGATTGGGGCGCGTCCGGTACCGGCTCGCCCTCTGCCGGGGGCTATGTCGCCCCTGCGGTTCGCCTGGCTGCAGGTGAACTGGATCGGTCGTGATGCGCCTGAGAGCCCGTCGGGGGCTGGGCTGTGTTGCCTGAAGCGTGATCACGCGGCGTCCCTCGCCGGGGCCGGTGCCCCGGGGCATGTCACAGCGCGAACGCCGGGATCCCGGGGGTACGGGTCACACCGCACGCCGCCCGTGCCCGCGAGGGTGCCGCGGGCGGCGGCGTGAGGGCCGGGCCGATCAGCGGCATGACGGCCGCCAGCATCTCTGCCTCGCTCGCGGTCCCGTCCACGACCAGATCGGCCGCTGCCCGGGAGGGCGTGACGTGGGCTGCGTGGCGGTCCCTGCCGGTCTGCAGATAGTTGCGCAGGGACAGTCG
>NZ_JBEXNW010000058.1:0-42757 GCF_040611295.1 Streptomyces sp. NPDC002935
CGCTCTGCCTCCGGCAGCCGAATACTCGCTGCGCTCGTTTCGCGCGTCCCCGCGCGAAAAGCATTCCGCCTCCGGCGGCGGTTTATGAATTCGCCCTCCGGGCGGAATTTATAAACCTGCGTGCCTCCGGCACGAATTGACGGTGAATCAGGAATTCTCCGAATTCCCTGGAAGGGAAGGAGAGTTGAGAGCGGATTCCGTGGAGGACTGAAGTCCACAGAATCCGGGAAGGGTTGAGCCCTCCGGGCCCAACCCGACCGGACCGGCACGGGAGTGAGGGACCGTCAGAGCGTGCGTGAGGAGCTGTGGGCACCCTCCGGGCACCCACACCCCCGACGGCCCCTCACGGGCCGTCAGCACGGCGCCAGCCGCCACGCCCCCCACTCCCCCGCCGCACCGCGCCCGACACCGACCGCCCCCCTTCCCTTCACCGGCCGGAGGAGCAGCAGCAGGGGGGATGTCAGACCCCCAACCAGGCCCACGTGTTGCCGACACCCAGCGGCATCCCTGCCGCACCAGCGCTCACCATGCAGCCCACATCTGGGAAGCCGAGGAAGGCACCCCGCGACTGGTGGCGAGCCTGGAGAAGGACTCTCCCGTATTTGGGCCCGTCGCCTACAAGCTCAGGCTCGGATGCGAAGCAGCGGGGGCTGGTGGCGCCCTATCAGGTGCTGTGTCTCGACATATCCGCGACCCCGACCTCTACGCCGCCCTAACCCGTGAGGACACCGGTCCGCAGCCTTGCGCGGGACCCGACTGGCCACGGTCCAGGCCGGGTTGATGCGCGCAGTAGTCGAGGAGCAGTTCCGGCGTGTGCTGGCGTTTCACAGCCAGGTGGGTGAGGCGGAGGCGATGACGGCCGGAGTGCCGGCCCCCGCGGCCCGCCTCGCCGAGGACAACCCCGCACCTTCCCTCCTGCAGAACGGGGGTAGGCGGACTGCCTGTATGGCCGAGCACGCTCCCCTCCACCGCCGCCAAGTGCTGGAGGAATTCGCATCCGATTTTCCCGGAGGACCAGAATTCGAGAGACGAGATGTTCAGGCTACGTTGAATGCGTTGAGTTCTGTTCACGTTAGTGGGGAAGTGGTCGACACGGCCGAGTGTGATTCTGTGCTTTTCGCGAATACGCACGGGCCCATGATCGATATTGTGCAGAAAGTCGGACAGGCGCTGCGCATGCAGCCCGGGACGGGGAAGCTGGCGACACTGATCGTCCCGGTATTCCTCGGACCGGACGAGAATCCGAACGAAATACTGACCTCGAACTCGCTCAGCCCTCACGAAGGTCCTCGGAGCGCTGCGGGCACACGATACGGAGACGATCGAGGCACTCACCGATCCCCGCATCCGCAACAGCCGTCTCGGACTCGAACAAAATGATGGAGAGGGCGAGTTCGAGAGTGAAGGTGAGAACGGCAAACAGGAGCGGGGCCCTTGCACGGGTCAGTTCAACTGCGGCCCGTGCGCTCCGCTTCAGTCAGGAGCGAGATCCGTTTACGCTGACACCGTTCATCCAGCTGCGGATCATCGACCCCGAGGCCGCGCACTGGCGTCGCAGCGTCGAGACCGCAACGCGATGGCTGCGCGAGACCGGCAGCGTCGAGCCGCGGGTACCGTATGTGTTCGTGGCCCCGGAGGAGTGGGGGGTCGGCGGGTATCCGCTGGGTCGGTGGTTGGCGGATGTCCGGCGCTCCTACGCGGCCGGCACGCTGGAGGCCAAGCGCGTTGTGGAGCTCGAGGCGCTTGCGATGGTGTGGTCGGCGTGGGATACCGCCTGGGCTGACGGTCTCGCCGTCGCGCAGGACTACGCCGCGGTCCACGGGCACCTGGTCCCGCCTGTCACCGCGGTCTGGGGCGGGGATGGGGTGGCTCTTGGGGTACGGCTGAAGAACCAGCGCGCAGCAACCCGCAAGACCGTGAGAACGCCGAACGGCGCGCGTACGGAGAGACCGCAGTATCTGCGGCCGGAGAGCTACCAGAGAGCCGTCTGGAAGCGTTGGACGCGATCGACCCGGCCTGGTGCACCGCCTGGGACATCGACTGACAACGCGGCTTCCATCTGACGCTCACGCACCTGCGTGCCGGCGGGGCACTGCCCGCACGGGCAGGCGAAGTCCTCGTCCAGGGCGAAGACCTCGGCGCCTGGACCACGGCGCCTGGACCACGGCGCAGCGGACCGGTTGGGACAAAGCTGGCGCCGGCGCAGCAGTGGCTCCTCGACAGCGTCCTCGGCCTCGAGCCAATCACACCGCAGGAAGCGGCGGCACAGCCAGCACGACGGACGCAGGCCCACCGGTGGGCCACCCATCTCGCCGCCACCCGCCAGTTCCATGCCCGTGAAGGTCATCTCCGCGTGGGAGAAGGCACGTGGAAGAGATGGCGGGCGACGACGGAGAGTTTCGTCGGCCTCCGGCTTGGCGGGTGGCTCGACAACACACGCAGGAGGGCCGACAAACTCACCCCAGAACGCCGGACCGAACTCGATGCGCTCGGCATGCGCTGGTAGTCCCGCCGCCATCCTGACGTGGAGACGCCAGCGGGCTCGGAGTGGCGTGTCTGTAGGCAGCCGGTCGTTTCACTGGAGATCGCGCAGTCGGGCCTCGAACCGGAAGTGCGAGTGCTGAGGACCTGGTTTCCGCTGCCCCTGGGGTTGGGTTCTCAGCCGTAGCCCGGTTCCTGCAATGCTCTGGCAGGGATCGGGCTACCTGGTGGTGCGTCTTTTGCTGACGGTCGCGGACCGTGCTTCGGCACAAGAACGCGCATCGGCCGGACTCGTGAGTCCGGCCGATGCGTTCCTGTGTATTCGCGGAGTTCCTACCGGACGGGCGGAAACGCGATAACTGCCGCCCATGCGCTGGCGGCAGCACCGAACATCTCGGTGCTGCCCGGCAGTCCATGGATGAAGAGATAGGTCGCAACGGCGAATGAGAAACTTTCGCGAGCCCACCCTCCAGGAACAGTTCGACCAGGCCGGGAAGCAGCTGCTGCTCGTCGTAGGGATGGAGCTGCTCCACGGCCGTACCCGTCCGGCCGGGCGGTAGGAGCGGCGTACTTCGCCGGCCAGACAAGGCGCAGCCGTCAACGGGCGGTTCGCGATGCCCTTCGAAGGGCATCGGAACGAGGCCGCGAGATCCTGCTGCGTTCAACCCCCGGGTCCTGGGGGTGCCCGTCCATATCACCGTGCCGCGGGTGAAGGGGGTGGGTGCCGTCCCGGGCGTCGGCTTACGCCGAGGCTTGCGGCACTCGATCATCGACCAGGTCACCCACTGAAGCGAGGTAACCACCAGGTTCGCGTAGCGATGGCCTGCCTCGGACGCCCCCCAGCCCGGCCGATCCTCTGGAGATACCATCAGCTCTCTTTGCGATCATCTAGGGGAAACCGTGCGTCGACGTCGAGTATCCATATGTGCCGCTCTGGGAACTCTTGCCCTGGTCACAGCCTGCTCGGACTCACAAGCCTCCCCCACCTCCACCGCACAGCCATTGACTTCGGCCACCACGCAGTCATCAACTCCGGCCACCACGCAGTCATTGACTACGGCCACCGCGCTCGACCAAGCCGATGAGCGCCTCCACGAACTGTTGCTCAAGGTGACCACGGCCGCACGGAAGTCAGGACCGCCCCCGATCAGCGCCGTGCATCCCGCAGTGGAGACCGCTCCTGACTGCCAGGATCCGGGCACCGCGAGACACACGGTAACCATGTCGCTCCTTCAGGGGGCCGGGTCTGCGGACGTTGGCCCGGATGTCCGAGCCGATCTCCAGAAGCAGGGCTGGACCATGGGCGGATGGCGCATCCATGACAAAAGAAGGCGCTACACATCTCCGGGCAAGTTCGGGGGATTCACCATCTTCGTCTCCTACGTGAAGGGCTCCGGCGAGACGAACGTGCTCGCGAACACTCCGTGCCTGAAGGGCTCGCCACTCACGAAGTCCTCAATGTTCCCCGAACCTGGCAGCACCGAACCCCAGTAAGCTCCCAGCGGTGCGCAGGACGACAAGGAAGGCGGACTGCGGCTAAGGGCTGGCTAGCTCGTGCCCGCACGCACCTCGTGCAGCAGCCGGCGATGCGGTGCCGGATCCTGCGGCCCCGGAGCCATCTCCTCAGGTGGTCGTAGTCGTAGCCCTTGTCGGCGTGGAGCTTGGCAGGACCTCTGCGGCGGGCCCTCGGCGGGAGCAGATGGGCGGGATCCCGCGCACAAGGGGCTTCAGGTAGGAGTCGGCTCGGGCTTGTCGGCACGGACGGACATAATTCGGCTGTGGATCTGAGACCGGAGTTGTTGCCCCCGCCCGTGAGTCGGCAGCGGCTGGACGAGGTGTGCGCCGAGGTGGAGCGGTAGGCGCGGCGGCCTCCGCGACGCCTTGGCGCCCCTGCCGGCGCCGACCGCTCGCCCGCCGACACCGCCCCGATTCGCCGTTCCCCTGACACCCGGCACGACAGCTACCCCCTGGGCATGTGGCTGTTCAGCCAGCGCAACCAGGCCAAACAACGCGCCCGCGCGCCGGACTGCCGCCCTCACCCCACATGACCGAGCTCACGCCCGCACCCACCCCCACCAACAACACCTCCTCACCACAGCCGAACTCGTCGCGGGCTGAACACCGCCAACACCCGTACCCTGCTCCCGTCCTGTCCCGACAATGGGCAGATGGCCGACGCGTACTTCTTCAACGACGAGCCCTTCCTCGACCACGAGGAAGGGCTTGACCTGCTCGGGCACGGGCAGTACGCCCAGCATGTGATCAGCCTGCTGGACCGGGTACGGGCCCAGACCGAAACCGGCGTACTCGCACTGATCGGCCCCTGGGGCTCGGGAAAATCCAGCGTCCTCGGCAAGGTGACACGTCGGCTACGGGAGGCGGACAACGACGAAGACTGGCTGGTCGCGGAACTCAACCCGTGGCTGTACTCCGATCTGGAGTCCCTGACCCTGGCTCTGTTCAGCGAGATCCGCGAGGCCCTCCCCAAGGATGAACGGTGGTCCGACGCAAGGCAGAAGATCGGCGGCTTCGGGCAGGCCATCAGCCCCCTTGGAAAAGTCACCGCTCTCTTCGGCCTGGACTCGGAGGGGCTGATCCACGAAGTCAGCAACCGCATCAGCGGCGACACGAGCGCATCCGCGGCCAAGCACAAAGCCGAGGAAGCCCTGCGCAGAGCGGGCCGCCCGGTCCTGGTCGTCATGGACGACCTGGACCGCCTCACCCCTGAAGAACTCCTCGTCGTCTTCAAGTTGGTGCGCCTGGTAGGCCATCTACCCAACGTGTACTACCTGATCAGCTTCGATGAACGAACCCTTCTGGACGTCCTGCAACGCAGTGAGCTGGTCGGCAACAGCGAGCCCCGTGCACGCGACTTCCTGGAAAAGATCATCCAGGTCCGGCTGGACCTTCCCGCGTTCCGCGAGCGCGACGCCGACACCCTGGTCGACCGCTCCCTCTCCGCAGTCCTCGCCTCGCACAGCCTGGACCTCACACCGGGCGAGCAGCAGCGGCTCTCCGAGGCCTATTACCGACACCTGCAAGCCCGGCTGCGCACGCCGCGCGCCATCAAGCGGTTCTTCGGCCAGGTGGACGCCACCCTCGGCCAGCTCGCCGGCAACGTCGACTTCCTGCTCGTCACCTTCCTGCGCACCAGCGAGCCCCGCGCCTACCAGTTGCTGTGGCAGCACCGAGCCGAACTCACCGGCACCAGCTTCGACCTGCCCTCCCTCCGCGACGAACGGCCAGAACAGCGCATTGACCGCTGGCGCACCAGGCTCCAGGAAGCGGGCGTCGCCAAGCAGCACCTGGACGACGTGATCGGCCTGATGGGCATGCTGTTCGCCCCGCTTCGCCAAGCACTCGGCCATGGCGCCAACTCCCAGGCCATCGCGCTGCGGCGCGGCATCGGCAGTATCGACTACTTCGACCGGTACATGGTCTTCGGCATCCCCGACGACGACCTTCCCGAGAACACTTTCGACGCCGCCCTGCAACAACTGGCCGACGGTGCCCCGGGCGCCGAAGCAGGCGAACTGCTCCTGCGGCTGCGCGACGACACCCAGCGCATCACCCGCCGTATCCAGTACAAACGCGTCGCTGGCACTCCTCTACCGGCCGCCGCGCTTCTGGAAGCAGCAGCCCAGCAGTACGGCCACCTCACCGCCATTGCGCAAGGAGTCTTCGGCCTGTTCACGGCAGACCGCGCCATGGACTTCCTCGCAAAAGACCTCCTGACCGACCTTGCCGAGCCCGACCGGCCAGCCATCCTCAAGACCATGTCCGAGACCCCCGACGGAGCCGTCCTGGCTGCTCGCACCCTCCAACGCGTCACCACCACCCGCGACGACTCCGACAGCCCAGACCACACACAGGCAGCAGCCATCCCCGACTGGATCAGTGAAGCCCGTTCACTGATCAGCCACGAGATCGCACAGCACCTCGCCCTATCCGCAAGCCGGCCCGTCCACGAACTCACCGAGCAGGAGATCACCCTCATCTGGGCATGGCGCCATACCGGACCCGAGGCCGCCCGGACCTGGATCAACCAGCGCCTCGACCAGGAGTGGACCCCGCTCGGCCTCCTGGCCGTTCTCCTCCCGCCCGATCGGGCGCCCTTCCCCCTCATCGACAACGACACCCTGCAAAGCCTCGACGCCCTCATCGGCCTCGAAGCGCTGCACAGCCGCCTCGGCCCACTCCTCGACACCCCCGCAGCAGATCCCACCAACCCCGAAGAAGAACACCGGGAACGCATCCTCCAAATACTCCGCCAACACCGCGGCGGCGACACCCCCAGCAGCAGCTGACCACCGCGCGAACCCACGCCGCCAGACAAGACGGAGCATCAGGCCGTGACACACAATCCGTTCACCCTCGCACCCGAGCAGTGGCAGCGCCTCGCCTCCGCCCGCCAGGCCTACACCGACACCGTCAGCCCGCACTACGACGAGACGCTGCAACACGTCACCGAACGCGCATGCGACAGCGGAGACATCGGCAAAGCCGACATCGGAGCACTGCTGATGTGGAAACGGCTCAGAGCCGACACGCCCTGGGCCGCCAAACTCATGGCCCTCCCGGACACCGACGTACGCCGCGCAACCGCCACAGCCACGGCCGCCGCCCGGGACACCTCCCTCAGCCGCGGCGCAGCCGCACAAGCCGGCCGCGCAGCACTCGCCCCGCTGCCCGGCTTCCGCACCGGAGACGCCCTCGCATCCGCCGTCCTCACAGCAGCCGCACCGGACCGCATGGCCATCTACGACCGCCGAGCCCACAACGGACTGCGCGCCCTCGGCATCACTCTCAGCCACGCACCCGGCCGCTACAGCCGCTACATCGAAACGATCGACCAGCTCCTGGCCGCTGCCCCAGCCCCGATCCGGGGCTGGACCCCACGCCACATGGACACCGCGCTGTACTGGCTCAACCACCCCACCAACACCGCAACCATCACATAGCAACACTCAACGAACCCGACCAGCACCCACGGAAACTGACCACACCTGACCAGCCAGCCCCACCCCTGACAAAATCCCAGCTCAGCACCCCGCCCCAGTCGACGCGTAAGGGACTTCCGGTGGCCCGCCGGGCGCAGCCAAGAACCAAGGGCACAACGGCGGGGCTCGTGCCGCACGATGCCAAATGCGCCGGGGAGGCCGGCCACCCCGGCGCATTTGTGAGCGCATCCGGGTGATGAACGATGCCGCCGCTGCCGTCGTCCTGGCCGGTCTCAGCCGCTGCTCTCGCCGCTCCCCCGCCTCGCGGGCCATCCAGAACACCTGTCCCCCCCGACGTCCGCCGAACGGCTCGCATCTGCCCACCACACCGGAAACGAGGCCGGCACCCGACAGGCGCGGCCGCGCCCCGCATCGCGGCTCAGCACCCGAGCTCCGTAAAGACTTACGGACCTCCAATGGCGGCCGCCTCCAGGCAGGCGCACGCGCAGGATCACGGCGCCGAAGGCATCACCGGGTGCAGCAAGGGCCGGCCCGGCAGCCGCTGCTCTTTATCGCCGCCGCTCACGGGCGGTCCGCTTCCGGTGCCGGCAGCACGGCGGTGGCCGGGGCCGCGGGGTATGCCTGCGGTGCGGGAGCCGGAATGTTGGGCTGCCTGGTCCGCAGGTCGGGGTGTTCAAGGGTGGTGGTGTAGCGCTGTGCGGCGCGGGTGCTGAGGCCGAACAGCTCCATGAGGTGCTTGGCGTCGCCGCCGCCTGCGTGGGCTTCGTTCAGGAGGCGGTCGTCGCGCAGCTTGCGGGGAGTGAGGTCGCGTCCGAGGCGCTGGTTGACCCAGCGGTTGCCGACGTGTGCGGTGGTGTGGGCGTTGCGGAAGTGGATGAAGAGGTAGGGGTTTTGGGTGGTGGGCCAGTGACGTCGGCGGTGCTCGAGGTAGGCGGCAACGCGGTCCAGGACCGGTTCGGCCAGCAGTACGCGGCGGCCGTCGAGGGTGAGGTGGCTGTCGTGGAAGTCGGTGATTTTCAGGTGCTGGACTTGGTGGGCGGTCAGGCCGTGGAAGGCGAGCAGGGCGGTGAGCAGGGCGGTTGCTTCATCGGGCGAGGTGAGGGCGTCCTGGATGTGCTGGAGGGACAGCGGCATCGGGATCTTCGAGGGGGCCGTGCCGGTCGGGATCTGGCCGATGGGGTTGGTGAACACCAGGCGGCTGGTTTTTAGAACGTGGAACAGGGAGCGCAGTCCCTTTCCTGCACAAGCGCGGGGGGTGCCGGAGGGCGGCAGTGCGGCCAGGACGTCTTGGGGGGTGATCTCGCGCAGTGAGGTCTTGCCCTCGGCGGCCCACTGGGTGAGGGCGGGCAGCGCCCAGTACAGGTGGAGTCTGATCGTGGTGTCGGTGCGGGGCCGGCGGCGGGGGCGGGTGGTTCTTCCTTCGCGCATGATGCGCAGCCAGGCGCGGATCTCGATGGTCATGGCGGGCGGGAGGTGGGTGATGCGCTGTTCGGTCCAGGCGATGGCGGCGGGGATCCGGTCGTCCTGGAGCAGGCCGGCGTCCTCGAGGACGCCGGTGACGAGCGCGACGGGCAGTCTGGCCTCAGCCAGGACGCTGACGTCGGTGGCGGCGATCCCTGCGCCGGGCACGGTCTGGAAGCCGAGCAGGATGTTCACGCCGGTCCGCACCCGCCAGACGGTGTCGCGGCTCCACCCGTGCCGGGCGGCACGCTGACAGGTGAACTGATCAGTCCACGCGGCCAGTTCGGGATCGGCACGCCCAGCGAGTCCTTTGTATCCGCGGGACCGGACAGTGCGGGTGACCTCCAGCAGGGCAGGCTGGACGAAGGGCACCGGACGTGGAGGCTGCGGCACGATCGGGCGGCGCCGGGCGGGGGCGAGGATGGACGGGCCGCGGCCGCGGCTGGAGAACAGGTCGGCCAGGAAGAGCTGCTGACCGGTGCGGCAGACCTGTTCCCAGTCGGTGCGCCGGTTGGTGGCGGGTACCTGGGAGGTCTGTTTGCGGCACAGCCGGCAGATCTCATCGGGATCCAGGACCGAGTGATGCCGACAGGCCCGGCAGGCGGCCGCCGCGCTGTGTTTGCGGCACCAGGAGGCGCAGCCCTTGCACAGCCAGCCACGGTTACGGGTGGCGCCCCAGGCCAGACAGTTGCGGCAGGAGTCCGGGGGCGGGACCGCCGCGGGATGGCAGCGCTCGCACAGGCCGGAGGTGTAGTAGAGGCTGCGCGATCCGCAGCGCAGACACGGCGGCGAGGTGACCGGGCCGCCGGGCCAGCAGGGAAAACAGAACTCCACCTGCGCCATCGCCCGCAACCGGACCCCACACGCCGTGCACAAGGCCCTGCGCCCACGCGCCCCGCTCACGCTGGCGGCACCGAACGACAGACCACAGCGCCGACAGACCGGCCGGACGCAGGAACAAACGCCCGACCAGGCGCCGTACCGGCAGCCGAATCCCGGGCCGCAGCGGACAGGAAAGCCTGCCCAGGCGGCTGCGCGACAGCCGAGACCGAGGACGGTTCCCGGACCAGCAGATCCGACGGCTCGCAGGCCAGCACCGTACACAGCACGCCGAGGTCATCAAGACGGATCGTGACCGGCGTGCCCGTCCACAGCCCCGACACCTTGCCCGCACTCACCATCAGGCCCGCCCCGGCCAGACGCCGGCGCAGCTCCGCCGCACTCACAATCCCGCGCCGGACCGCGGTGGCCCGCAGGTTCCAGCGCATCACCGGACCGCTCCGGAAAGGCGCGCCGTCAAGCGGGCATTGGCCTGCACCCACGCCCGCTCGATGCGCTCGTCACGGACATGGATGTAGCGGGTCGTGGTGGCCAGCCACTCATGGCCCAGCAGTTCCTGGATCGCTTTCAGATCCAGACCCCGCTCGTAGAGCGAGGACGCGCAGAAGTGCCGCAGCACGTGCGGGGTCAGCCGGCCCGTCCAGCCGGGCAGCCACCGCTCCACCGCGGCAGCCAGAGCGGTCCGCAGGGTGTGGGCCCCCACCCGGGCGTGAGCGCCGCCGATGGTGCGGCGCTCGCTGGGAAACAGCGGAGCCTTCGGGCCGACGGTGTCCAGGCCGAACTGCGGGCGGACCTCGGCCAGCCACCACCGCATCAGCACATCCACGTCATCGATCCCCGGCACCAGGCGTGCCCTGGGCCCGCGGCCCTGGCTGCCCTTGCCGTAACGGACATGGAGCTTGCCGAACGCACCCAGATCAGGGCGCCAGTCCCCCACATCCAGCATCACCGACTCGTTGATCCGCAGCCCCGCCCGCCGCCACAGCGACGCCACCACATAGTTCCGGGCCGCCGGCAGAAACTTCCGCGCCCCGGCAAGGTCATGACGCCACCCCTCGAACAAAGCCTCCACCTCACCGCGGGCCGGCGGGACACGCACCGACCCATAGCCGGTGTGGCGGGGCCGGTTGAACTCATCGACCGGCTGCACCACCACCCACCCGGTCCGGTCATAGACCCTCTTCTGGTACCGCTCGAGCAGGAAATCGTAGAACCGGGCGATCGTGTTCGCCCGGTCATACACCGTCGACCGCGCACACCCCCGCCCCCGCAAATACACCAGGAACCGGTCCACCTCCCCACACTGCACCGCCCACAACCGGCAGCCCGCGAACCCCGCGAAAGCCAGCAGCACCGACCGGTCCTCCGCCAACGACCGGTCCGAAATCCCCGCCGCCGCCCCGGCCAGCAAGAACCGGTCCACCAACTCCCCCTCGAACCACTCCTCCCCCACCCCCACCAAACCGCCGTTACGGTCGGACAACGACCGCACCACCCGCAACACCACACCCACCACCCCCGAGTCCCGCCGACGCACCTCCACTCCTGAATACAGGCGAACCGTCAAAAATCCCGACCATCCCCCAAGCAAACCGCCCAGCCGGGCGAACCCCGAAACACCAGCTCACACCCCACAACCCGCCACCCGCACCCACCCCGCAAACCCGACACCTTTCGCACACGGGGGGTCTGATGATCTTCCGGTGTGCGGTAGGTCCCAGCGCGCGCGAGGACCGCGGGGGTGTCACGGTGTTCGTCGCCGTGTGCGTCCTCGCGCTGATCGCCATCATCGGCGTCGCCGTCGATGGCGGGGCGAAGATGGCCGCCACCGAACGCGCCGACTACGTGGCGGGTGAGGCCGCCCGGGCGAGCGGGCAGGCCATCGATCCCGCCCAGGCGGTCACGGGCAAGGCGATCGTCGCCGACCCGCAGGACGCGATGGCCGCCGCGCAGGCTTATCTGCGCTCCGTCGGGGCCACGGGCACCGTCAGCGTGTCCGGTGACGGCAAGAGCGTCACTGTCACCGTGAACGGCTCCAGCGACACGGCCTTCCTGTCGGCCGTCGGGATCGGCTCGCTGCCGGTGACCGGCCACGCCACCGCCACCCTCCTGCACGGCGTCACAGCACCCGACGAAGGAAACTGATGCGCACCCGCACCCTTGGCCGGCTGTTCAAGGCTGGCGTGAGTCTGCTCGTCCTGGCGGCCGCGGTCGGCGGGCTGCCGCTGCTGCTGGCCTGGGCCACCCCGGTCATCTGGGCGTCCAGCCACGACGACCTGGCGCACCTGCTGGACCGGCAGGACACCGGGGCTGTGTTCCTGCTCGTGCTGGTCGCGGTCGGCTGGATCGGGTGGGCGCAGTTCACGTTCTGCGCGCTGCGGGAGCTGGTCGCGCAGCTGCGCGGCCGTCGTTGGCATGCCCCGCGCGGGCTGGGCGCCTCGCAGCGCGCCGCTGCTCTTTTGGTCGGCAGCATCCTGGTCCTGCTGCCGACCAGTTCTGCCCTCGCCTCCGACGCTCAGGCATCTCCGGCCACCACCGCAGCTCGCATCCCCGGTCAGGCATCCCCGAGCTCGCAGGCCTCGCGTGCAGGCCAGGACGCGCATGTCTCTGCCACAGACGCGAGTCCGTCGTACACGGTGCGCGAGACACGGCCGGCGGAAAGCCTGTGGAGCATCGCTGAGCGGGAGTTGGGCGACGGGGAACGGTGGCGGGAGATCGCCGACCTCAACGAGGGACATGCCATGGCCGACGGGCACGTCTTCCGGTCCAACAGCTTCCTGCAGCCGGGCTGGAAGTTGACCATGCCCGAAAGGTCGAGGCTCCAGGGATTGCGGGCGCAGACCGAGGGGCGTGCGTCGGTGGCCGCCGAGAAGGGCGAGCACGTCGTCACGGTCCATTCCGGTGACTCCCTGTCGAAGATTGCCGAGAACGAGGTCGGCGACGGCGGCGCGTGGCCCGCCCTGTTCGAGGCCAACAAGGGCCAGCGGCAACCGGACGGGCTGCCGGCCATCACCGACCCCGACGTGATCTACGCGGGCCAGCACGTCACCGTGCCGGGCGCCCGCCCCGACCCGAACAGCCCGTCCGCGGACCGTCAGGTCAGCGACGGCGCCAGCAGCGAGCCGCCGTCCGCGTCACACACTCCGCCCGACCAGAAGCCCTCCGAGGGCGCCGGCGAGCAGGACGACATGCCAGCGGCGACGCCGAGCCAGAGCCCTGCGCCCAAGTCGTCAGCTCCGAGCACACCGTCGGCCAGCGCAGCCCCGCACGAGTCGGCGGAGCCCGCCGCCCCCGCATCGCAGCCCGCCACCCCTTCTCCTGAGGGCGCCGAGCCCGCCCCGGCCAGCGGCCTGCTGAATCTGCGCACCGTTGTGGGTGCCGGCGCGCTGTTGGCGGCCGCCGTTACTGCGGCCCTCGCGCTGCGCAGGACGCTGCAGCGCCGGCGCCGTGAGCCGGGCGAGACGATCGCCATCACAGCGCAGACCGCGCCCGCCGAGGCGCAGCTCGCGGCGGCCGCCGAACCCTCCGGCGTGGCTCGCCTGGACGTGGTGCTGCGCACGATGGTCCACGCCGCTGAGCGGGACGGTCGGGACGTGCCTGTCCTGCGGGCTGCGCGCCTGGATGCCCGCACCGCCCATGTGCTGCCCGATGACCTCGCGTCCGCACCGCAGGTGCCGTTCGTGGCGGGTGCAGCCGGCTGGTGGCGGCTCGACACCGGCGCCGAGCTCTTGGACGAGGAGAAGGCCCGCACGATTGCGGCGCCGTGCCCGGCCTTGGTCACGGTGGGCAGCACGGAGTCCGGTGATCTCGTCCTGGCCGATCTCGCCCGGCTGCCCGTCGTGTTGCTGGACGGCAATCCTGTGCATATCAGCGAGGTGTGCACGTCGCTGGCGCTGGAGTTGGGCATGAGCCCGTGGGCGCGGGATGTCGAGGTCGTCGCCGTCGGGTTCGGTGAGGACCTCCCACACCTGCTGCCGAATTCCCGGATCGCGCACATGCGCCAGCCCGCGCACGCGCTGCGCGATCTGACCGAGCGGCTGCTGGAGGTCCACCAGATGCCCGAGACCGCCGACCACCCCTACGTGGTGCTGTGTTCGACAGCGCTGGACGACGACACGGCCTGGCAGTTCGCCGACGTCCTCGGAAAGGCCCCGCAGATTCCGGTCACGCTGATCGCCCCGACCGGCACCACCGCCGGCCACTTCCCCGAGGCGGACATCCTCGCCGTCTCCGCGCAGACACCGCAGCGCTTCGACCCGCTGGGCATCGACATCACCGTGCAGCGCCTGGAACACGCCGCCTACCAGCAGATCATCACCGCCCTCGCTGTCTCCGGGCAGCCGCCCCACGAAGCGGAGGGAGTCTGGCAGCACGTTCCCGGCGAGCCCAGCGCCACGGGGCCGGCCAAGCCGAGCCCGCCGGAGGAACTGCCTGGCGACAACAGCACGATTTCCCCACCGGCCGGGGACCGCTCAGGAGCAGCCGGCTCGGACACCGACGATGCTGTGTTCCCTGCCCTGTTGAAGGCCTCAGCCGATCCCGCCGCGCTGTCCCTGCCGCAGGCATCGCCTGCCACCACCGTCGGCATCGAGCCATTGCAGATGGCCGAAGAGGCGAGCACAGGCGAGGCAGACATCAGCGCCGCACAACGAACGCAGGCCCAGGCACCCGCTGATGAGGGCGCTGGTGACGCGAGCGTCTCGCGGGACAGCGGCGGACCGGAGATCCGGGTGTTGGGGCCGGTGGACGTGGATGGTCTTGGCCGCACCGGTCACGGGCCGCGCACCGCTCAGCTCGCTGCACTGCTCTACTTCCGCCCCAACCGCACTGCCGACGTCCTGTGCGCCGACATGGACCCGATCAGTCCGTGGTCGACGTCCACCCTCAACGCCCGTCTCCAGGGTCTGCGCCGAGCTTTGGGCAACGATCCGGACGGCGAGGCGTACGTGCCGCGCCGCCGCAACGGCGACGACCCCTACACGCTCGCCGGCGGCGTGCGCTGCGACTGGACCCGCTTCGTCCAACTCGCCGAACGGGCACTCCCCCAGGGTCCGGCAGGGCTGGCGGACCTAGAGGAAGCACTGTCCCTCGTGCGGGGTCGTCCCTTCGGTACTCGGGCGCCGGCGTGGGCCGAGCCGCATCAGCAGGAGATGACCACCCGGATCATCGACATCGCCCACACGGTCGCCACCCACCGCGCCCAAAAAGGCCTTCACCACGATCTCGGCGCCGCACGCAAAGCCATCGTGACCGGCCTTGACGTCGACGAGACAGCGGAACTGCTCTACCGGGACTGGCTGATCGTCGAATGGACGGCCGGGAACCGGCCCGGCCTGCACACCGCGATCACCCGCATCCAACACGTCACGCAGGCCCTCGACTGCGACCTGGAGCTGGAAACCGAACAGCTCATCCAGGAGCTCCTCACCACCAGCCGCAAGGCCCCCACCCCATGATGACTTCTCAGTGGATCGGCCGCTTTCGACGGCTGGGACAACGAACAGGTGGCAGCCGTCTACGGTGTGAGCAAGCAGTTCGCGCAGATGCAGATGAAGGGGCAGCGCGTGCGGGCCAAACGCGCCGCTCAGAAATACGGTTTCGCGTCCCCCGCCTGACGCGGACGCCCCCCGAGAACCAGTCGGCGGTCGAGCACCGCACCCGACGCCACGAGGGCCACGGCTCCCACGAACTGCGCCGGGAAATCGACGCTCTGCTCGCACAGGTCCACGAGGTATGGCAGTGGAGCGCCGCAGCGGCAGGCGCGTGCATACCTGTCCGATTGTTCCTCCTGGGTCATCGGCCGATGGCTGCAGCCGCTCAGAATCCCCGCGCCACGACGAAGGCGACGGCGCAGAGAGCTCTGCCGGTCCGCTGCTCGCAACACAGCGGCTGACTTTTGTTCGGGCAGTCACAGCTTCAGCAGCAGGGCCAGGGCCATGAAGACGGCCGTGCACACTCCCACCGCCGGGATGAGCGACGGATATGCCACCACGGCCAGTCCGGCCAGCGCCGTACCGATCAGGGCGATGACGAGGCGGTCGTGAGACTGCGGAGTGTTGGGCATGGGTGTCCTCCTATGGGTTGGCCGGAAAACGTGTCCGCTCAGAACAAGCGGCATTCGAGGCAGAACGACATTGCCGAGAGCAAAGGGGATCCGCAGCGCAGACGACCAGCGCTCTACCTCTTTCGAGCCAGAGCGAACCTTCCTCGTGCTCGCGATTGCCGTCGTCCACGGCAGGGCTTCCCGTCCCGGTGCTTGAGTTCCGCGATGGCGGCTTCGAAGTCGTCGAGCGAGTCGAAGGCCCGGTACACGGACGCGAACCTCATGTAGGCCACGAGGTCGAGTTCCTGCAAGGGTCCGAGTATGGCCAGCCCCACGTCATAGGTGGTCAGTTCGGCGCTTCCGGTGGCTCGCACGGCCTCTTCGACCCGCTGGCCGAGCTGGGCGAGCGCGTCCTCGGTGACAGGCCGCCCCTGGCAGGCCTTGCGCACGCCGCTGATGACCTTGATCCGACTCAAGGGCTCGGTCACACCGGAGCGCTTCACCACCATCAGCGAGCACGACTCCACCGTCGTGAAACGACGAGAGCAGTCGGGGCACTGACGGCGCCTGCGGATCGACGTGCCGTCATCGGTCGTACGACTGTCGACGACGCGGCTGTCGGGGTGCCTGTGCCGGGACCCGCACCGCCCGCGCGCGTACGAGGTGCGGGGCTCCGACCAATCGTCGGTGCAGCCCACGGACACGGCGGGCAAGCCGGCCGCGTCCTATGTGCCGCTCGTCGGCCGAATCGCCGCCGGTGGCCCGATCCTCGCCGAGGAATCGGTCGAGGACGTTTTCCCTCTCCCCCGCCAGCTGGTCGGCGACGGAGAGCTGTTCGTCCTGAAGGTCGTCGGTGACTCGATGATCGAGGCCGCCATCTGTGACGGGGACTGGGTGACGGTCCGCCACCAGGCTTTACGGGTGTCTCGGCCTCGGTCGCCGCGCAACGACAGGTGCCGCTCGCCTCGAGCAGCGAAATCCGCACGCAAAGGAGAACGACCTCTACCGGTCTGGTCGGGTTGCGTGATCAGTCGCTGTTGTTGTTCACGGTCACGTTGTGGCTCAGGTGGGGGCGCAGGACGAGGCCGCGCAGGCCTGCGATGGAGGCGATGCCCCAGCCGATGACGGTGAGTCCGGCGGCAACCTGTCGCGCGGGGCCGGTTGTTCCTTACTGGTGAAGAGACGGTTTTCTGACGCTGCGCTATTTCCCCGGCATGGCCTGAGCGGGATGGTCGACGACTGTGTGCGCAATCGACCGAGCGGCTGATGTCGGATTCCGGATTTCAAGGCTCTGATGGAAATCACGCGTTGAGGGCCCAGGGCGAGTGGTGGTGCTTCGCCCTGGGCCCTCGTTGTCCCCCTCATGTCTGTGGTGCTGGGATCACCCCAGCCCTGGCAAGCTGCGCAGCTCCCCGATTCGCAGAAGTCGCGCAAAGAGAACAAACAGCAGGGCCATCGCGATGCCGCCTGCAGCCAGGGAGGCTGCAGGCGTCCAGGAGACTGATGCCAGGTTGTGACTGCAGAAGCGGGCGATGAGCCAGCCAGCAGCCCCGGCGCCGGTGGCTGCCGCGGTCAACTTGGTGTAGGTGCGGCAGATGCGTCGGCCGTCGAGCAGGCCCTCGGTGCGCTTCCTCAGTCGTAGACCCGTCATCAGCAGTCCGATGGCGTAGGACAGGGCATAGGCGGCGGCCATCCCGGTGACCGCCCACCGGGGGGACAGCAGCAGGTGACAGACCACGGCCAGAGCAATGTTGATGCCACTGATCCACAGCGCCATGCGGAACGGCGTGCGGGTGTCTTCGAAGGCGTAGAAGCCGCGCAGCAAGAGGTACTGGGCGGAGAAGGGGATCAGTCCCAGGCCGAAGGCTTGCAGCATGTGGCCTAGAGGGACGGTGTCTGAGGCGTCGGTGGCTCCGTGGGCGAACAGCAGTTGTGCGATCTGCGGGCCGAAGGCGACGAAGAAGAACGCTGCCGGGACGATGATGACGCCGCTGACCCGGAGCGCGCGGGACAGGTCGGCGCGCAGGCCGTCGAGGCGATGCTCGGTCACTGCCCGGCTCATGCGCGGGAGGATTGCGGTGACGAGGGAGACGGTGACGATCGACTGGGGGAGCATCCATATCTGCTGGGCGTAGCTGTAGGCGGTGTAGCCGACGCCGTCGTCGGGCAGGGCGCCGTCCGCGGCGGAAGCCAAGCGGGTGACCACCGTGCTCGCCACGAGGTTGGCCAGTACGAACAACAAGGTCCAGCGGGCCGCGTTCACGCTCTTGCGTAGGCCGGAGCCCCGCCAGTCAAAGCGCGGTCGCAGTCGGAAGCCGGCCGCGTGGGCGTACGGAATCAGGGCCAGTGCCTGGAGGGCCAGAGCCAAGGTGGTACCGATGCCAAGCAGTCTGACCTGGGTATCGGTGATGTCTGAGACCTTCTCCGGGGCGGTCATCATGCCGAGGTAGAGGCCGAACATCGTGATCAGGACCACGTTGTTGAGGACCGGGGTCCACATCATCGCCCCGAACCGGTTCCGGGCGTTGAGGATCTGTCCAAAGATGCTGAACACGCCGTAGAAGAAGATCTGCGGGAGCAGGAAGCGGGCGAAGACCACGGTCAGCTCGAACGCGTCGTGTGTGGCGGGGGTGTCGTGCTGGTAGATGCTGATGATCTCGGGGGCAGCCCATGTAGCCAGTGCGGCGCCGACACCGAGGACGCAGAGCACGAGGGTGACCAGGCGCTGTTCGAACGCGGCCCCGCCATCGGGGTCTTCTGCCCGGGCCCGGACCAGTTGCGGGACCAGGACGGAGTTCAGCGCGCCGCCGATCAACAGGAAGTACAAGCTGGTGGGCACAGTGTTGGCCTGGTTGTAGGTGGTGGCCAGCAGTCCGGTGCCCAAGGCGGCGGCCTGCAGCACCTGCCGGATCAGTCCGGTGGCCCGGGAGACCAGCGTTCCGGCGGCCATCAGCGCGGATGACCGTAGTACTCCGCCGGCCTTGGCCTGCTTGGGGGCAGCATGCTTCCTGCGTCTCGTGCTTGACGGCTCTAACTGCGCGGACGATGTCTCCTCGATCATGGGCATAATCTACGGTTCACGACGCTGGCGCTGGAGCTCACGGGCGAGGTGCTGATCAGGGCCGGGGCGGAATGGCCCGTCTGGTGTCTTGCTGGAGTAGAACCGCGGTCCGCAGGCGGCAATCCCGGTGACGACGGTGCAGCCGTCGGCGAGAGCGGCGTGCTCGTGAAGAGATGGTGTTCTGATCGCGCGTTATTCGGTAGCTCGGAGGGCCGCGAGGTAGCCGGCCCAACTGTCCTGGGCGAGCGCCGCCCACTGAGTCGCGGTGTTCCGGTGGACGCCGAAGAGGTCGCTGATGATGATCGGCGGTAGCTCGCCGGCCATGCCGAACAAGGCCGTGTTGCAGGCGGCGATGGTCGGCAGGCCGTGCTTCATGAGTTGTCCCGACAGCGCCTCTGGGCTGCGAGGACGACTGGCCGGGTTGCCGGGTAGCAGGAGTTCGGGATGCTCACTGGTGGCAAGCGGTCCCAGGGCCGCGCGCGACCGGCCAGTGGTGATCTGCTGTTTGATGAGACGCGCCAGCGTCGGCGGCAGGAGTACGGGGTTCTTGTCGAAGGTGAAGCAGGCGCCGTGCTCGTCCTGGTGGAAGCCGTCGGTCGTCAGGTGGACGATGCGGATGAGGGGCAGGCCGTAGAGCCGGATGAAGGCACCAACGATCCGAAATTCCAGAGGCAGCGAGGCGTCCGTCAGGCATCGACGAAGTTGGTCCTCGTGTTCCTCGTCGTCGAGGAAGAGCACCGGCATGGTCATCGGACGCCCGGGATACTCCAGGTTCTGGGTCAGGCCGCGCTTGTTCGTCCACCGGATGAAGGCGGCATTTGCGCGCCGTTGGGAGGTCTTGGCCTGGGTAAGCCAGATGTCGAGGTGGGACTGTGTGAGGGCGGTGTGAACCGTTCCGGGTTTGATCGAGACTCTAAGTTGTGACTGCGACCTGGGGTTTCGTGGTCTCGCGGTAGTAGGTGGTCTCGTATTCGGCGGGCTGGATGTGCCCTATTTCACCGTGCAGTCGGCGGTGGCAATACCAGTCGACCCACTCGGCGGTGGCCAGTTCGACCTCGGAGAGCGTCTTCCAGGGTCACCGAGGCTTGATCAACTCAGTCTTGAACAGCCCGATCGTCGACTCCATCAGGGCATTGTCGTAAGCATCGCCGACTGATCCGATCGATGCGGCGATGCCTGCCCGGTCGAGGTGCTCGGCGAGCGCGAACGATGTGTATTGCCTGAACTCAACCGGTCGTTGCAACACTGTCTGTCAACAAACGTAGCTGCTCGCTCAATGCCTCGCCGGTGCGCCTCGACAAAGGACCGAGCCCGGCGGCTCAAGCACTCAGGAGCCTGAAAGTGCAGCGACGCGCGTAAGTCCGCCATCACGACTACGTCCTGTCGCGGGAAGAGGACGGCACCGCAGGGGCGATGAATCCGAAAGCATTGGCCATGGAATAGAGCCTGGCGATCGGCTTCGCACCCATGGCCGGGCACCCTCTTGCATCGCCGATGGGCCGGTGGCATCCACATCTTCCCAGGCCAGCCGATCCCTCGAAACGAGCCGCACCCATCCGTGACTGTCCGTCAACAGTGAATGCGGAGACGGACGATCATGATGTCGGGTGCCAGGTCGTCCAGGTATGTGTTGGCGAAGTCCGGAAAATTCGTCCCGGACTGGGGAACGACCGTGACATAGATCCATGCTCCGTCCAGGGTGAGCAGGTGATCCGTGGGGACTGCCCACTCGGGCTGCCTCTGCCGGTACGGAGTCTGGCTGGCGCGATAGGGGTCAAGGCTTGCGGCCAACTGCGCCGCGCGGGTGCGCATGCCCTGGAAGTCGAGCAGACCGCGCGGGCCTCCGTCGCACTGCCCCCGTGTCCAGTGATGGGGCTCCCCAGAGGCGTCCCGCGGCGCTCGGACGAGACGGAGGTCGGCTTCGTGGCCGGGGAGCACGTCGAACTCCTCACCCGGCCGGCCAAGCCTCCACTGGTCCCATTCACCTTGGTAGGGCTCGTGGTCACCGTTCATGTCGAAGGGGGCCATAGCCGCCTCGATCGCGGCATGCAGGTCCTGGTGGGCGTCCGGCGGCAGACAGACTGTGATCATCTCGTTCGCCATGAGACCCCCTCCTACGCTCAGTGGTACTGCATGCTGGCACGAGAAGGATCAGCCTGGCGCCCCAGTTTTCCCACCTGCGCCTCGAAGTGGAGTTCCCCGTCCCGGACAGCCGAAGAGAAAAGGTGTGGCCGTGAAGGGCGGTCGCCTACGCGGCGAAAGGCTCCATGAGGCTTCGAGCAGTTCGATGCCGCCGTGTTCAGCTACTTCCGTCCGCTGGACAGTCCCGCAGTCGTTCGGCACCGCCCCGAGGAGAGAGTTCCACTGGAAGTCGTCGGCTACGTCGTCTCGCGCAGCGAGCTGGAGTTGGAGCACGCGCACTCCAGCGGTGTGCCTGCGGGTGGGTCACAGGTCTTGTGGTGAGAAATCCGCACCGCGGCGTGGACAGCGGGTCGGGCTCAAAAGAGTGGCCCGGCCGAGTAGAAGAAAGCGAACTGCTCATCTGTGCGCTGCGGTCGCACCACCCGCTCGACGATCCCAAGGCGGCCTACCACCTGTATTCGTGGGAGTACGCACGCACCTCTGAGGCGCTGGCCCTGCGGCCCGTGGCTGACTGGTAGCTCGTGCATGCAACACCGGCCGGTGTCGGCAACAGTGCTGCGCGGAATGCGGCGCAGCACAGGCAGGGGGATGCGTGAACGCCGGCAATCGTTGCGGGCGCGTCAGATGGCTGCCACGTCACTTGCTGTCAGGCGTGGTCGGCTTCGGTTGGGGCAGCCGTGCGAGGCTGCCCCAACCGAAGGCCCGCAGGAGCAGGTTAGGAATAGTCGCCGTGTCCGGCCCGGCGCAGGATGTCGCGTTCCCGGCCGGTCTGGGTGTCGAGTGAGTCCTCGTGGTCGATGACGATGGTGTCGCCGGCCGGTCGGGCTCGTACCTGGGCTCCGTAGGCGTCGGTCGCTTTCACCAGGAGGGCGTCCTGGTGGGCGGCGGGCCAGCTTTGGATCAGGTAGGACTCCACGACGTCGTCCGTGGTCTGGTCAACAACCGTGTCCCTTCCGAGCGCGTGGACGCGTAGCCGGTACGGGCCCGGGCCTCGGGATGCCAGAGAGGGGAGATCGGCGGGGTCGTCCGTCATGAGTGTGACCAGCACCGCCCCGGAGGGGGAATGGCATGGCATCTCAGCGACCTCTTCCCAGCCCGCAACGGGGCCGGGCTGCTGGGAGTACAACTCGACCGTGACACGGACGTTGCCGGTATGCACCCCGGTTGCCACCTCGATGACGCCGCCGACAGCGGATACGAGCCCGTTCCGGGTTGCGTCGAGGTCGTCGGCCACGGGCCCTTGCGGGTCCGTGATCTGAAAGAGGTGGTACTCAGCGCGGACCAGGGCTGTCGCTCGGGCTGGCTCATCGTCCACGGGGTCTTGTCTTCCGGTCTCGTCCGCCTGGGGTCTACCTGATCCATACCAGGAACCGGTCTCCGTCGAGGACGCGGCTGTAGGTGTAGATCGTCCGGCGGGGTGGTTTTGCCGATGAGTTCACCGTCCTCGAACGGTCTACCCAGCGACACGACCGTTCTCGACAGGGGTGCCATGTCCACCATCCAGCCAGTGATCGTGACTGCCGACCAGGACGTTCTGCTCGGCTTCTATACGAAATTGTTCGGCGCTGAGGAGATCTTCCGGGTACCGGTGGAAGGCCCGGCCTTCTACCTCGGCTTGCGCATCGGCGACACCGACCTCGGGCTGGTGGCCAAGACGAACCCGGGGACTGCGGCGGCGTCGCGGATCCTGCTCAGCATCGGTGTCGACGACGTCGACGAGACGCTCGGCCGGGTGGAGGCGCTGGGCGGCTCGGTCCGCGGCGGCCCCAACGACATGCCGTGGGGACAGCGCGTCGCCCACATCCAGGACCCCGACGGCAACCCGGTGAACCTCACTCAGCCGATCCCGGCCCGGTGACGCTGTTCCGGGGGGCCTTGCCCTGGTCAAGGCCCCACCACGACCCGGCCCGGGTTCAGGGTTTCCAGGTGCGCAGGAAGGAAGCGATCCGGGCGGCGGTGGAGCGCGGATTGTTCAACTCGTGGGCGAGGGCGGTGAGCTGTTCGCGGGTAGGGTTGACGGGAATGTTGCTGGCCTCGAGGTACATGACGGCAACGGCGCAGGCGACGGTGAGGTTGGAACGCTCCAGCCAGCGGCAGCGGCCCAGGTTGTGCACAAGCGCAGCAGCGCGGGCGTAGGCGCCGCCGTAGACGGGTGAGTCGAGGAGTTCGCCGCGATGGCGGGCGACGGCGGCGATGGGCACGCCGTAGTCGTCGGGGGCCGGGTCGCGGTGCCCAGCCCGTTCCGCCACCTCGAGGATCCAGGATTCGTCGACGTGCACGATCACGCGGTGGCGCCCGCCTGCGGATCAGTGTACGGAGCGTCGAGCTGCTGCTCCAGATCGTCGAGGAACGTGCCGTGCTCATCGATGAGCCGCTGGGCGGCCGTCATGCCGGCGGCGCGGGCGCCGGTGGTGTCCTCGATGATGAGCCGCTCCACGTACTTGTTGAAGTCCAGCCGACGGGCGGCTGCGGCGGCCTTGCCGGCCGCGAGCACGTCCTCTTCCAGCCGGACCTGCGTCTGCCTCTTCGTGGTACTCACACTTGCATGGTAGCAGGGTGGTAGCAGGGTGGGGTTGAGTGCGGACATCGACCTGGCCGCAGGTCCACCACTCCGGTGGATTGCCAGCCGCCGCGCTCGTTGTGGCCGCCTACCGGACGGTCGCCGCGGAGGCCGCACGCCGACGCCTGACCGACGACGACCCGCCGAGATCGGCAGGGACCACCGGCGGCGCATCGAGGGGCGCCTTCGACGTACTGGCCACCGGGCTGCCCGAGGGCGACGGCAGGCCGACCTGAGCGTGCCACTCCCCCTCGCCGGGCCCCGGCGAGTGATGTTTTCACGCGACGCGTGCGGAGATCCATGCATGATCCGCACGCCTGCAACAATGAGCCGGAACCGGCCGGGTCAATGGCTGAAGAAGCATCAAGAAGCCTACACAGCAGCCATGTTGGCGTTGGTTTCAACCAAAGGGGCGCGATCTGGAAGCCATGCCGCAGTGATAGCATTTCCGCGTCTTCGACCTTGATCAACTCGGCTCGCGTGGTGGTCCGAGGTCGGCCTGCTCTTCGTGTAACAGCGGTCATGCAGTTAGCGGATGTGTCGCGGGTCCTTTCGGGGTGTATCTGGTGATGCCTGCATGCCACGCACCAGGAAAGGTTTCCATGAATCAAGACACGCTCATATGGTGTCTGGCTGCGGCAGCGGCGCTCGCCGTCGGCGCAGTCGTGGTCCTCGGCATCCGTAACAAGGCCCTCGGGGCCAGAAGGAAGCAGGTCGAGGCGGCGCTCACGGCGCAGTTGAGCGAGTCCGATGGCAAACTCGGTCGCTCACGAGCGGAGTTGCAGAGGTTCAGCGACGAACAGGCCGCCGTCATTCGGGAGGCCGAGCGGTCGGCGGAGGAGAGCACCAAAGCCGTCCTCAAGGGCGCGGCCCGCTTCCTGCAGAGCCTCGCCGCCGAGCAGACGACGCTTCTGGACAGCATCCAGCACAAGTACGGCGGACACGCGGTCCTCTCCGACCTCCTGGACGTCAACCACGCCAACGCGCAGATGGCCCGTAAGGCCCAGGGCATTGCGGTCATGTGCGGTGCGCCGCTCGGCCGCCGCAACCAGCCCGCCAGCGTCTACGACGTGGTACGCAGCGCCCAGGGGCAGATCCGGAACTTCCACCGCGTCCAGATCATGCAGCAGAGCGCCATCGCGCTGAAGGCGTCCGCGGTAGCGCCCGTCGCGCTCACCGTCGCCGAACTGCTTGACAACGCTGCCAGTTTCTCGCAGCACGACGCACCGATCGAGGTGACGTTCCAGCGGGTCCAGAGCAACCTGTGCATCGTCATCGACGACGCCGGCGTGAGCATGAGCGACGAGGACCGGCAGAAGGCAACCACGCTGCTGTCCGGTGAGTCCGTCCCGCGACTGTCGGAGCTGGGCACCCAGCCGAAGTTCGGTTTCCCGGTGGTCGGCCTGATCGCCCGTCAGTACGGCTTCAAAGTGGACGTCACCGGAGTCTCCCGGTACGGCGGCGTCCGGGCCGTCGTCCTGCTGCCCGAGGAGCTGTGGACCGTGGAGGAGACCCCGCCGACCCCGAAGGAGGTTCCCGTCACGCGAATCCGCCGGGTCGAGAACCGGGAGGAGCAGCCCGCGACGCGCACGCTGCACGGCCTGCCGAAGAGGGCGGACCGTCAGGAGCCCGTCGCGACTCTCACCGACGACGCCGACACCCCTGCGGCACGGACGCCCAGGCGGACCGCCCGTGGCTCCGGCGGTCTCGGTGCCCTCCAGCGTGGCACGCTCTCCGGCCGCGACCTCGCAGTTCCCTCGCCCGAAGGGTCCGAAGACGCATGACCACAGATATGTCGTGGATGGTCCGGGACATCGTGGACAACGTGCCCCGGGCGCGGCACGCGGTGGTGCTGTCCGCGGACGGCATTCCCCGCGGGTCCACGGACGGCCTGACCCCGAAGGACGTCAACACCATCTCCGCCGCCATGGCCGGCATGCAGTCGCTGAGCCGGGCCACCGCGCACTTCGCTGGGCCGGCCGAGGAGCGGCGGTGGAACCAGACAGTCATCGAGTTCTCGCACGGGTGGATCTTCCTGATCGGCGCGGGGCAGGGTGCCTACCTGGCCGCCGCTGCGGAGCCCGACGTCGACCTGCAGCAGATCTCGTTTCGTATGCACCGGCTCGTCGCCCGGCTGGGTGACAACCTCACATCGCCGCCGCGGGTGAGTACGGGCGAGGCCAGAAGCGACGAAACCACCGCTCTGCGCGAGGGGACGGGATCCTCGGGGTTCGTGCTCGCCGGACTGGACCAGGCGATCGCCGACGTCCCCGGCGCCCGACACGCCGTGTTCCTCGGGTCGGACGGTCTCCCGCGCGGCGCGACGTCCGGGATGAGCAAGGACCTCGCGGACACGATCTCCGCGGCCATGATGGGCATCCACGCCTACAGCCGTGTCACCTCGCAGTTCGCGGGTGGCCTGGAGGACGCCGAGTGGCGTCAGACGGTCATCGAATTCCAGCACGGCTGGATCTTCTTGATCGCCGCCGGTGACGGCGCGTTCCTCGCCGCGTCCGCCGATCACGACTGCGACATCGAAGAGTTCACCGCACGTCTTGAGGACGTCGTTCCCGCACTGCTCGCGAACCGGACACCCCAGGCAGAGAGGGCCGACGATGCATGACGGACCGGACGACGAACTGGAACTGACGGCGCCCTTAGTCCCCCTGTTCGTGATCACGGGAGGACGTAAGCTTCCCGCGGACCACGAGTACGAGCACACCGCCCTGGTCACCGCCCACGAGAGCACGCCGGGCGCAGCACCCGTGCTGTCCCCCGAGGCCCGCAGGGTGCTGGACCTCATCGCCGACGGGTTCCTGTCCGTGGCCGAGGTGTCGGGCTACACACACCTGCCGCTCGGCATCGTGCGCATCCTGCTCGCGCAGTTGGAGGAGAACGGCCTCATCCTCGTGAGGAAACCCGTGCCCCGCGCCGAGCGCGTCGACCGCGAACTGCTCGGCGCCGTGCTCGACGGCCTGCGAACCCGATTCGGAGCGTGACTCGTGTATCTGGATCCAGCCGTCTCCAACTCCGTGAAGATACTCATCGTCGGGCACTTCGGGGTGGGCAAGACCACCTGCATCGGCAGCATTTCCGAGATCGAGCCGCTGCAGACCGAGGAGGAGATCACCGAGGCCAGCGAGGGTTTCGACGACCTGTCGGGGACCCCGGACAAGACGACCACCACGGTCGCCATGGACTTCGGCCGTCTCACCCTCAACGAGGAGCTCGTCCTCTACCTCTTCGGGACTCCCGGGCAGGAACGCTTCAAAGAGATGTGGGAGGAGCTGTCCCGCGGCGCGCTGGGGGCCCTGCTGCTGGTCGACCCCACACGGCTCCACGAGAGTTTCGCCATCCTGGACCTCGTCGAGCGGTTCGGCCTGACATACGCCGTCGGTGTCAACCGCTTCGACAACACGCCCGACTACCCGCTCGACGAAGTACGCGAGGCGCTCAACCTCTCCGAGGAGACACCCATCGTGCACTGCGACGTCCGTGACGAGCGGTCCTCCGCGCAGGCACTCATCGCCCTCGTCACCCACCTCATGTCAGTCCTCGGCTAGGAGACACCCCATGCAGCAGCCCCTCAACACGCCCGGCATACCGCCTGGTTGCCCCGCGCACGGGAACGTCCAGCTCTTCGGCCCGGAGTTCGGCTCCGATCCCGCGGCCCATTACGCCCAACTGCGCGCGGCCGGCCCCAGTGCCCCCGTCGACATCGCACCGGGCGTCGAGGTCGAGCTGGTCACCAGTTACGACGCGAGCCTGTACATCCTGCAGAACCCGGCCTGGTTCGTCCGCGACTCCCGCCGCTGGAACGCGCTGAACGAGGAGCGCGTCCCGGCGGACAGCCCGGCGCTGCCGATGATGGGCTACCGGCCCAACGCCCTGTTCAGCGACGGTGCAGCCCACGCCCGGCTCCGTCAGGCCGTCACCGACAGTCTGGCCACCGTCAACGAACTCCAGCTCATCCGCCGGGTGCAGCAGTCCGCCGACTACCTCATCAGCCGGTTCAGTTCCGAAATCCGCGGCCAGGCCGACCTGATGGCGGACTACGCCCAGCCGCTCCCGCTGCTGGTCTTCAGCGACCTGTTCGGCTGCCCGCCCGAGATCGGTGACCGCATCATCGTCGGCATCAGCGGCATCTTCGAGGGCACTCCCGGCGCGGACGAGGTCCTGGGCGGCGCGCTCGCCGAACTGATCGCCCTCAAACACCGGCAGCCGGGCGAGGATCTGACGACCCGTCTGATGAAGCACCCCGCGGGTCTGACGGACGAGGAGGTCCTGCACCAGCTCGTCACCCTCCTCTCCGGCGGCACCGCGCCCCTGGCGGCGGCCATCGGCACCAGCAGCGCGCTGTACCTGGGAGAGGACTGGCAGGCGGGTCTGCCCGTCGAGGACGCCGTCCTCCAGACGCTGTGGAACTACGCGCCGATCGCCAACTACGCGGCCCACTACCCGACGCACGACGTCGAGCTGGGCGGCAGGACACTCCACGCCAACGACCCGGTCCTCATCTCCTTCGCCGCCGCCAACACCGACCCGAAGCTGACCGAGCACCGCGAGCAGCTGAGCGGCAAGGCCCATCTGGCCTTCGGCGCCGGACCGCACGCCTGCCCCGCCAAGGACCCGGCATTCATGATCGCGGTCACCGCCGTGGAGTCCCTACTCAACCGCCTTCCCGACGTCGAGCTGCGCATCCCCTTCAAAGACCTCTCCTGGGTGCCTGCGCCCTGGATGCGTTCCCTGGTGACCGTCCCGATCCGTTTCACCCCGCGCACGCTCCCCTCCGCCGCCACGCAGCAGGCGCACTCCCTGCCCGCCCAGGCGGCGCAGACGTCCGCGTCGGCCCCCCAGCCCTCCGGCGCCCCGGCCTCCCGCCCTGCAGCGCACGCCGCGCCCCAGCACAAGGGGGGACTCTTCAGCCGCTTCCTGGCATGGACGCGAGGCGAGTGACGCAGGTAACCCTACGAGAACACAGTGTTATCGGATGCTTCAATCATCCCGCGGGTATGCATGGCGGCGTTTGCTCAGAAAGGAGCCGTCACCGTGGGGTCTGCCACGACACCGTCCACCGACCGTCGGACAGCCGTCACCCTCTTCTCCCGCCTGCGGACCGCAGAGGGCCAAGCCGACCCCTTTCCGATCTACACGAAACTCCGGTCGAGAGGCGGAGTCAGCCCCGCACCCTGGGGAGGCTTCCTCGTCACCAGCTTCGTCACCTGCGACCAGATCCTGCGCAGCCCCAACTGGCGTGAGCCAGACAGGAACTGGCGCGAGAGCCAGGGCCCGCGCACCCGTTGGAGCGCGTTCTCCTCACGCGAGATAGGCCGCACCCTGCCGGCGCTCAATCCGCCGGAACACACCAGGGTGCGGCGAGCGGCCGGCAGCTTCGACCGCGGCATCATCGAACAGATCGGGCGGACGGTGAGCCGGGTGACCGACACACTCATCGACACCCTGGAGGTGCAACTGCACGACGGCGAGGCCGACTTCGCCGCCCTGGTCAGCGAGGAGCTGCCGATCGCAGCCATCGGCGAGTGGTTGGGCCTGCCGCCCGCGGACTGGCCGCGGCTGCGTGAACTGACCCACGACCAGGTCTTCACCCAGGAACTGCTGCCCTCCGCAAGCCAGTTGGCGCGGTCCGACGCGGCCATGGCCGAACTGCGCTCCTACCTCACCGAGGTGGTGCGTCACCGACGCCGCCATCCGGGCGAGGACCCCGTCTCCCGGTGGATCAGCACCTGGGACACCATCGAGCCGGACCAGGAGAAGGCGGACGAAGCCGTCTACCTGCTGGTTCTGTTCATCCTGCTGGCAGCGCTGGAGACGACCTCCACCCTCCTGTCGACCATGACGCTCCTGCTCCTCGAACATCCCGAGCGGTGGGACATGGTCGCCGCGAACCCGGACATCGTCCCGGCGTTCGTCGAGGAGGCACTGCGCTACGACTCGCCCACGCATGTGATCAGCCGGATCGCGGCGCAGGACTGCCTTCTGGACGGTGTCGAGATCCACGCGAACGACATGGTCCACCTGATGGTGGGAGCGGCCCACCGGGACCCGGCCAAACACCCCTACCCCGACCGGTTCGACCCCCACCGCAAACCCGCCCACCTCGCCTTCAGCGGAGGCATCCACTACTGCCTCGGCGCCCCGCTGGCCCGCCTCGAGGCCCAGACCCTTCTCCGTCAACTCGTCAGACGCCTGCCGCGCCTCACCCTCGTACGGCGCCCCCTGAGGGCACCCCGTGTCGCCTTCCGGCGTCTGCTGAACCTGGACGTCGCCCTCGCATGAACGACATACTCCCCGCCCTCGCTGAGCACTCCCCCGGCTCCATCGGCACCGAGCAGGACGGACCCGTCCTCCACGTCCGCCTGAACCCCTCGCACCTGGACGACACACTGAGCGTCGCCGCCCTCGACAACCTGACAGCGCTGCTCGACCAGCTCCACGAACGGCCCGACATCCGCGTCGTGGTCCTCTCCTCCGCGGGCGAGGACTTCTGCCTTGGAGCCGACCGCACGGAATACCTGGCCGCACTCGACGCGGACCGGACCGGCGCCACCATGCGCCGGATCGCAGACAAGGCCCAACGCCTCTGCCAGGCCCTGGAGAACACCCACGCCGTCACCGTCGCCCGGCTGCACGGCAAGGTCGTCGGAGCCGGTCTCGCCCTCGCCGCGTACTGCGACCTGCGCGTCGGTGCCGACACCTGCCGGTTCCGTATGCCGGAGGTCGGCCTCGGTCTCCCCCCGGCCTGGGGAGGGGCCATGGGACGGCTCGTCTCCGAGGCCGGTGTTGCGAGGATCCGCGAACTCATGCTCACCTGCGAGGTGTTCGACGCGGCAACCGCCCACCGGCTCGGCCTCCTCCACAAAGTCGCCCCCCTCGACCAGCTCGACAGAACCGTCGCCGCATGGACCAGACCGCTCGTCAGACGCCCCCCCGAGAGTCTCGTCATGACCAAGCGCATGCTCACCGGCTTCTCCCGGGCCTCCCGCACCGCCGACATCTCCGCGCTCGACGCCCACCTCCTGACCGCCCAGCTCACCCGACCACAGAGCCGCGACCTGACGGCGCTCTGAGAGGGCGTTTGGCGTAGGCGAATGGCGCGACGGCGTCTGCGCCGACGAGCTCGGACCGGCACCTTCACCTCGACCGGCCCGACGTCGGTCAGCACAGTCTTGGACCGCGTGCCGTTGCGGCTGTTGCCGTTGTTCTTCCCGGCCGGGTCGTGCTTCTTGTAGCCGACGTGGTCAGTGATCTCGCCTTCCAGGGCCGACTCCAGCACCCGCTTGGGTCAGCAGCTGCAACAACCCGTCCTCGCCCGTCAGTTGCAGCCCCTCGCTCCGTGCCCGATCCACCAGCATCGCGACGAGCTGCTCGTCCGAGGCGGCCGACGGCATCACACCACCAGCCGACTGGTCCACGGACTCGTTCCCGATCGTCTCGCTCACTTGGCGTCTCTCCCTTGATCAGCAGATCCGCCATTGATTGGACACTCCCGGCCCCCTTGTCAGGGGGAAGATGAAGACCGAACTGATCGGCCGGGTATACCGATGGCTCACTGGTCCGCGGCATCCGTCCTCGACACCCGGTCAGATCCGTCCTGCTCGACTGTCTGAATCCGTTCGTGCTGGCGCCGGGCTGCGGAGGAGTGGGTACCGGTCCATGCGCCATACAAGCCGGAAAGAGCGACGCACACCGTAGCAAGGGCATTGGCGGAGACGCCGAGGGCGAGAAAGAGCGCGCCAGCACCAAGGACAGCGACGAAGACGATCAGATCGAGCTTGCTGCGGGTGGGGCTGCGCATCACGGACGCCTTCCAGAAGTGCCGAACGGGTGGAAGGCCAGCGTGAGGGAATGGTCTGATTGTCCGTCACTCGATACGGCGTTAGCGCAGGTCGTCACGAGGAAGGTCGCGGACAGCACGGACACCTGCGGACAGGGGGGTAGATGCCAGGACGGGGTGCGGACAAGCCGGTCAGCCCGCTGAACGGCGGCACGCAGGAAGCGGATGCTCTCGCTCACTGGCTTCGTGGGGTCACGAAGGGCAGGACAACTCGCGAGCTGGCGGCTCAATTCCGCTACGGCCGCAACCAGTGGAGCGAGTACCGCAAGGGCACCAAGTTGATCCCCAGCTACCTCCTTCAGGATCTCCTCACGGCCTTGATCAAGAGCCCCCAGCTTCGACAGCTACAGCTACAAAAGGGCACGGAACTGCTGGAGGCTGCTGAGGCTGCGGCTCGCGCCCGGTCCGTCGGAGCCGCCCAAAAGCCCACAGGCACTGCCCTCGAACTGCAGTTGCGGCTTGACGATGCGCGCCAGGGCGAGATCGCCGCGAAGGACGCCCTGCACGGAACCAGCCGCCTTGTCTCCATGCTCTTGGGGATGGTCAGCTCTCTCGATCAACGCTGCAAGGAGCTGGAACGTGGACGCCGGGGGGAGGCTTTCCAAGGGATGCAGGATGAGCTGGCCAAGACCACAGCACTGCTCAACCTGACAAATGATCGTTTGGACGAGGCGCGGAGGGAACGCACGGAAGCCGAGGAACTCCGCCTCATTGCTGAACAGCGGGCTGCGCAATACCTTCTGGTCATAGAAGCCATCAGCCGGCCTACTGTCTCCTCGGCAGCAGGCTGCCCGCCGATGGCCGCCCTTTCGCACGGTGACAAGTACCTCCGGCTACCTCTGCAGCCTCGTCTGTGGGAGTACGAGCTCGTTCTCGAAGCGGCCGATGAAGAGCTGGCGACACACCGGGCGCGGATGTCAGCCGCCCGCCGGCAGATGGGGATCCCGGCCCGGCGTGGCACCACGAACGGAGCCCAGCACAGGCCTATGAGGCCGAGGCCCGCCGTCCAGCCACATATTTGGGGGAGCGTGCCGCAACGCAACTCCGAGTTCACCGGCCGGACGGACCTGTTGGAGCTGCTCGACCACCGTCTGGTACAAGGCACGACGGCAGTGCTGCCCCACGCACTGCAAAATATGGGGGGCGTCGGCAAGACGCAGCTCGCCATCGAGTACGCGTACCGCCACCACAGAGACTACGAGGTCGTCTGGTGGATCCCCGCGGAGCGCCCTGAACAGATCGCCCAGGCTCTGATGGAGCTGGCCCAGCAGCTCTGGCTGGGCACCTCGACCGAGGTCGACATCGCGGTTCCCGCGGTCCTGGAGGCACTGCGCACGGGACGGCCGTACAGCAATTGGCTGCTGATCTTCGACAACGCCGAAAGCCCGGATCAGGTCCGCCAGTACTTTCCTTCGGACGGACCCGGAAGGATCCTCGTCACCTCCCGCAACCCCGGCTGGCAGTGGGTCGCATCTTCGCTCGAGGTAGACGTGTTCTCGCGTGAGGAGAGCAGGGAACTCCTCCGTCGCTCGGATCCGCCGCTGGAGGACGACGAAGCCGACGCGCTCGCCGCGGCGCTGGGCGACCTGCCCCTGGCTCTGGAACAGGCCGCCGCCTGGCGGGCCGAGACCGGCATGCCCACCTCCGCATATCTGGACCTGATCGAGAGCAAGCGGGTGGAACTGCTCGAAAGCACCCAGCCGCCGGACTACCCGCTGCACATCGCAGCCGCATGGCACGTCTCTCTGGACCACCTGCAGATCCACAACCCGGTCACGCTGCAACTGCTTCAGATGTGCTCCTACTTCGCCCCCGAGCCCATCTCCCGATCGATTTTCTCCGGCCTCGGAGAAAGCACAATCACTCCAGATCTGGATCGGGCGTTGAGAGACCCAGCGCGTCTGGCGCGCGCCCTCCGAGAGGCCAACCGCTACTCGTTCGCACGCCTAGACCACCGCACGAACTCCCTTCAAATGCACCGCCTGGTGCAACTCGTCCTGCAGAACCGCATGTCCCCAGAGCAACGCTCCTGTATGCGTCAAGGCGCCCATACCCTGCTGGCCGCCTCCGACCCTAGCGTTCCCGCGGACCCGTCGAGCTGGCCCCGGTACGCGGAGCTACACGGCCATGTCCTCGCCTCAGAGGCCATCAAGTCCGACCAGCCCCGGGTACGCCAGCTGGTACACAACATCGCCCGGTACCTCTACAACTGGGGCGGTCACAAGCCCTCGCTCGAGTTCTCCGGGCAAGCCTGGCAGGTGTGGCGCGATGTCTTCGGTGAGGACGACCAGCAGACGCTTCTGATGGGACTGTGGCTGGGCAACGTGACCTGGGCGGCAGGTAGGTTCGATGAAGCCGCCTGGCTGGCGGCCCACCTCACACGGATCTACGAAAGCACCGCCCCCGCCGACGGTCACGACACCCGTGAAGATGCCCTCCGCGCTCTTCAGTTCGAGGCCGCCGTTCGCCGCGCCGAGGGCAGGTTCGCGGCCGGCGCCGAACTGGACCGGATCGCCTATGAACGGGCGCGCCAGGTCTTCGGCGAGGACGACCCGGTCACGCTCGACATCGCCCACAACCTCGCGGTCAGCCTGCGCCACACCGGTGCCTTCCGTGAAGCCCTGCAACTCGACCAACGCACACTCGACCTGAAACGCCGTCTGCTCAGCGGGGACGACCTGCGTCTCCTGATCACCAGACTCGGTCTCGCCACCGACATGCGCGAGACGGGCGACTACGCGGGTGGACGCAAGCTGCACGAGTCCACGTGCGAGGCGTTCCAGGCGGCGTTCGGGTCCGACGACCCGTCCACGATCGAAGCGGTGCGCCAGCTCAGCGAGTCCTGCCGCAGGGAGGGCGACTATGCGCGTTCGCTCGAACTGGCAACCGACGCGCACACCCTGCTCGTGTGCCGCTACCCCAGGGCGCATCCCCGCTCGCTGGACGCAGCGCTGACCCTTTCGGTCGCGCTGCGCCAGAGCGGCGACCTGGAGGCAGCCCGCTCCCGCGGCGTCGAAGTCTGTGAGGGATACCGGCAGGTCTACGGCCCGCTCCACCCACACGTCCTGTCCGCGGACATCGACCTCGCCGTCACCCTGAGGCTGCTCGGCCTGGCCGAGGAAGCACATCTCCTGGACGAGGCGGCTCTCGCCGCTCTCTCCGAACAACTCGGCGAGGGCCATCCGATCGCCCTCGCCTGTGCCATCAACCTGGCCAGCGACCTGGCCGCGCTCGGCAGCCACGACCACGCCCATCAGCGCGGCAGGGCCACGCTGGAACTATGCCGAACCAACCTCGGCGAGGACCACCCGACCACGCTGGCATGCGCCGGGAACCTGGCACTGGACCTCATCCGCACGGGAGCCGATGCAGAGGGACGCGCACTGCGCGAGGACACCCTGGAGCGTATGGAGCACGTCCTCGACCGCACCCGCCACCAGCCCTCCTCGGGCACCCCGCACCCGGCCACCGTCCAGCTCCGGGAAAACAGACGCGCCAACTGCGACACCGACCCCCTGCCTCTGTGACGGGCCACGGCTCCCCAATCGGTCCTGGGTTTCCGCCCTCCTCCTGTACGGCGTCCGGTCCGGCCGGTCAGCCTCTTGCGCGAGGCCGCCCGGCCGGACCGGTCGGTCAGCGGACGTCGTAGGCGCGGGTGATGGTCTGGGTGACCGCGTTGCCCTTGGCGTCGGTGAAGGTGGCCTTCGTCATGACCTGCTTGCCGGTGGCGCCGGTGTGATCGAGCACGGCCGTCCACCTGCCGCCCCGCCACTCGGTCGGCGCCTCGGTCCAGGTGGTGCCGCCGTCGTAGGAGTAGGACAGCGAGGCCGCCGTGATCGCGCCCGGGGTGTACCCGGCGTGGCCCTCGACCGACAGGCCGACCCTGATGCCGCTCTGCGCGGGCAGGGTGTTCATCCCGTCCACCGGCAGGTCGTACGCCGGGGAGAGGATCGGCAGGCCGCGCGAGTAGACGTCCGGCTCCCGGTGGGAACGGAAGCTCCACGTGGTGGTGGCGGCGGTGGAGCGCAGCCAGTTCCGGTCCGCGGAGGGGATCTTCTCCAGGACCTGGGTGAGTTCGTACGCGGAGTCCACGTCCGGCACCTTGAACACGCCGTACGGGTCGACGCGGGTGGCGATCTGCTCACCGTTGCGCTTCAGCACCAGTCTGCCGAGGTCGCCGAACGATCCGCCGTAGGTCCAGTGGTCGCCGGAACCGTCGACCCAGAGCGCGTTCTGGAAGCCGATCAGGTCGCCCTGCCGCTCGGCGCTCAGCATCAGCTCGCCGTCGGCGTCGCGCGGCGCGGCGGGCCGCAGGGCTCCGCCGTACCACTCCTCGGCGCCGCGCTGTCCGGCCCGGTAGGTGCGCTCCTGGTCGCCCATGAACGCGGCGAACGGGAAGCTGGTCATCGCGCCGTGGTAGCAGGCGTCGTCACCGGTCGTGTATTGACATCCTCCCGGGCCTCAGGGCCCGGGATTCCCGCCTGCTCCCGCACAGGGCGTGTGGGTTGCTTCGGGTGGGTTCCTGCT
Source organism: Streptomyces sp. NPDC002935 (assembly GCF_040611295.1). Classification (NCBI taxonomy): domain Bacteria; kingdom Bacillati; phylum Actinomycetota; class Actinomycetes; order Kitasatosporales; family Streptomycetaceae; genus Streptomyces; species Streptomyces sp. NPDC002935. The sequence goes on from NZ_JBEXNW010000058.1 coordinate 35,932, forward strand.
TCGCTGCGCTGTGCGGGCACGGGTGCCCGTCTTACCTGCGCTCCACAGGCTGTTGCCGCCAGTCCGGCGGCCTTGGCGACGTTGACCGCCGCGTTGATGTCCCGGTCCAGGACGGTCCCGCACGCTCCGCATGTCCATTCACGGACGTGGAGGGGCTTGGGGCCGTCCTTCACGCCGCACACGGAGCACACCTGGGAGGTCGGCTCGAAGCGGTCGATCCGGTGGAACTGCCGCCCGTACCGGGCGGCCTTGTACTCCAGCATGCTCACGAACGCCGACCAGCCGGCGTCGTGGACGGACTTGGCCAGGCGGGTGCGGGCGAGTCCCTTGACCGCCAGGTCCTCCACGGCGACCGCTTGGTTCTCGCGGATCAGCTTCGTGGAGAGCTGGTGGTGGAACTCGCGGCGCGCGTCGGCCACCCGCGCGTGAGCGCGGGCGACCTTCACCCTGGCTTTGGCCCGGTTGCTGGATCCCTTGACCTTGCGGGACAGGCGCTGCTGTTCCCGCTTGAGCTTCTTCTCCGCCCGGCGCAGGAAGCGAGGGCTGTTGATCTTCGTGCCGTCGGAGAGGATCGCGAAGTGACTGAGGCCGAGGTCGATCCCGACCTCGAAAGTGGTCTCCCGCAGCACCTGTGAGGCGTCCGTCTCGATGACGAAGCTCGCGAAGTACCGCCCGGCCGCGTCCTTGACCACGGTCACGGTGGACGGGGTGGACGGCAGTGCGCGGGACCAGCGCACGGGAACGTCGCCGATCTTCGGCAGCCGCAGCTTCCCGCCGACCGTGATCCGCCAGGCCGCGTTCGCGGTGAAGCGGACGGCCTGCCGGGTGTCCTTGCGGGACTTGTACCGGGGCGCGCCCATGCGCGGGCGCTTGCCCTTCAGTGCGTCGAAGAAGTTCTTGTACGCGGCGTCCAGGTCACGCAGGGACTGCTGGAGAACGACCGCCGACACCTCGCCGAGCCAGGCACGCTCCGGCGTCTGCTTGGCCTCGGTAATCAACGTCTTCGACAGGTCGCCGGTCTTCGGGAACGGCCTGCCTTCGCTGCGGGCCCTCTCCCGCGCCCGCAGAGCGTCGTTGTAGACCACCCGCGCACACCCGAACGCCCTTGCCAACGCCGTGCGCTGACCAGCCGTCGGGTACAAGCGGAAGCTGTACCGAAGCTGCACACCGTGATCGTACGAGACTTGGCCTATGGCTGACATGCAGAACATCCGCACTGGTAGACACTGGGCGTCTCCTCGTCAGATTCGCTTCACCACCGGGCTGAAGCCCGGTGCACTGCGAATGGACCCGGTAGCACACTGGGTGCCGGTGCCGGAATGAGAGCGGTGACCAGGAGGACGACTGCAACGGCCACGGCAGACTCCCTCTACACGGTGGGATGTTGACGTGGTCGAAGGTCGTGGAAACGGTGTGCGCCGGAGGTCGCCGGGACGAAGATGAACACCGGCGAACACGTCAGGGGGCCGGGGGCCCTGTGCAGGACTTGGCCACGTCCTGGTTCTCTCCCCGGGCGCCTGGGCGCGTGGGGTGGTGGTGTGCCGGTGAGGTGCATCCGTGGTCTGGTACGGGTAACTATCCGGCGATTCAGGGGTTTACCGTGGCAGCGTGGGCCGCTGCGGGCTTCGACGGGGAGTGGGTTGGGGTGTTGGCACGGGGGCGGAAACACGCCCGTCTGGTGGCCGGCGGGATCGCGGTCGGTGTGGGAGGTGTGGCAGCGGCGGTGGGGGCGCTGGCAAACTTCGTGAGGCCGTTGCCAGCCGGTCTGATGGGCCTGGGCTCAGGGGCGCTCGCCGGTGGCGGGGCGCTGTGGTGGGAGCAGCGGCAGGAGGCACAGCAGCGCCGGGCCGCGTGGGAGGCGGCGGTCACCCCCGGTCCGGCGGAACACGGCGCGGCGGACGGTGCGGCCGCGTCGGACAGTGTGCTGGCAGCGTTGAACCCCGACCGTCAGGTGGTCCCGTTCTCCCCGCTGCGCACCGCGGACGCGACCGCGGTGGTGCACTGGTGCGGCCAGACCAGCGATCTGCGGGTGTGGCGGGTCAGCGGCGGCCCGGGCAGTGGCAAGACGCGGCTGTTGCTGGAGGCGCAGCGCCGTCTCGAGGCCCAGGGTTGGCGGTGCGGCTGGGTCCGGCGGGACCGTGCCGCCGACGCGGTCACCGCAGCACTTGTCCAGGACGCGCCGGTGCTCCTGCTGGTTGACGACGCCGACACCCAGCCCGACCACGGCGATGTGGCCGCCATGCTCACCGCCCTGGTCCGCGCCGAACCGGGTACCCGTCTGCGGGTCCTTTTGACTGCCCGGGACTACACCGGCTGGTGGGGACAACTGCGCGAAGGTCTTGACCCAGTCGTCGACGCCCGGCTGCGCCCGCCCGGCCACACCCATCTGGGGCCCTGGGGCGCCACCGAAGCTGACCAGCAGCAGCTCTTTCACGCCGCCCTGGGGCATTACGCCCGCCACTTCGACCGGCCACGCCCCGTCGTGACCCTCACCGGTGTCACCACCGCCACCCCGGTCGCCGAACTCCATGCTGCTGCCGCCAGCGCCGCCCACCACCAGCTGACCGGCACCCTCTCCCTCGACACCGCCCTGCAGCGCCTGTTCACCACCGAAGAAGCCTGGTGGCAGGCCAACGCCACCGCCTGGAACATTCCCTGGCCGCTGCCCGTCCTGCAGGCCGCCCTCACCGCCGCGGTCCTCATCGGCGCCGACGACCGCGCCCAGTTCTCCCGCCGCCTGCGCCACCTGCCCGGCCTGACCACCACCGGCGACGAGCAGCGCGACGAACTTGCCCGCTTCATCCGCCAGCTCTACCCCCAACGCGGCGGCGAATGGCTCGACCCCCACCTGCCCGCCCGCCTCGCCGAACGCTACGCCGCCACCGTCACCGCCACCCAGCCTGCCCTGCCCGCTGCCCTTGCCGCCGCCGCGCTCCTGCCCTAGAGGACACACCCGGCTTGACCACCACTGACAACGCCCGAGCTCTGCGGCTGCTTACGCGCCTCTCCCGTGCAGCCCAGCACTCGCCAGCAGCCGCACTCGCCCTCACCGAGGCCATCGTGACCCGGCCCGAGGCGCTGCTTCCGATCGCGCTGGATGTCGCCCGGGCAGGACACGGGCCGATCGATGACGCCATCGCCCGCACCCTTCCGGCGGCGGACCTCGGCTACACCGCACTTCGCGCACTCGAAGCTTCCATCCCGTTGGCCACGATCGCCCTCGCCCACACCGCTCTCACTCTCGCTCAGGCGGCCGACCACAAGGCCACCGGCAACAAGGAACACGCCGACGCGCTCCGCCAGCTCACGCTTCGGCTGTCGGCGGTGGGGCGGTTTCCGGAGGCGGTGGCGGTAGCGGAGGAGGCCGTGGGGTTGTCGCGGGGGCTGATGGAGCGCAACCCGGATGCCCACACTGCCGACCTCGCCACAGCCTTGAACAACCTGGCAGCCCAGCTGGGGGAGGTTGGGCGGCACCGGGAGGCACTGGCCGTGGCAGAGGAGGCCGTGGGGTTGTGGCGCGCGCTGATGGAGCGCGATCCAGATGCCCACACTTCCCGTCTCGCCACAGCCTTGGGCAACCTTGCAAGTCGGCGGGGGGAGGTGGAGCAGCACCGGGAGGCGCTGGCATTGGCAGAGGAGAGCGTGGGGTTGTGGCGAGGGCTGATGGAGTGCGATCCAGATGCCCACACTGCCGACCTCGCCGGGAACCTGAGCAACCTTGCGGGTCTGCTGTGCAAGGTGGGGCGGCACCGAGAGGCCGTGGCGGAGGCGGAGGAGGCCGTGAGGTTGTGGCGGGGACTGATGGACAAGAACCCGGATGCCCACACTTCCCGTCTCGCCATGGCCTTGAACAACCTTGCGGCCCAGCTGGGGGACGTGGGGCGGCACTGGGAGGCAGTGGCGGTGGCGAGGGAGAGCGTGGGGTTGTGGCGCGGGCTGGTGAAGCGCCAGCCGGATGCCCACACTGCCGAGCTCGCCAACGCCTTGAGCAACCTTGCGGATCAGCTGGGGGAAGTGGGGCGGCACCCTGAGGCGCTGGCAATGATGCAGGAAAGCGTGGGGTTGTGGCGAGGGCTGGTGGAGTGCGATCCGGATGCCCACACTTCCAGCCTCGCTACGGCCTTGGACAACCTTGCGGTCCTGCTGGGAGAAGTGGGGCGGCACCGCGAGGCACTGGCGCAGGCGGAGGAGACCGTGAGGTTGTGGCGGGCGCTGGTGGACAGAGGCCCAGATGCTTACACCGCCGACCTCGCCACAGCCTTGAGCAACCTTGCCGTCCCGCTAGGAGAAATGGGGCGGCACCGTGAGGCGCTGGCGGAAGCGGAGGAAGGCGTGGGGTTGTGGCGGGGGCTGGTGGAGTGCGATCCGGATGCCCACACTTCCAGCCTCGCTAAGGCCTTGAACATTCGTGCGGCCTGGCTGTCGGCGGTGGGGCGGAACCGGGAGGCGCTGGCAGTGATGCGGGAGTGCGTGGGGTTGCGGCGCGGGCTGGTGGAGAGCCAGCCGGATGCCCACACTGCCGACCTCGCCATGGCGCTGGGCAACCTGGCGGTCCTGCTGGCGAAGGTGGGGCGCCACTCCGAAGCACGTGCGGCGAGGGAAGAAGCCAGGATTGACCCCACCTGAGGCCCCGGCGGCGCCGCTCGGCCGGTTCGCCGATTGGGTCTTGCCGGGGAGCGGGGACGGCTACGCCTGCAGCCCAAGGCCCTTGACGCGATCCGGGCGTTCGCGGCATCGGGTCGCCCGATCGCCGCGATCTGCCACGGTCCCTGGGCCCTGGCGGAAGCCGACGTTCTGAAAGACAAGACCATGACGTCCTATCCTTCAGTTGGGTCCTTCACGGCCTGCGCATCTCCCTGCCCGAGGCGACGGTCGCGCCGTTGGCCTCGGACCCCGCGATCGAGGGGGCGTCGGCCAGACGCACCACCCATACCGTCGACGGGCAACAAGGCGGCCTCGGACATCGCCGCCTGGCTCCAGTCCCAGGGTCTGCCGCCGCAGGCCGCGCAGGCGCTGAACGGGCTCGGCCAGGCCGTCACCGTCGCTGTGGCCGTCGTATGGGTCTGCGCGTGCGTACGGGACCAGCGCGTGCGGAATTCGCATCGGTCACGCGGTAGCCGAGGGCACGATGATCGCCAGGCACGCTGAACGGGGAGCGGTCACGCCGATGGTCTGCGGTTGTCCAGGGACGCGGCTCTGGCGGCGGGCGGGACCCAGTCGGGGCGCAGGTGGTTACAGCGTGATTGCGGGTCGTCGCAGATCTGGGCGGCCGCTGCGGAAATCTGTTGCTGCAGGTGGTCGGGCAGTGGATCGCCGGTGACTGCCGCGACCAACTCCTCGGCGATGAGGCGAAGTTTGGTGTTGCTGCGCTGGGACACCTCGACGAGGATGCTCCAGGCGTCTTCGTCATTCAACCTGAACGAGGCCATCAGGACTCCGCGGGCGAGGTCTATGACCGGCCGGCTCCGCATCGCCCGTTTCAGGTCGATGACCTCGGCGCGCAGGTCCTTCTCGTGCTTCCCGTCCAGGTGAGGACCGGCCCTGTTCGAGGGTGCGAACTGGGGTGCCGTGCCGGTGAGTATGAGCAGCCGTTTGACCGCGTGTCCAGCAGCGCCGATATGGACCGTCTTGCCCTGGGCGAGAGCAAGGCTCCGGAGGTGCAACAGGACCCGGAGGCCGGAACAGTCGCAGAAGTCGACTCGCGCGAGGTTGAGGTCCAGTCCCTGGCGCGCCTGGGTCAGGGCGACGTACAGGCTGTGTTGCAGTGGTTGCGCGGTATCGATGTCGATCTCACCGGCGACGACGACCAGCGTCCGTGAGCCGGCGGGATACGCGGCGGTCTCGAGGAGGGGCGACGCGCCTCCCAACCTGGCGCCGCAGGCCAGTACGCCGTGGGCGGCTTTGTCCCCGCTTCCCTCAGGGGGAGAAAGCGGATGTTCTCGCATGGCATACAGGTTCACCCGCGACCTGGTTACACGTCAAGAGATACATGAACTTTCTTTCGCCCTTTTGAATGCGTGAATGAGAAGGCCTAGTCTGGGGGGATGACTGAGGTACCCGAGGGACACAGCGGCTGGACCTTTCTGACCAACCACGCACGAGTCCTCGCCGCGATCGCCTCCGGGGCGCAAGGCACGCGCATCCGCGACATCGCCGCACGGTGCCGGCTCACCGAGCGGGCAGTCCAGAAGATCATTTCCGATCTGGAGCAGGACGGCTATCTGGACCGCACCCGGCGAGGGCGCACGAACCTTTACCACATCCAACCCGGGACCATCCTTCGACACCCGGCCGACTCGGGCCTGACGGTGGCCGGCCTCCTGGCGGCTCTCGACCAGCACGAGAGCTCCCCTGAACCCCCGCCGGGACAACAGACAGCGCAATCCGCGTCCGATCGCTCCGATCTGTTCGCTCGCGACGACAGCACGGCGGCCTCGTAAGGCACTGCGGCCCTGGTCAGCGCCTAGAGCGGGTCTAGTGGTCGGATGGTTCTTCGTACGGCTCGGCGAGCCGTTGCGCGAGATCTTCCTGAGCGGCAACGGGTTCACCGTCCTCGAACCCCAGGACACGATCGACGTCGGCACGCTGCTGACCGGTGTGCCCATGCGGCTCGGGGCCGGCCCGGGAGACCTTCTTCCACCGGTGGCGAGGCCCCATCAGATAGCTGAGGGGGTTCGTGGAGGCGGAGGGTGTGGTGTGGGCCGTTGTACGGGTTGCCCTCGGCCTGTCATCGCCACGTTGACATCCTCTCGGGCCTAAAGGCCCGGGATTCCAGTCTGCTCCCACTGCGGCGACGCGGTGGGCAGCTCCTGGCGGGTTCCTGTTT
>NZ_JBEXNW010000059.1:0-39046 GCF_040611295.1 Streptomyces sp. NPDC002935
GTGGGCGTGGCCCTGGCTGCCGTAGCCGATGACCGCGACCTTGCGGCCCTGGATGATGGACAGGTCGGCGTCGTCGTCGTAGAACAGCTCGGCCATGAAGTAACTCCGTATTCCTTATGGGTAAGTGGGTATTCGGGTGGCTGGACGGCGTCAGGCGCTCTGCGCGGCCCTCGCCGTGGTGGCCGAGGTGATGCGTACCGTGCGGGTCTCGCGGACGCCACGTTCCGTCAGGGAGCGGGAGCCGCGGCCGATGGCGATCGCGCCGGACTGCACCAGCTCCTTGATGCCGAACTGGGCGAGCATCCGCAGCATCGCGTCGAGCTTGTCACCGGCCCCGGTGGCCTCCAGCGTCACCGCGTCGGGGGCCACGTCCACGGTCCGGGCGCGGAACAGGTCGGCGATCTCGATGATCTGGGAGCGCGTGGTGTTGTCGGCGCGCACCTTCACCAGGACGAGTTCGCGCTGGACCGCGCCCGAGGCCTCCAGCTCGGCGACCTTCAGTACGTTGACGAGCTTGTTGAGCTGCTTGGTCACCTGCTCCAGGGAGAGTTCGTCGTCGACGCGGACGACGACCGTGACCCGGGACAGGTCCGGGTGCTCGGTGGTGCCCACGGCGAGCGAGTCGATGTTGAAGCCGCGCCGCGAGAACAGGGCCGCGATCCGGGCCAGGATGCCGGGGGTGTTCTCGACCAGGACGGAGAGCGTGTGCTGGGACATGTCGGAGGGTCCTCTCAGTCGTCCGCGGCGTCGCCGAAGTCGGGACGCACGTCACGGGCGGCCATGATGTCGTCGTTGGAAGTGCCGGCCGGGATCATCGGCCACACCATCGCGTCCTCGTGGACGATGAAGTCCACCACCACCGGACGGTCGGTGACCGAGTTGGCCTTGTCGATGACCGCGTCCAGCTCGTCCGAGGACTCGCAGCGCAGGCCCACGCAGCCCATCGCCTCGGCGAGGAGGACGAAGTCCGGGACGCGGGTGCCCCGGTTGGCGGCGGAGCCCACGCCCCGGGTGGAGCCGGTCGCGGCGTTGGTCGCGCCGTCGTGCAGCACGGTGTTGGAGAACCGCGCGCCGTAGAAGAGGTTCTGCCACTGGCGGACCATCCCGAGGGCGCCGTTGTTGATGACGGCGACCTTGATCGGGATGTTGTTCAGGGCGCAGGTGACGAGTTCCTGGTTGGTCATCTGGAAGCAGCCGTCGCCGTCGACCGCCCACACGGTGCGGTCGGGACGCCCGGCCTTGGCACCCATCGCGGCCGGCACCGCGTAGCCCATCGTCCCGGCGCCGCCGGAGTTGAGCCAGGTGCCCGGCTCCTCGTGCGGCAGGAACTGCGCCGCCCACATCTGGTGCTGGCCCACCCCGGAGGCGAACAGGGTTCCGTCAGGGGCGAGTCGACCGATGCGTTCGATGACCTGCTGCGGGGAGAGCGAGCCGTCGGCGGGCAGCTCGTAGCCGCGGGGGTAGGTGTCCCGCCAGCGGCCCAGGTCCTGCCACCAGGCGGTGTGGTCGCCCGCGTCACCCTCCTTGTACTCCTCGCGTACGGCGGCCGCCAGTGCGCTGATCACCTCGCGGGCGTCGCCGACGATCGGCACGTCGGCGGCGCGGTTCTTGCCGATCTCCGCCGGGTCGATGTCGGCGTGTACGACCTTGGCGAAGGGCGCGAAACTGTCGAGCCTTCCGGTGACCCGGTCGTCGAAGCGGGCGCCGAGGGCGACGATCAGGTCGGCCTTCTGCAGGGCCGCGACGGCGGGCACGTCGCCGTGCATGCCGGGCATGCCCAGGTGCTGCGGATGGCTGCCGGGGAAGGCGCCGAGTGCCATCAGCGTGGTGACCACGGGGACGCCGGTCAGCTCGGCGAGGTCGCGCAGTTCGGCGGTGGCGTGCGCCTTGAGGACGCCTCCGCCGACGTAGAGGACCGGCCGCTCGGCCGAGGTGATGAGCCGTGCCGCCTCGCGGACCTGCCGGGGGTGCGGGCGGGTCCGCGGACGGTAGCCGGGCAGCTGGACGGCCTGGGGCCAGGAGAAGACGGTCTGCGCCTGGAGGGCGTCCTTGGTGATGTCGACCAGAACCGGGCCGGGGCGGCCGGTGGAGGCCAGGTGGAAGGCCTCCGCGATCGTCCTCGGGATGTCCTCGGCACTGGTGACGAGGAAGTTGTGCTTGGTGATCGGCATGGTGATGCCGACGATGTCCGCCTCCTGGAAGGCGTCCGTGCCGATCGCCCTCGACGGCACCTGGCCCGTGATCGCCACGAGCGGTACGGAGTCCATGTGGGCGTCGGCGATCGGCGTGACGAGGTTGGTCGCGCCGGGGCCGGAGGTCGCGATGCAGACGCCGACCTTGCCGGTGGCCTGCGCGTAGCCGGTGGCCGCGTGGCCGGCGCCCTGCTCGTGCCGGACCAGGACGTGGCGGAGCCTGGTCGAGTCCATCATCGGGTCGTAGGCGGGGAGGATCGCCCCGCCGGGAATCCCGAACACGGTGTCCGCGCCCACCTCTTCGAGGGAGCGGATCAGGGACTGGGCGCCGGTCATCGGCTCGGTCGGGGCGGAGACGGACTCCTGGGCCCGCATCCGTGGAGGGTGGGCCGCGGGGGCCTGCTGCACAGCGTTCGACATCGTCGATTCCCAAGGTTCGTAGGGCTGTTGGCGTGGGTGAGAGAGTGATGTGCGCGGTCAGGTGAGGGTCCCTCCCGTCAGAAGCACGGGTGGGGGCGCGCGTACCAGGTCGGCCGCCTGCGGTCCGAAGAGCCGGGTGACGGTCGGGCCGGCCGCGGTGAGTTCGCCGCGTACCGCCACCGCCGCCGCGTAGCCCCGGTCCACCGGAACGTCCAGCAGGGTCCAGCCGGACGGCGGGTACGGCCCTCCAGGTGCCCCGGAGCCGATGTAGTCGAGGGACGGATCGCGTCCCAGTCCGGTGCCGAGGCCTTTGAGGTAGGCCTCCTTGCGGGTCCACAGCCTCGCCAGCGCGCGGGGCCGCAACGCCGGTGCGAGAGCGGCCAGTTCCTCCTGCTCGGCCACGTGCAGCATCGAGGCCAGTTCGGCGGTGGCCGTCTGGTCCGACACCAGGTCCACATCCACGCCGATCGGCGCGACGGCCGTACCGACGAGGGCGAGATCACCACGATGGGAGAGCGAGAAGAACAGGTCGTCACGGCCCGCGCCGAGCACGGTGGGCCGGCCGTGCGGGCCGCCGCAGCAGGGACACGTGTCCCTGCCGAAGTGGATCTCATCGGGGCGCAGGCGCAGATACGCCCCGAGGAGCCGCCGCAGTGCGACATGCGCGGCCGTGAACCGGGTTCGGTCGGCCGTGTGCATGAGGGCGGCGGCGCGTCGGCGCTCGGTCGCATCGAGCACCGCCTCGTCCAGGATGCCGACGGGGACATCCGAGACCCTCAGGAGCCAGAGGTCGAGTGAGCCAGGGGGTGGCAGCTCACGGGCGACCCACGGCAGTGTTCCTTCCACGGGGTCTCTCCTGTTCGTACTCGAAGGGGCCGGTCGGGCCTCATGAGCCACCGGGTGCGGTGGCCGGCGCGGTGGGCAGGTCGTGCCGTGCGCGCAGGGGACCGATCAGCAGCAACAGGGGGCTGACCGCGAGACCGGCGGTCAGCAGCCACAGCGTCGGCCTGAGCCCGAGCGCCGTGCCGAGCACGCCACCGAGCAGGGAACCGAACGGAATGGCGCCGAAGTTGGCCACCGAGATGCAGGCCGTGATGCGGCCGAGCAGCTGGGGTGGGCAGTACCGCTGGCGGAACGCGCCCTGGATCACATTGGCGAGGACCACACCGAGGGCGAGGAGGGCGCTGCCGACCGCGAGCGCGGCGAGCATCCAGCCCTTCCCGGCCATCGGGATCAGCAGGGCGAAGGGGGCCGTGGCGGCGGTGGCCACCAGCAGTCCGCGTGCGGTGCCCCAGCGGGCGGTGACCCGCTTGGCACCCGTCGCGCCGAGGAGGCCGCCGACGCTGCTGGAGGCCAGCAGCCAGCCGATGGCGCTCTCGGGCACATCCAGCTGCCGGATCATGAAGACCGGCAGGATCGCCTGATACGCCGTCAGCAGCAGGTTGGTGACGGTGCCGTAGGCAGTCAGCACACGCAGGTACGGGTCGCGCACCGTGTGCTGGAGGCCCTCGCGGATGTCCTGGCGCAGCGGGGTGCGCTCCGGGGGCCGCTCGGGCCGGGGTTCCCGGCTGCGGATGCCGAGCAGGCACAGCGCCGAGAAGAGGAAGGTGCCGGCGTTGACCAGCAGGCCCGACACGGCGCCGAAGCCCTGGGCGAGCAGACCGCCGCCGCCGAGTCCGGCGACCTGGGCCACCGACTCGCTGCCCTGCAACTTGGCGTTGGCCTCCTGGAGTTGGTCCCGGTCCACGATGGAGGGCACGTACACCTTGTACGAGATCCCGAAGAACACCGCGGCGAGGCCGTTGAGGAGGGCCACGACGAGCAGGTGGGTCATGGTGAGCATGCCGAACCAGGCTGCGACGGGCACGCTCGCGAGCAGCACCAGCGAGCCGAGGTTGCACACCAGCATCAGCGGGCGGCGGCGCATGCGGTCCACCCAGGCGCCGGCCGGCAGGCCGATCAGCAGCCAGGGCAGCCAGGGTGCGGCGGCCAGCACACTCACGCTGAGCGTGCTGGCGTTCAGGGTGACCACGGCGACCAGGGGCATGGCGACCGTGGTGATGTTGATGCCGACCCGGTTGGTCGTCTCGCCGAGCCAGAGAAGGCGGAAGTCGCGGTGCCGGGACAGGTCGGGGCGGGGGGTGGCGACCGTGGTGGTCGGAGTGGTGTCCATGGTCTCTCTCCTGGTGGTGTCCGTGCTCATGCCGCTGCCGCCTTCTGTACGGCCTCGGTGAGTTGGGCCCCGGCGTCCGACCAACGGTTTCGGCGGGCGGTCGACTCGGCGCGGTGGGCGGCGAGTTGGCGGCGCAGTGGTGGCAGCCCGTCCGTCCCCGGCCCGCCTCCGTGGGCGCAGGCGGCGGCCACGGAGGCGGGGGCGAGGTCGGGGGCGAGGGCGCCCTCGAAGCGGGCGGTCTCCTCCAGGGAGCGGCCGGAGTCGAGCGCGGCCAACACGGTCTCGCCGACCAGGTGGTGCGCGGCCCGGAACGGCATGCCCTCCAGGACCAGCCGTTCCGCCAGATACGTCGCCGCGGTGAACCCCTCGCGGGCCCGCGAGGCCATCCGCTCCGGCCGCGGCTCGGTGCCCGCCACCACCAGCCGCAGCAGCGTCACGGCATCGGTCGTGTCGCTCAGGCCGGGCCACAGGTGGCGCATGGCCTCGGTGCCGACGGCGATGGCGTTGGTGTAGCCGGCGGTGGTCATGGCCGAGGCCGCGCCCACGAAGGCGCCGAGGCTCGCGGTGGAGCGGCCCTGGATGTGTTCGAGCAGGAACGGGTTGCGCTTCTGCGGCATCATCGAGCTGGAGCCGACCAGGGTGTCGGCCACCCGCAGCAGCGCCGCCTCCTCGGACGTCCACACGCTCAGGTCGCGGGCGACCCGGGCGAGCGTGACGCCGAGCATCGCGGACGTGGAGAGAAGGTTCAGAGCGAAGTCCCTGGAGGCCACGGCGTCCACCGAGTTGGGGGCGGCCTCGGTGAATCCCAGGAGCTGGGCGGTACGTTCGGGGTCGACGGGCACGGACGTGCCGCCGATGGCGCCGGCGCCGAGCGGATTGACGTCCAACTGGCGTCCGGCATCCAGGAGTTGGCCGTAGGCGCGCAGCACCGCGACGGCGACCCCCGTCAGATAGTGCCCGTAGGTGATCGGTACGGCGGGCTGGCCGTGGGTGTACGCCGGCATGGTCACGTCCGCATACCGGTCGGCCTTTTCCATCAGTGCGGCGGCCAGCTTGTCCACCGCGTCCAGCAGGGCCAGGTAGGGGGTGCGGGCCTTCAGACGGGCGGTGGTGGCGTTGAGGTCGTTGCGGGAGCGGCCGGTGTGCAGGATGCCGCCGGTCTCGTCGCCCAACTGCTCGATCAGGAAGCCCTCGTAGGCCAGATACACCCCGCGCGGCATCGGACGCCCGCGCACCGGACCGAAGTTCCCGGCACGCAGCTGTTCCACGGCCCGCAACAGTGCGGCGGCCCGGGCGGGCTCCACGACTCCGCGCTCGCTGAGCATGATCAGGTGGGCCCGGTCGACCTCGCTGATACGGCGCAGTTCGCTGCCCAGCGGATCCGCCGACTCCTCGGACACGTACTGGTCGTAGACGATGGCGTGCGCCTCGGGATCCAGGGCGGAGCTGAGCCGTCCGGTGGCGACTCCGTCACGCGCGGGGGCGGTGGTCATACGAGGTCCTTGGGGGTGAGAAGCGATCGGCACCGGTGTCCCCGGCACCCGGAGGGGCGCGGGGACGGGGTGTCGTGGTGACGCGAGGTGCGAGCACCGGGACGCGCGGGGACGACGAGGCCGTATGCCGATCGGGCCGCCCTCGCGTCGGTCCCGTGCCTGCTCACGGCGGTCACGTCAGCGCCTCCTGCCGTTCCGGTGCCGGGTACGACACCGCCTCCGCGAGCGCGGTGACGCCCTGGGCCGCCGCGTCGGCGGCCCCGGTCGGGTGGTCCGCGAGGGCGATGACGTGGCCGAGGCGGCCGCGGAAGTCGGTGGCGGGGCCGACGGGTTCGCCGGGTGCCCGGTAGAGGGCCGCCTCGACGACGCCCGGGACGCGGCGGGCGCGTGCGGTGGCCTCGGAGGAGTCGGGGGCGAGGCTGCCGTCACGGTCGGCGGTGAGGAAGCGGATCGAGGCGCGGCCGTACCTGCCGCGCTCCGGGTCGGCCGGGCGGCCGAGCGCGGCCAGCACCTGCGCGCGCACCAGGTCGACGCCGCAGGCCCTGCGCACCAGTTCGGGGATCATGCCCCCGGCCAGCCGCGGGTTGACCTCGATGATCTTCGCGACGGGACCGTCGAGCCGTAGCTCCACATGGGCCGCGCCCCAGCCGAGACCGAGGGCCGTGACGGCGCGCACCGCGGTCCGGCGCAGCTCGCGCTCCAGGTCCGCCGGGAGCGTCGCCGGCACGTCGTGGCCGACCTCGACGAACGCGGGCAGCGGGCCGACGCGCTTGGCGACGGTCACCACCGCCTCGGTGCCGAACACCTCGACCGAGAACTCCGCGCCGGTCAGGTACTCCTCGACCAGGATCCGGCCGGGTGTCGCCACCCCGCGCTCGTTCGTGGTCTCCGCCAGCAGCTTGCGCGCGTGCCCGGCGACCTCGTCGAGGCCGGCGCACAGCCGCACGCCCAGGCTGCCGGAGCCCTGCACCGGTTTGACCACGACGGGAAGACGGGTCGCCGCCGCGGCCGACACCGCCGCTTCCACCCGCTCCACGACCGCGAAGCCCGGCACGCCCACCCCGGCCGCGGCGAGGATCCGCCGCTGCCGGGCCTTGTCCCGCACGGCCCGCACCGCGTCGGCCGAGGGGCCGGGAAGGCCGAGGCGGGCGGCAAGCGCCGCCGCGGCCGGGACGTAGTACTCGGAGCTGGTCAGCACGCCCGCGATCGGCGACTCGGCGGCCAACGCATCGGCCGCCGCCCGTAGTTCGCTCTCGTCGGAGGTGTCCACGACCACGGTCCGCAGACCGTCCTGGGCCGCGTAGGGATAGCGCGCCGGGTCCGTGCTCAACAGGACGGGAACCACTCCGAGTTCGGCCGCCCGTCGCGCGAACAGTCGCCCGGTGCCGGTGGTGTTGGACTCCACCAGGAGCAGCAGTCCCCCGCTCATGAGGTGATCTCCGGCATCATCACGTCGTCGAAGCCGCGCCGCGCCCACAGCAGCCGGGACCAGACCGGCGGCGCGTCCAGCGGGTGCTCCACGGTGACCGGGCCGCCGCCCGGCGCGGGCGCCGGGACGATGTTCTGCGCGCTCAGCCAGACGTCGTTGTAGACGGTGGACTGGTAGCGGTAGCCCTCGTCGGGCAGCACCATCACCACCGTGCTGTCCGGGTTCCGTGCCGCCCACCAGGACGCCACCTGGAAGGAGGCGCCGCTGGTGGGGCCCATGAACAGGCCGTGGGTGCGGTACAGCTCGTGCGTCGCGTGGAACGCCTCCGCGGCGGTCACCCAGTGCGCCTCGTCGTACGCCGAGTGCCGCACGTTGCCCGGGTGGATGCTGCTGCCCAGACCGCGCAGGGTGCGCGGGGCGTCCGGGGTGCCGAAGATGATGCTGCCGTGGGTGTCGACGCCGGCCAGGTGCAGCTGCGGGTTGGCGGGCCGCAGGGCGGCGGCGAGCCCGCCCGTCGAACCGCCCGAACCGACCGGCCCCACCAGGCAGTCGACGGCGCCGACCGTGTCACCGATCAGGTCGGCGACGATCCCGTACGCCCCCGGGTTGTCGGGGTTGTCGTACTGGCCGGGGACGAACGCGTCCGGCCGCTGCCGGCACAGCTCGGCCACCCGGGCCAGCCGGGCGCCCTGGATGCCGCCGGGCTGGCCGGTGTGCTCGACGATCTCCACCGTCGTGCCGAGCATCTCCAGTCGGGTGCGCAGCTCCTGGTCGATGGCGGAGTCGCCGACGATGGTCAGCGGGTAGCCGCGCAGCCCGCACACCATGGCGAGGCCCAGCGCGAAGGTGCCGGAGGAGGTCTCGATGACCGGGGTGCCCGGGGTGAGCACCCCGGCGGCCTCGGCCCGGTCGATGATGTAGCGGGCGGGCAGCAGCTTCATCAGGGTGAAGGCCGCGGCGTAGAGGTTGTCGCTCACCTTGATGATGCGTGGCAGCTCGGTGGCCTCCACGATCGAGGAGTGAGCCTTGGGGAGGATCGTCGTCGTCATGTCAGTCACCCGTTGTGTAGTTCCACTGCTCGTCGATTCCGGTGCCGCGCAGGAGTTCCTGCGCCCGTGCGGTGCGCGCCTCGACCTCGGGGTCGTCCCGGTCGAAGAGGAGCCCCGCGATGTCCCCGCTGTGTGCCACCTGCACGCCGACGGCGCCGCAGGTCCGCTGGATGGCCCGGATCCGGTCGAAGCCCGGAACCGGCAGATGTCGCTGGTTGATCTCCGCGCTCGCCGTCGCCACCGAGCCGAGCAGGGCGACGTCCTTCATCTGGATGGCCTCGCGCAGCATGTCCCGCAGGAGGGCGAACCGCTCGACCTCGGCCCCGTCGTAGCGGGCCGGTGGGAGGGCCAGGGTGTCGACGCCCTTGCCGCGGTTGGACGGCCGTGAGCCGAAGCCCAGGACCCGCAGCGGCGGCATCCGGTAGCCGAAGTCCTCGATGACGGTGCCCTCGCGCTGGGCGAACAGCACGGTGGAGTCCTCGAACATCAGCGAGTCGGAGGCGGTCTCCGCGCGCACCGCCAGCCGGGCCACCACCCGCGGCGGCAGCGGATCGGTGAACGCGTCCTTCACGGCCCAGATGGCCGACAGCACATCGCTGGTCGAGGAGCCGAAGCCGCGGCACAGCGGCACGTCCCCGGTCAGCTCCAGATGTCCGCCGACCGCTCCGGCGTCCGCCGGCACCAGCTCCCGCAGGGCGAGTTCGGCCGCGCGCCGCGCCTTTCCCTTCCAGCCCGGCGACACGGTGACCTCGGTGCCGGGTGCCGGCGTGAAGGTCGCCCGGGTCGTGTGAAGGGTGCTGGGCAGCGTCACGAGCCCGCGCACGGAACCCTCTCGGCCGGTGAAGACACCCTGCAGAATCTCGCCGTGATGGACGGGGGCCGAAGCTGCCCCGACACGCCAGTCGGAATGATCCACCATGTCCTTGACCTTCTGTTGCCGGTGAAGCCGTGACCTGCGGACACCATCACGCTACGGAGGCCACGACCTGCCTTCCGGCGGCAAGAGCGGCAGGTTGTGGGCGGTTGGCGGCGGACCCGCGTCGCGCGCACACGAAAGTGCCCGGACCCGCCGTGTCGGCAGGTCCGGGCACCCCGTTCCCGTTCTACTGACGCACCCCCCGCAACTGCTCGCCCAGCACCTTGCCGATCTCCCGCAGCGGTTCGGCGCCGGTCATCTCCCAGTGCTCGCAGTCCACTTCGTACTCCTCGATCCGGCCGAGCACGTACGGTGCCCAGGACCCGGCGCCGGTCTGCGCGGCCGGCGTCCGCGAGGCGTTGAAGAACACCGCGTTCCCGCCGAACCGCCGCTCGGGCACGTACCGGTACCGCATCTCCAGGTGCGCCGCCGTCGCCTCGACGACCGCGGCGGCCTGCGCCGGGTCCAGGGCGCCGAGGATGGGGTCCTCGCGCCGCAGCACCTCGGCGAGTTCGGCGGGATCGGGCGCCGAGTCGGCGCAGGCCGCGTCGAGTTCGGCGCCGCGGGTGCCGAGGAACGCGGTGAGCACCTCGCGCCCGTCGACGACGGGGGCGGCGAAGCCCTCGGGCAGCGGATAGGCGTCCAGGAGGCCCAGCAGGGCGACCTCCTCGCCGAGTTCCTCCAGGCGGGCCGCGATCGCGTGCGCCACCAGTCCGCCGAAGGACCAGCCCAGCAGGTGATACGGCCCGTGCGGCTGGACGGAGCGGATCTCGGCCACGTAGGTGTCGGCCATCTCCGCCATGCTGCCCGGCCGCAGCGCCGGATCGGTCAACTCCCGTGCCTGCAGGCCGATCAGCGGCCGGTCGTCGAGGTGCCGCAGCAGTCCGGCGTAGCACCAGCTCATCCCGGAGACCGGGTGCACGCAGAACAGCGGCGGTTCACCGGAGGCGGCCCGGATCGGCAGCAGTGTCTCCAGCGGGTTGCCGCCGGCGTTCTCGGCGATGTGCTCGGCCAGCAGGGCCGGGGTCGGGTACTGGAACAGGTCCCGGATGGTGACCGGCGTGTCCCAGACCGCCCGGATCCGGCCGATGAGCCGGGTGGCGAGCAGGGAGTGTCCGCCGAGGTGGAAGAAGTGGTCGTCGATGGTGACGGACGGCACCCCGAGCACGGCCGCGTACAGGCCGCACAGGATCTCCTCGGCGGGGGTCCGCGGGGAGCGTCCGCCGGTGGCCTCGGCCCTCGGCGGCTCGGGCAGGGCTCGCCGGTCCAGCTTGCCGTTCACGGTGAGCGGCAGGGAGTCCAGGGCGACGATCGCGGCGGGCACCATGTACTCGGGCAGCGCGGCGGCGGCGTGCCGGCGCAGCTCGGCGAGGTCCATGGAGGCTTCGGCGGCCACCACGTACGCCACCAGCCGCTTGTCGCCTGGCCGGTCCTCGCGGATCATCACCGCGCACTGTGCGACCGACGGGTGCCTCAGCAGCGCCGACTCGATCTCGCCGGGCTCGATGCGGAACCCGCGCAGCTTGATCTGCTGGTCGGCGCGGCCGAGGTACTCCAGCGCCCCGTCCTGGCTCCAGCGGGCCAGGTCCCCGGTGCGGTACATCCGCGAGCCGGGCGCCCCGTGCGGGTTCGCGACGAACCGCTCGGCGCTCAGCACCGGCTGCCCGATGTAGCCCTGAGCGAGCCCGTGCCCGGCGACGTACAGCTCCCCGGGCACGCCCGGCGGCAGCAGCCGCAGGTTCTCGTCGAGGACGTAGGAGTGCTTGCCGGCGATGGGCCGGCCGATGGGGATGGCGGGCGCGGGCGCGGTGATGGTGTGGGCGGTGGTGAAGCCCATGCTCTCCGCCGGGCCGTAGCCGTTGACGAGGTGCAGGTGGGGATGGTCGGCCAGGGCCTTGGCGGTGTGCGCGGGCGAGGCCGCCTCACCGGCCGTCATGGCCTCCCGGACCCGGGAGAACACGGCCGGGTGCTCGTCGAGCATGTGGTTGAACAGGCTCGCCGACATCTGCAGGGTGGTGATGCCGTGCCGCTCCACCAGCTCCGCGATCTGGTGCGGGTCGGTGTGCTGGCCGGGCTGCAGCACGCACACCCCGCCGTGCAGCAGCGGCCCGAACACCTCCAGCGCGAACGCGTCCCAGGACACCGGCGAGCTCTGCAGATATGTCTGCTCCGGACCGAAGTGGAGGTAGTCCGGTCCGATGAAGGTTGCCGCGAGGGCCCGGTGCGAGGCCGCCACGCCCTTGGGCACCCCGGTCGAGCCCGAGGTGAACATGACGCACGCGGTGGCCTCCGGGTGCCCGCCGGTCTCCACGTCCGTCCCGGACAGGGCGCTGATCGCGGCCGCGTCCACGGTCAGGTCGACCAGGGGCGCCGCGGTCGGCAGCGCGGCCAGGTGGCTCTGGGTGACCAGGGCGGACGGCCGCGTCTGCCCCAGCACGGTGGTGAGCCGGTCGGCGGGGAACTGCGGGTCCAGCACGGTGTATCCGGCGCCCGCCTTCAGCACCGCGAGGATCGAGGCGATCAGATGCGGCGAGCGCTCCAGGTGCAGGGCGACGAGGCTGCCCGGGGTGACTCCGCGCGTGGTCAGGTGTCGGGCCAGCCGGTTGGACCACACGTCGAGTTCGGCGTACGTCAGCTGCTGCTCCTCGAAGACCAGCGCGAGGGAGTGGGGGGTGCGGGCCGCCTGTCCGACGAAGAGCCCGTCGAGCCCGAGGGCCGGGGCCGGCGTCGGCGCACCGCTCCAGTCCAGCACCCGCTCCAGCTCGCCTCCGGACAGCAACTCAAGCTCGGCGACCGGGAGTTCGGGGTCCGTGACGGCCGCCTGTAGCAGTCGTACGAGACGGTCGGCGGCGGCCTCGATCGTGCTCGCGTCGTACAGGTCGGTGGCGTACTCGACGGTGATGTCCAGTCCGCCGGGCTCGCCGTCCGCACCCCGGTGCTCGGCGAACGCGAAGGTCAGGTCGAACTTCGCGACGGAGGCCGACGGGGAGGCGAACTCGCCCTCCAGATCGCCCAGTCGGGGCGCCTCGGTAGAGGTGTCGCCGACGGTGAGCATGACCTGGAAGAGGGGGTGGCGGGCCGTGGTCCGCTCGGGGTTGAGGATCTCCACGAGCCGGTCGAAGGGCAGGTCCTGGTGCGCCCAGGCGGCCAGGTCGGTCTCCCGGACGCGGGTCAGCAGCTCCCGGAAGCCCGGATTGCCGCTCAGATCGGTGCGCAGGACCAGGGTGTTGACGAAGAAGCCGACGACGTCGTCGAGCTTCTGGTCGGTGCGGCCCGCGACGGGCGAGCCGAGCGGGATGTCCTGGCCGGCCCCGGAGCGGGACAGCAGGGTGGCCACGGCGGCCTGGGCGACCATGAACAGGGTCGCGCCGGTGTCCTGGGCCAGCGCGGTCAGCTTCTGGTGGAGTCCGGCGTCGCCGTGCACGGTGTGCGTGGTCCCCCGGTTGGAGGGGCTCGCCGGGCGGGGCCGGTCCGCGGGGAGCGTGGCCTCCTCCGGCAGCTCGGCCAACGCCTGGCGCCAGTGCTCCAGTTGACGCTCCTCGTCCTCCTCCATGACCTTCTGCTGCCACAGCGCGTAGTCGGCGTACTGGACAGGCAGCGGCTCCCACTGCGGGGCCTGCCCCTCGGTGCGGGCCTCGTAGGCGGCGGCCAGGTCGCGGAAGAGGGGGGCGTTGGACCAGCCGTCGGAGGCGATGTGGTGGATCACCAGCGACAGCACGTGCGCCTGCTCGCCCAGCCTGAACAGGCGGGCGCGGAAGGGGAGTTCACCGGCCAGATTGAAGGTGCGCGAGGCCTCCGCGCCCAGCAGGCCGGCCAGGTCCTCCTCGACGGCGGCAACGCGCGGCAGCTCCACGGGTCCGCCCGGCAGGATGTGCTGGTACGGCTTGTTCTCGTGGACGGGGTAGTACGTGCGCAGGCTCTCGTGGCGGGTGACCAGGTCGCCCAGGGCCTGGCGCAGGGCCTCGGCGTCGAGGGAGCCGGTGAGGCGCAGCGCCATCGGGATGTTGTACGTCGCGGACGGGCCCTCCAACTGGTCCAGGAACCAGAGCCGTTGCTGGGCCGAGGACAGCGGCACCCGCTCCGGACGCTCCTGCGGTGTGAGCGCCGGCCGCCGCGTGCCGCCGCCCGCCGCGGTGAGCCGCTCGGCGAGCAGGGCGACCGTCGGGTACTGGAACAGGTCCCGGATGGTGATGTCGGCGTCCCACACGGCACGGATACGGCTGATGAGCCGGGTGGCGAGCAGGGAGTGGCCGCCGCGGTGGAAGAAGTGGTCGTCGACGGTGGCCGACGGGAGCCCGAGCACGGCCGCGAACAGGCCGCACAGCACCTCCTCGGCGGGGGTACGGGGTGCCCTGCCGCCGCTGTCCGCGCTCTGCCGGGGCGCGGGCAGCGCACGCCGGTCGATCTTGCCGTTGGTCGTCAGCGGCAGCGCGTCGAGGACGACGAACGCCGACGGGACCATGTACTCCGGCAGCGTGGTGGAGATCTCCCGCTGCACCTCCTCGACGTCCAGCCGTACGTCCTGCGTCGCGACCAGGTAGGCGACGAGGCGCTTGTCGCCGGGACGGTCCTCGCGGACGATCACGGTGGCCTGGGCGACGGCCGCGTGGGCGGTCAACGCGCTCTCGATCTCGCCCGGTTCGATCCGGAAGCCGCGCAGCTTGACCTGCTGGTCGGCCCGGCCCAGGTACTCCAGCGAGCCCTCGTGGCTCCAGCGGACCAGGTCCCCGGTCCGGTACATCCGCTGGCCGGCCGCACCGAAGAACGGGTCGGCGACGAAGCGTTCCGCGGTGAGCGACGGCCGGTTGAGGTAGCCCTGCGCCAGACCCGCGCCCGCGATGTACAGCTCACCCGGGGTACCGGGCGGCACCAGACGCAGGGCGGAGTCGAGGACGTACAGCCGGTGGTTGTCGAGGGCCTCGCCGATCGGGACGGTGCCCGGGTGGTCGAAGGGGCTGCGGATGCGGTGGGTGGCGGCGAAGGTGGTGGTCTCGGTCGGGCCGTAGCCGTTGACGACGGTCGTGTCCGGGCAGTGCTCGTGGATCCGGCGGACGGCCTCGGGCGGTACGACGTCCCCGCCCGACCACACTTCCCGGACCCCGGCGAAGGCCTCGGGTGCCTCCTCCGCCATGACCCGGAACAGGCCCGCGGTCAGCCACACGCTCGTGATCCCGTGGGTGTCGATCAGCCGCCGGTAGCCCGCCGGGTCGAGGTGTCCGGGGGGAGCGACGACGAGGGTGCCGCCGTTGAGCCACGGGACCCATATCTCGTACGTCGACGCGTCGAACGCGGCCGGCGAGTGGAACAGCACCCGGCGGTGGGCGCCGCCCGCGTACCTGCTCTGCGCGGCCAGGTCGGCGACGTTGCGGTGGGTGACCGC
Organism: Streptomyces sp. NPDC002935; assembly: GCF_040611295.1. NCBI lineage: Bacteria > Bacillati > Actinomycetota > Actinomycetes > Kitasatosporales > Streptomycetaceae > Streptomyces > Streptomyces sp. NPDC002935. The sequence goes on from NZ_JBEXNW010000059.1 coordinate 15,053, forward strand.
GACGCCCTTCGGGACGCCGGTCGAGCCCGAGGTGAACATGGCGTACACCGGCTCGTCGGGGTGGACGCCGGACACCGGCGCGGTGGCGGGCAGGCCCTCCGGGACGGTGGCGTTGTCGAGGACGACGAGGCGGGCGGTGGTCGCGGCGGCCACCGGGTGGTCGGCCAGCGCCTCGTCGGTGAGCAGCACGGGCGCCGCGGTGTCGGCGAGGATCTGGACGAGCCGGGTGTCCGGGTCGGTGGTGTTCAGCGGGGCGTACACCGCCCCCGCCTTCACCACCGCCAGCAGCGCGGTGAGCAGCCCGGCCGAGCGCTCCATCAGGACGGCGACCACGTCACCGCGCCGGACGCCGAGGTTGATCAGGTGGTGGGCGAGCCGGTTGGTGAGCTCGTCCAGTTCGCCGTAGGTGAAGTCCTCGTACTCGTCGACCATCGCGACCGCGTCCGGGGTGCGGGCGGCCTGCGCGGAGAAAAGCTCGGCCAGGCTCGCGTCCGGGGCGCCGGTGACCGTGCCCGCCCACGCGTCGAGGAGCTGCCGGCGCTCGTGCTCGCCAAGCAGGTCCAGGACGGACAGCGGCGTGTCCGGCGAGGTGAGCACCGACTCCAGGAGCCGCCGCAGCCGCGCCATGAGGGCGTCGATCGTGCGCGCGTCGTACAGGTCGGTGGCGTACTCGATGGTGATGTCCAGCCCGTTGGGCCGACCGTCGCGGGTGCGGTGCTCGGCGAAACCGAAGGTCAGGTCGAACTTGGCGATCTGCAGCTCGCTGTACTCGGTCCGGGCATCCAGGCCGGGGAAGCCGACCGCGTCCGAACCGGCCTCGCCGAGGGTCAGCATCACCTGGAACAAGGGGTGCCGGGACGCGGACCGTTCGGGGTTGAGGACCTCCACCAGCCGGTCGAAGGGCAGGTCCTGGTGGTTCCACGCGGCCAGGTCGGTCCCCCGGACCCGGCCGAGCAGGTCCCGGAAGCTCGGGTCACCGCTCAAGTCGGTGCGCAGGACAAGGGTGTTGACGAAGAATCCGACCAGACCGTCCAGCGCCTCGTCGATGCGCCCGGAGACCGGCGAGCCGACCGGGATGTCGAGGCCTGCGCCGGATCGGGACAGCACGGTCGCGACCGCCGCCTGCACCGCCATGAACAGGGTGGCCCCCGACTCCCGCGCCAGGTGCGTGAATCCGGTGTGCAGGTCGGCCGGCAGGTGGTCGGTGCAGGTGGCGCCGTGGTAGGAGGCGGCGGCCGGGCGGGGACGGTCGGCGGGGAGGGTGGCCTCCTCGGGCAGGTCAGCCAACGCCTCCTGCCAGAAGGCGAGTTGCTTGGAACCGGCACTCTCCGGGTCGTCCGCCTCGCCGAGCAGTTCCTGCTGCCACAGCGTGTAGTCGGCGTACTGGACGGGCAGCGGCTCCCAGTCGGGCGCCTGCCCTTGGGTGCGCGCCCCGTAGGCGGCGGCCAGGTCGGCGAGCAGCGGGGCGGTCGAACCGCCGTCGGAGACGATGTGGTGCATCACCACCAGCAGGACGTGCTCCCGCTCGCCGAGCGCGATCAGCCGCGCCCGCACCGGCAGGTCCACCGCGAGGTGGAAGACCTGTGCGGACTGATCGGCGAGGACGGCCGCCAGGGTCTCGCCGGTGGCCGGGACCACCGGCAGCTCGAACTCCACCTCCTCCTCGGCCAGGATGTGCTGGTACGGCGTGCCGTCCTGGTCCGGGAAGAGGGTCCGCAGGCTCTCGTGCCGGCCGATCACATCGGCGATCGCCGACTGGAGGGCGTTCCGGTCGAGTTCACCGGACAGCCGGACGGCCAGCGGAATGTTGTACGTCGTCGAAGGGCCCTCCATCTGCGCGATGAACCACAGACGCTGCTGGGCGAAGGACAAGGGGATCACTTGGTTGCTCCCATCCGGCGCATCGGCCGCAGTTTGGGCCTGGCGGCCACGGCGCCGTCGAGCTTCTCGACGAGCGTTGCCACGATCGGGTTCTCGAAGAGGGTCGCCACGGACACCTCGACCTCCAGCACGGTGCGGATACGGCCGACCAGCCGGGTGGCGAGCAGGGAGTGCCCGCCGAGGTGGAAGAAGTGGTCGTCGATGGTGACGGCGGGCAGGCCGAGGATCTCGGCGAAGAGCCCGCAGAGGACTTCTTCCCTGGGTGTGCGGGGTGCGCGTCCGGAGACGGCCTCACTGCTCGACTGCGGTGCGGGCAGGGACTTGCGGTCCACCTTGCCGTTGCCGGTCAGCGGGATCGTGTCCAGCACCATCAGCACCGACGGCACCATGTACTCGGGCAGCAGCCCGGCCGTGCGCCGCTTCACGTCCTCGATGTCGACGCCTGCCCCGTCCTGCGCGGTGAGGTAGGCGACGAGGCGTTTGTCGCCGGGGCGGTCCTCGCGGACGGTGACGACCGCTTGGCCGACGGCCTCGTGGGCCGCCAGCACGCTCTCGATCTCGCCGAGTTCGATACGGAAGCCGCGCAGTTTCACCTGTTCGTCGGCCCGGCCCAGGTATTCGAGCGAGCCTTCCCGGTTCCAGCGGACCAGGTCGCCGGTGCGGTACATCCGCCCACCGGCCGGACCGTAGGGGTCGGCGACGAAGCGGTCGGCGGTCAGTCCGGGGCGGTCGAGGTAGCCCTGGGCGAGGCCCGCGCCGGCGATGTAGAGCTCGCCGGGGGTACCGGGTGGGGCGAGTCGGAGGCGGGGGTCGAGGACGTAGAGGCGGTGGTTGTCGAGCGCCTCGCCGATCGGGATGGCCCTGGTGTGGTCGAGGGGCCTCTTCACGTGGTGCGTTGCCGCGAAGGTGGTGGTCTCGGTGGGGCCGTAGCCGTTGACGACGGTGATCCCCGGGTTGTGGTCCATCACCCGGCGGACGGCCTCCGGCGGCACCACGTCGCCGCCCGCCCAGACCTCCCGCACACCCGCGAAGGCATGCGGGGCCTCCTCGGCGATCAGGCGGAAGAGGCCCGCGGTCAGCCAGAGGCCGGTGATCGCGTGGTCGGCGATGAGCTGCTCATAGGCGACGGCGTCGAGGTGTCCGGCAGGCGCGACGACCAGTGTCCCGCCGGTCAGCCACGGGACCCACATCTCATACGTGGAGGCGTCGAAGGCCATCGGGGAGTGGAACAGGACCCGGGAGTGGCTGCCGCCCGCGTACATCCGCTGATGCGCCAGGTCGGCGACATTGCGGTGGGTGACCGCGACACCCTTCGGAACACCCGTCGAGCCCGAGGTGAACATCGCGTACACGGGCTGGTCCGGATGCACCCGCACCCCGGGATCGCCCGCGTCGCCCTGATCCGGGGCCGCGCTCGGGATGACCTTGGCCCCCGCGGGCAGCCGCACCTCCCCGGGATCCCGGTCGGTGACGAAGAACGAGACGTCGGACTGCTCGACGATGAGCTGGACGCGCTCCATCGGATAGCGGGTGTCGAGCGGGACGTACACACCGCCCGCCTTGACGACGGCCAGTGTGGTGACGACCGAGTCCACCGACCGCTCCTGGAAGAGAGCGACCCGGCTGCCGACACCAACTCCCTCCGCGATCAGCCGGCGAGCCAGCCGGTTCGCCCGCTCCTCCAGCTCCCGGTACGACAACTCCTCGCCGCCGTGTACGACAGCCACCGCGTCCGGAGTACGCGCGACCTGCGCAGCGAACAGCTCCCCCAGCCCGGCGTCCACGCTGCCGGTGACAGACCCGGCCCACGACTCCAGCAACAGCGACCGCTCACCTTCGGACAGCAACTCCAGTGCATCGACGGGCAGTTCAGGTGCGGCCACGGCCGCTTCCAGCAGTCGTAGGAGACGGTCCGCGACGCTCTCGACCGTGCTCGCGTCGAACAGGTCGGTCGCGTACTCGACGGTGATGTCCAGACCGCCGGGCTCCCCGTCCGCCCGCCGGTGCTCCGCGAAGCCGAAGGTGAGGTCGAACTTGGCGATCTCCACCTGCGAGAACTCGTACGCCGTGTCCAGGCCGGGCAGTTCGGGCGCGTCGGCCGCCGTGTCGCCCAGGGTCAGCATGACCTGGAACAGGGGGTGCCGGGCAGGTGTGCGCTCGGGGTTGAGGATCTCGACGAGCCGGTCGAAGGGCAGGTCCTGGTGGTTCCAGGCGGCCAGGTCGGTCTCGCGGACGCGGTCCAGCAGGTCGCGGAAGCTCGGGGCGCCGGTCAGGTCGGTGCGCAGGACCAGGGTGTTGACGAAGAAACCGACGAGGTCGTCGAGCTGCTGGTCCGTGCGGCCGGCGACCGGGGAGCCGAGCGGGATGTCGTACCCGGCACCCGAGCGGGAAAGCAGGGTCGACACCGCCGCCTGCGCGACCATGAACAGGGTCGTGCCCGTGTCCTGGGCCAGCGCGGTCAGCTTCTGGTGGAGTCCGGCGTCGCCGTGCACGGTGTGCGTGCTGCCCCGGTTGGAGGCGATCGCCGGGCGGGGCCGGTCGGCCGGGAGGGTGGCCTCCTCCGGCAGGTCCGCCAACGCCTGTCGCCAGAAGCCGAGTTGGCGCTCCTCGTCCTGCTCCATCAGCTGCTGCTGCCACAGCGCGTAGTCGGCGTACTGGACGGGCAGCGGCTCCCACTGCGGGGCCTGCCCCTCGGTCCGGGCCTCGTAGGCGGCCGCCAGGTCGCGGAAGAGGGGGGCGTTGGACCAGCCGTCGGAGGCGATGTGGTGGATCACCAGGAGCAGGACGTGCTCCCGGTCGCCGAGGGCCAGCAGGTGGGCGCGGAGCGGGATGCCGGAGGCCAGGCCGAAGGGGGTGGCCGCGAGGCCGGCCAGACGGGCGGCGAGCGTGTCGGGCGTGACCGGGACGACGGGCAGTTCGACCGGCTCGGGGGCTCGCACCGACTGGTAGGCCTTGCCTTCGTGGGTGGGGTAGACGGTGCGCAGGCTCTCGTGGCGGGTGACCAGGTCGGTGAGGGCCTGCCGCAGGGCCTCGACGTCCACCGCGCCGGTGAGGCGCAGCGCCATCGGGATGTTGTACGTCGCCGACGGGCCCTCCATCTGGTCCAGGAACCAGAGCCGTTGCTGGGCGGAGGACAGCGGTACGCGCTCGGGGCGTTCCTGCGCGCGGGTCAGCGCGGCGCGGGGAAGTTCGCCGCTGCCCTCCGTGACCCGCTCGGACAGCGCGACCACGGTCGGGTACCGGAACAGGTCTCGGACGCCGAGTTGGACGCCGAAGGCCTGGCGGATGCGGCTGATGAGGCGGGTGGCGAGCAGGGAGTGGCCGCCCCGGTGGAAGAAGTGGTCGTCGATGGTGGCCGACGGAAGCCCGAGGACCGCCGCGAACAGGCCGCACAGGACCTCTTCCTGGGGGGTTCGCGGGGCGCGTCCGGTGACATCGTGGGTGACCTGCGGGGTGGGCAGCGCGCGCCGGTCGATCTTGCCGTTGGCGGTCAGCGGGATCGCGTCGAGGAGCACGAAGGCCGACGGGACCATGTACTCGGGGAGTGCCGAAGTGGCGTGCCGGCGCAGGTCGTTCAGGTCGACGCCGCCCTCGGCGGCCACGAGGTAGGCGACGAGCCGCTTGTCCCCGGGCCGGTCCTCGCGGACGATCACCGTGGCCTGGACGACGCTTTCATGGCCCGTCAGCACGGTCTCGGTCTCGCCGAGTTCGATGCGGAAGCCGCGCAGCTTGACCTGCTGGTCGGCCCGGCCGAGGTACTCCAGCGAGCCCTCGTGGTTCCACCGCACCAGGTCCCCGGTGCGGTACATCCGGGCGCCCGGCTCGTCGCCGTACGGGTCGGCGACGAACCGCTCGGCGGTGAGCGACGGGCGGCCCACATAGCCGCGCGCCAGACCGGCCCCGGCGATGTACAGCTCGCCGGGCGCACCGGCCGGAACGAGCCGGAGCGCGGAGTCGAGGACGTAGAGGCGGTGGTTGTCGAGGGCCTCACCGATCGGGACCGTGCCGGGGTGGTCGTAGGGACGGCGGATGCGGTGGGTGGCGGCGAAGGTGGTCGTCTCGGTCGGGCCGTAGCCGTTGACGACGGTCGTGTCCGGGCAGTGCTCGTGGATCCGCCGCACCGCCTCGGGCGAGACGACGTCACCGCCCGCCCACACCTCCCGGAGCCCCGCGAAGGCCTCCGGCGCCTCCTCGGCCATCACCCGGAACAGCCCCGCCGTCAGCCACAGACTCGTGATCGAGTACCCGGCGATCAGCTCGCTCAGCGTGCCGGTCTCCAGGTGGCCCCGGGGCGCCACGACGACCGTGCCGCCGGTCAGCCACGGCACCCAGATCTCGTAGGTGGAGGCGTCGAAGGTGTGCGGGGAGTGGAAGAGCACCCGCTGGTGGCCGCCGCCCTCGTACATCCGCTGGCGGGCCAGATCGGCCACGTTGCGGTGGGTGACGGCGACACCCTTGGGGACGCCGGTCGAGCCCGAGGTGAACATGACGTACAGCCACTGGTCGGGGTGGGTGGGGGCGGTGGACCGCGTCGCGGGGCGGCCGTCGAGGTCCTTGGCCTCGACGACGAGGTCCCGGGCCTGCGCCCGGGTGACCAGCGGATGGTCGGCCAGCGCCCGGTCGGTGATCAGGACCGGCGCGTCGAGTTCGTCGAGGATCTGGGTGTGGCGGGTGTCCGGGTCGGCCGGGTTGAGGGGCGCGTAGGCGCCGCCCGCCTTCACGACCGCGAGCATGGCGATCAGGAGGTCGGCCGAGCGCTCCATCATCAGGGCGACGACGGACTCGGGGCCGACCCCGAGGCCGATGATCCGCTGCGCGAACCGGTCGGACTCGGCGTCGAGTTCGGCGTAGGTGAAGGAGCGCTCCTCGGACGCGACCGCGAGGGCGTCCGGCGTACGGGCCACCTGCGCGGCGAACAGCTCCGCGAGGCCCGCTTCCGGGAAGCCGGCCTCGGTGACCGGACCCGCACCCATCGCCAGCAGCCGCTCCCGCTCCTCGGGGCCGGTGAACTCCAGCTCCCCGACGGGAAGTTCCGGCGCGGCGACGGCCGCTTCCAGCAGTCGTACGAGACGGTCCGCGAGCCCCTCGACGGTCCTGGCGTCATACAGGTCCGTCGCGTACTCGATGGCCAGGTCCAGGCCGTCGGGACGGCCGTCAGCGTTGCGGTGCTCGTGGAAGGAGAAGGTCAGGTCGAACTTGGCGATCTCCAGCGGGGTGAAGCCCGACTCGGCGTGCACGCCCGGGAGTTCGAGGGCCGGCTTGGCCGCGTCCTGGAGGGTGAGAGCCACCTGGAAGAGCGGGTGCCGGGCGGTGCTGCGCTCGGGGTTGAGGATCTCGACGAGCCGGTCGAACGGCAGGTCCTGGTGGGCCCAGGCCGCCAGGTCGGTCTCCCGGACCCGGTCGAGCAGCTCACGGAAGGACGGGTCGCCCTCGACATCGGTGCGCAGCACCAGGCTGTTGACGAAGAAGCCCACCAGGTCGTCGAGGCGCTGGTCGGTGCGGCCCGCGATCGGCGCCCCGATCGGGATGTCCGTACCGGCGCCGGAGCGGGCCAGCGCGGTCGCCACCGCGGCCTGCGCCACCATGAACAGGGTCGTCCCGGTCTCCCGGGCCAGCCGGGTCAGCGCCTCGTGCAGCGCGGGCGGGCACTGCACGCCGTGCGTACGGCCCCGGAAGCTCGCGGTCGCCGGACGCGGCCGGTCGGCCGGGAGGGTCGCCTCCTCGGGCAGCTCGCCCAGCGTGTGCCGCCAGAACTCGGCCTGCCGTTCACCGTCCGTCGCCAGCAGCTCCTCCTGCCAGAGGGTGTAGTCGGCGTACTGGACGGGGAGTTGCTCCCACTCGGGTGCCCGGCCCGCGACCCGGGCGGTGTAGGCGGTCGCCACGTCGCGCAGGAAGGGGGCGGTGGACCAGCCGTCGGAGACGATGTGGTGCATGACCACGAGCAGCACGTGGTCCTGCGGGCCGGTGCCGAACAGGGAGGCCCGGACGGGGAGTTCGGCAGCCAGGTCGAAGGCGCGGGCCGCCTCCGCGCCGAGCAGCGCGTCCAGGGTGTGCTCGTCGGTGGGGGTGACCGGGAGGTCCAGGCGGATCTCCCCGGCCGGCAGCACCAGCTGCCCGGCCTCCCCGTCCGTCACCGAGAACAGCGTCCGCAGACTCTCGTGGCGTACGACGGTGTCGGTGAGCGCGAGCCGCAGCGCCTCGATGTCCACGGCTCCGGTGAGCCGCAGGGCGAGCGGGATGTTGTACGTCGCCGACGGCCCCTCCAACTGGTCCAGGAACCACAGCCGGCGCTGCCCGAACGACAGCGGCACCCGCTCCGGCCGCACCCGCTCCCGCAGCACGGGCCGCCGTACGTCCTCCCCACCCCGCTGTTCCACGAACTCGGCCAGCGCGGCCGGAGTCGGGCCCTGGAACAGGTCCTTCACGGTGATCTGCGCGCCGAAGGCCTGGCGGATGCGGCTGATGAGCCGGGTGGCGAGCAGGGAGTGCCCGCCGAGGTGGAAGAAGTGGTCGTCGATGGCGACGTCCGACAGCCCGAGAATCTCGGCGAACAGCCCGCACAGCACCTCCTCGGCGGGGGTGCGGGGCGCGCGCCCGGCGGCGGGCTCGCTGTCCGCCTTGGGCGCGGGCAGGGACTTGCGGTCCACCTTGCCGTTGCCCGTCAGCGGGATCGCCTCCATCGGCACGAAGGCCGACGGGACCATGTACTCGGGCAGGGCGCCCGCGGTCTGGCGCCGCAGGTCGTTCACGTCCAGACCGTCGTCTCCGGCGGGCACGACGTAGGCGACGAGGCGTTTGTCGCCGGGGCGGTCCTCGCGGACGGTGACGACCGCCTGGCCGACGGCCTCGTGGGCCGCCAGCACGCTCTCGATCTCACCGAGTTCGATACGGAAGCCGCGCAGTTTCACCTGTTCGTCGGCCCGGCCCAGGTATTCGAGCGAGCCTCCCTGGTTCCAGCGGACCAGGTCGCCGGAACGGTACATCCGCGCCCCCGGCGCCCCGAACGGGTCCGCCACGAAGCGGTCCGCGGTGAGGGAGGGGCGGTCGAGGTAGCCCTGGGCGAGGCCCGCGCCGGCGATGTAGAGCTCGCCGGGGGTACCGGGGGCGACCAGGCTGAGGTGCTCGTCGAGGACGTAGAGGCGGTGGTTGTCGAGGGCCTCGCCGATCGGGACGGGGCCGGTGTAGTCGAACGGGCGGCGGATGTGGTGGGTTGCCGCGAAGGTGGTGGTCTCGGTGGGGCCGTAGCCGTTGACGACGGTGATCCCCGGGTTGTGGTCCATCACCCGGCGGACAGCCTCCGGCGGCACCACGTCGCCGCCCGCCCAGACCTCCCGCACACCCGCGAAGGCATGCGGGGCCTCCTCGGCGATCAGACGGAAGAGGCCCGCGGTCAGCCAGAGACCGGTGATCGCGTGGTCGGCGATGAGCTGCTCATAGGCGACGGCGTCGAGGTGTCCGGCAGGCGCGACGACCAGTGCCCCACCCGTCAGCCACGGGACCCACATCTCATACGTGGAGGCGTCGAAGGCCATCGGGGAGTGGAACAGGACCCGGGAGTGGCTGCCGCCCGCGTACATCCGCTGATGCGCCAGGTCGGCGACATTGCGGTGGGTGACCGCGACACCCTTCGGAACACCGGTCGACCCCGAGGTGAACATCGCGTACACCGGCTGGTCCGGATGCACCCGCACCCCCGGGTCGCCCGCGTCCATGCCTGCGCCGTCCAGGTCGCGGACGTGGAACAGCTGGGCGTCGGCCGGGAGTTGGAGACCCGCGATGTCGGTGTCCGTGAGGAAGAAGCCGATGCTCGACTGGGCGACGACGAGCTGTATACGGTCCACGGGGTAGCGGGTGTCGAGCGGGACGTACACACCGCCCGCCTTGACGACGGCCAGTGTGGTGACGACCGAGTCCACCGACCGCTCCTGGAAAAGGGCGACCCGGCTGCCGACACCGACCCCCTCCGCGATCAGCCGGCGAGCCAGCCGGTTCGCCCGCTCGTCCAGCTCCCGGTACGACAACTCCTCGCCGCCGTGTACGACAGCCACCGCGTCCGGAGTACGCGCGACCTGCGCAGCGAACAGCTCCCCCAGCCCGGCGTCCACGCTGCCGGTGACAGACCCGGCCCACGACTCCAGCAGCAGCGACCGCTCGCCGGAGGACAGCAACTCCAGCTCCCCCACCGGCAGATCGGGCGCCTGCGCCGCCGCGTCCAGCAGGCGGACGAGCCGTGCGCCGGCCGCCTCGATCGTGCTCGCGTCGTACAGGTCGGTCGCGTACTCGACGGTGATGTCCAGACCGCCGGGCACCCCGTCCGCACCCCGGTGCTCCGCGAAGGAGAACGTGAGGTCGAACTTGGCGGCCTGCAGCCAGGTGAACTCGGCGTGGGTGTCGAGGCCTTCGGCGGTCAGGGTCGGGGTGGCCGCGTCGGTCAGGGTGAGCATGACCTGGAACAGCGGGTGCCGGGCCGCCGACCGGTCGGGGTTGAGGATCTCGACCAGGCGGTCGAAGGGCAGGTCCTGGTGCGCCCAGGCGGCCAGGTCGGTCTCCCGGACGCGGGTCAGCAGCTCCCGGAAGCTCGGGTTGCCGCTCAGGTCGGTGCGCAGGACCAGGGTGTTGACGAAGAAGCCGACGAGGTCGTCGAGCTGCTGGTCCGTGCGGCCGGCGATCGGTGAGCCGAGCGGGATGTCGTACCCGGCACCCGAGCGGGAAAGCAGGGTCGACACCGCCGCCTGCGCGACCATGAACACCGAGGCGCCGGACTCACGGGCCAGCGCCGCCAGGGCCGCGTGGACCTCGGGCGGGCAGTGCACGGTGTGGGTGCCACCGCGGTAGGAGGCGACCACCGGGCGCGGCCGTACGGCCGGCAGCGTGACCTCCTCGGGCAGGTCCGCCAACGCCGAGCTCCAAAAGCCCAGTTGGTCCTCCTCGCAGCCCTCCAGGAGCTGCCGCTGCCACAGCGTGTAGTCCGCGTACTGCACCGGCAGCGGCTCCCAGGCCGGGCGCTGTCCCCGCGAGCGGGTGACGTAGGCGGTGCTCAGGTCACGCATCAGCGGCTGGTACGACCAGCCGTCGGAGACGATGTGATGCATCACCACGAGGAGCACGTGCTCCCGCCCGCTCTCGCCGAGGCTGAACAGGCTCGCCCTCAGCGGAAGTTCACCGCCCAGGTCGAAGGCGCGCGCGGACTCGGCGGCCAGCAGGTCCGCCAGGTCCGCCTCGCTCGCGGGCGTGACCGGCAGCTCGACGCGCACCGCGTCCGCCGGGAGCACCCGCTGACAGGTCCGGCCGCCCTCCGTGCCGAAGACGGTGCGCAGGCTCTCGTGGCGGCCCACCACGTCGGTGAACGCCGCCTGGAGGGCGCGGACGTCGAGTTCGCCGCGCACCCGCACGGCCAGGGGGATGTTGTACGTCGCCGAGGGGCCCTCCAGCTGGTCCAGGAACCACAGTCGCTGCTGGGCCGCCGACAGCGGAAGCGGCTGGGGCCGCTCCTCGGCCGCCGTCAGCCCTGGCCGCCCGGACTCGCCGCCGCCTGTGGCGATGTACTCGGCGAGCAGGGCCACCGTCGGGTACTTGAAGAACTCCCGCAGGGTCAGCTGGACTTCGAGCGTGGTGCGGACCCGGCTGACCAGGCGGGTGGCGAGCAGGGAGTGGCCACCGACGGCGAAGAAGTCGTCGTCGATGCCGATCGAGGGCAGGCCCAGGGCGTGGGCGAAGAGGCCGCACAGCACCTCTTCGACACCGTTGCGCGGGGTCCGGCCGCTCGCCCTGGAACCGACCCGGGGCGCGGGCAGGGCGCGCCGGTCCAGCTTGCCGTTGGGCGTGAGCGGCAGTGCGCCGAGCGGCACGATCGCCGACGGGACCATGTACTCGACGAGCTCCTGGGCGGCGTACCGCAGCAGTTCGGCGGTGTCGACGACGCCCTCGACGGCCGGGACGACGTAGGCGACCAGGCGCTTGTCGCCGGGCCGGTCCTCACGGACGATCACCGCGGCCTGGTTCACGGACGGGTGGCCGGTGAGGACGGTCTCGATCTCGCCGGGCTCGATCCGGTTGCCGCGCAGCTTGATCTGCTGGTCGGCGCGGCCCAGGAAGACGATCTCGCCGTGCTCGTTCCAGGCGGCGAGGTCGCCGGTGCGGTACATGCGGCTGCCGGGCGGGCCGTACGGGTCGGCGGTGAAACGCTCGGCGGTGATGTCGGGGCGGCGGCTGTAGCCCTGCGCCAGGTGGGGCCCCGCGACGTAGAGTTCGCCGGTCTCGCCGGGGGCCGTGTGGCGCAGGCCGGCGTCCAGGACGTACATCGCGGTGTTGGCCATCGGAACGCCCAGGTGCAGCCGCTCCAGGGAGCGCAGCTCGGGGGTGAAGGCCTGGTAGCTGCAGAAGACGGTGGCCTCGGTGGGGCCGTAGACGTGCACGACCGTGGTGTCCGGGCAGTGGTCGAGGACCCTCGTCAGTGCCGTCGCGGACAGGACGTCGCCGCCGGTCCAGATCTCCCGCAGCCGGGCCAGGGCTCCGATCGCCTCGCCGGCCATCGCGTCGAAGAGAGCGGTGGTGAAGTAGGCGGCCGTGGCGTCGTGGCGGGCGATCGCCTCGCCCAGCTCACCGATGTCGATCTTCGGGGAGGAGAGGACCACGGCCAGGCCGCCGCGCAGCAGCGGCACCCAGAGTTCGTACGTCGAGGAGTCGAAGGCCAGCGGGGAGTAGGCGAGGACCCGTTCGTGGGCGGTGGTGCCGAAGCCGGGGTCCAGGGCCAGCTCCACCACGTTGCGGTGGGTGTTGACGACACCCTTCGGGGTGCCGGTGGAGCCGGAGGTGAACATCACGTACAGCGCCTGGTCGGGGTGGACCGCGACGCGGGGCGCGGGCGCAGGGTCGTACGCCGTGGCGCTCGCGTCGCTCACCCGCAGCGCGGGCAGGTCCGCGGCGAACGCGGTCGTCTCCTTCGCCGGACGGTCGGTGACCAGCAGCACGGCGTCGGTGTTGTCGAGGATCCAGCTCTGCCGCTCGGCACGCTGGCGCGGGTCCAGCGGCACGTACACACCGCCGCTCTTCAGTACCGCCAGCACCGTCACGACGTAGGCGAGGGAGCGGTCGAAGAGGAGGCCGACCGCGTCACCGGGGCCGACGCCCGCCGCGATCAGCCGGTGTGCCAGGGCGTCGGACGCCCCGTCCAGCTCCCGGTAGGTGAGCTCGCGCTCCCCGCTCACCAGGGCGACGGCGTCGGGCGTGCGGGCCGCCTGCGCGGCGAACAGCTCATGCAGCGGGCCGACGGGGAGGTCCACCGCCGTGTCGTTGTACGCGGCGATGTGCGCGGGCACGCCGTCGGCGCCCGTGGAGAGAGCCGGCTCGGCTTGCTGCTGGGACATCTCGACACCTTCTCGGAAGCTCGGTTGGCTGGTCTCGCGGCGTGCCGGGAGACCGACGGAGCCACGGCGGGACAAGGAACACTGCGAAGTCGTAGAAGAATCAGGGGTGTTCAGCCGGGAGGAAGCAGGACGTCCCTCGCGTCCAGTGCGTCCACCCGGTACTTGCCGAGCGCGCTGATCAGCAGCCGCAGTTCCAGGGCGATGCTCTCGACGAGGCGGACGAGCCCGTCCCCGGCGTCCTCGTCGACCGCGAGGAGCGCGGCCCGGCCGAGTCCGACCGCGTGGGCACCGAGCGCCAGTGCCTTCACGGCCCGGGTGCCCTCCCACATCCGCCCGCTGACCAGCAGGCAGTTGCCGGTGCGGCCGATCCGGATCAGGCAGTCGCCGAGCGGGAGCCCGACCTGGCCGAGGAACCCGGTGGGCGCCCAGGCCGTGCCGCCCTCCGCGCCGTCGACCGTGACGGAGTCCGCGCCGGCCGCCCAGGCGGTGGCCGCCGCGAGCGCCACGTCCCGGCCGGGGTGGAGCTTCACCCACACCTTCACGCGCGGGAAGTTGTTGCGCATCAGCCGGATCTGCTGGCGCAGGATCTCCTCGGTGAACGTGCCGGGGCTGCTGATCCGCAGCACCCGGTCGCCGCCCGTGCCGAACACCTCGTCGGTGGCGTACTGTTCGGCGACCCGCCCGGCGGCCTCACGGCCCAGGACGGTCAGCCCGCCCAGGCCCGGCTTGGCGCCCTGCCCGACCTTCAGCTCGAAGGCCAGCCGGCCGGAGGCCAGCAGGGGTTCGGACACCGGGTCGCTGTAGACCAGGTTCCACACCTCGGCGTCCGCGTCCTCGGTGGACTGCTGTACCACGACCCCGCCGTACTCCTCGTTGCCACCTGTGGCGGCGGCCTCCGTGTAGGCGGCGATCCGGCCGAGCAGCGGGGAGACCTCGGCCTCGGACGCGGCACGGTAGCCGTTGACCGGGACGACGTTCTCGCCGATGACCATCGGGATGCCCAGCCGTCCCGCCTGCCGGCCGGCCGCCTCGCCGAGGTCGCGGCTGGCGACCTGGGTGGAGCCGAACGCCGAGACGTACAGCGGCAGCCGGGAGGCGAACCCGCCGACCACGGCGTCCAGTTCGACGTCCGTGTACAGCGGCTCGCGGGCCAGCTCGATCAGTTTCTTCAGCCGTTGCGGCATGAACACCGGCGGCACGATCCGGGCCCGCTCCAGAAGGTCGTACGCGTCCTGCCCGGCCGGCACCGCGCCCAGCAGGCCGCTGCCGTAACCGTCCAGGGCGGGAAACGCGGCGGCCGCGCCGTACCGGGCCCGGTGCCGCACCTGTTCCTCGGGGAAGCCGGTGGCGCTCAGTACGGTGCTCATGCCGACACTACTCCCGGCAGCTTCGGGTAGGCGCTGGCCTCCCAGGCGGCGGTGCGGCCGGTGACGTAGCGGGTGAGGCGCTCCAGGCCGATGCCGAAGCCGGAGCTGGCGGGGATGCCGCGCCGGGCGAGGTCCAGGTACCAGCCGTACTTGGCGGGATTCTCGCCGGTCTCCCGCATCCGTGTGACCAGGGCCGCGTAGTCGTGCTCGCGCTCGCTGCCGCTGGCCAGCTCGCCGTAGCCCTCGGGGGCGATCAGGTCGAAGTTCCGCAGCACGCCGGGCTGCTGGGGGTCCTCACGGTCGTAGAAGCCGCGCGAGCCCTTCGGGTAGTCGACGACGAAGAAGGGCCGGCTGCTCTTCGCGGAGATGATCTCCTCCCCCTGCCAGTCGATCTCGGCGCCGGGGTCCTGGGGGTGGCCGAGCGCCACCAGGTCGGCGGTGGCGTCCTTGTGCGTCATGCGGCCGAACGCGCCCTGCACCACCTCGCGGAAGGCGTCCGCGTCCCGCCCCAACAGCTCCAGTTCGCCCGGGAGTTCACGGACCACCTCGGCCACGACGTAACCCACCAGCTGCTCGGCGAGCTCCATCGCGTCCTCGCGCCGGGCGTCGCGTATCTCCACGTCGATCTGGTGGAACTCGGCGAGATGGCGGTGCGTGACGGCCGTCTCCAGGGGCTCCAGACGGACGTTCGGCGCGATGTAGAAGATCTTGTCGAAGGCGAGCAGCGAGGCCTGCTTGTACAGGATCGCGCTGGTCATCAGCTTGTACTTGTGGCCGTAGAAGTCGACGTCGACCTGCTTGGAGCCCCGGATGCCCGGATCGGTCACCGGTCCGATGACCGGCGGCAGCAGCTCCTGGAAGCCGCGGCCGGTCAGGAACGCGCGGGTCGCGGCCAGCATGCGGGACTGCACCCGCAGCGTGGCGCGCGTGCTCTCGCGCATCAGGTGCTGGTCGGGCGAGGACGGGAACGCGAGCGTGCTGTTCATGGTGCTACCTCCTGGGGGGACCGAGGGGCGGACGAGGGTGCGGGGCGAGGCCTGTTCGAAGGCTTGTTCGCGGCGCTGTCGTGGCGGCGCTGCACGAACGACAGCGCGTCGTACAGGCCCGCCGCGGTGAGCCGGCGGCCGCGCCGCGGGACATGACCGATGGGCATCGACCCGATCTCCGACCAGACGAGCCGGCCCGAACGGTCGATCCGGCTCCTGGTGCGGCCCGCGTTGTCGGGGTGCAGGCAGTAGGGGACGTCGAGCAGACCGCGGGCGAACGCCTTCAGCAGCGCCTGGCCGAGATCCGCGTCCAGTTCGAGTACGGCGTCCACGAGGGCGCGGGCCTCGGCGTAGACGGCGTTGTCGGCCGAACCGGCGCGCGGAGCGGGGGCCGCGCGGTGCAGGGCCGCCGCCCGCGAGGCGGTGCGCAGCGCCTCGACGTTCTCCGCGACCGTCGGGATGCGGTGCGACTCGGCCGTCGTCTTCACGATCAGCCGGGCCGCGCCCGTCTCGACGGCCAGCTCGGCGGAGCGTTCGAGGAGGTCCAGGGCGCCGCGCCGGCTGCGCGGGTACAGGCCCATGTAGGTGTAGAGGACGATGTGCCAGTCGGTGTCCGGCAGCAGTTCGCCGGCCAGCCGGCGCAGCGCGTGCACCGCCTCGCGGTCCTGTCCGGGGTGGGTCTGCTGGGCGTAGCTGAGCGAGATGCTGCGCAGGCCCGCCCGGTGGAAGAACAGCGCCTCCAGGGCGCTGATCGCCACGAGCAGTCCCGGCGGGCACAGCTGGCCGAGCATGCAGCCGCCGAACGTCTCCAGGTGCGGCTCCGCGCCACTCGCCCGCAGAGCGGCCAGTGCCTCACAGCTCTCCTGCCAGTTGCGCACCGAGTCGAGCAGCGGCGTGCGCCCGTACGGCAGGCAGTACGACACCGGTCCGCCCTCGGTGGCGTCCAGACCGAGCGGGGCCAGAGCGGCGACGATGCGCTGCGGGCTCGCCGAGCCGTGCCGCACCTGCACCGGGAAGCCGGCGTCGCGGACGCCGTCCAGCACCCAGGCCGCGGTGTGCGGGCTGTAGGAAGTGATCGGGAACCCGTTGAGCGGGACCCGCTCGCGCAGCGCCCGCACCGCCGAGGGCTCGTCGCCCACCCGCGTGTAGCTGTCGATGGTGACGGTGCCGACGACCGCGTCCGCCGCGCCCTTGGTGGCCAGCAGGCCCGAGCGCATCAGCGCCGGGTCCGAGAACCCCATCCGCGGCTGCACCACGAGCGCCCCGCGGGCCTGCGCCTCGGCGACGAAGCGGCCGAAGGACAGCGGGTGTCGGTCGAGTGCGCTCATCGTGCCACCGCCTTGCGCGCGGGCAGGGTGCCGACGAAGGACTCGAAGGCGGTGAAGCCGGCCCCGTCCTGGAACACGGCGTCGAAGCCGGCCCGCATGAGCTCGCCGGCCTGCTCCTCCTGACGGCCGCCGACGCCGAGCTTGCCGCCGATGACGGCCGGCAGGTCCGCAAGCTCCCAGCGGGACCTGACCGCCTCGATGAGCGGCCCGGCGTCGTTGAAGCCGTGCCCGTTGACACTGCTGACCACCAGCAGGTCGGGCTGGAACTTGCAGCAGGACTCCACGATTTCGTCCTGGGGAATACACGGCCCCAGGTTGACGACCTTGTGCCCGAGGTCTTCGAGCAGCAACTGGATGAATACGAGATTCCAGGTGTGCGCATCGGACGGCAGCCCGGTAACGACGACGTCCAGCGGCCCGGATCGAGGGCGATCCGCCCATTCCACAGGCTTCATTGTTCGCTTCGTCCACATCATGGGGTGACAGGGGAGAAAGAGCGGTGGAGAGAAAGGGGCTCCGGTGGTTCCGGAACTTCATTTCGGACATCAGCGTAGATTCGCGCCGCCGCCGTTTCCGGCGTCCCCGGCGGCAACCGACAGGCAGCCGGGCAGCAGTTGGCGACCACCTGCCGCCGGGGTGCGCTCCGGGTCCGGACACTGGAGTGCACGACACACCCGAGTGACCGAGTAAGGAGTGAGGACATGGCGGACGCGCTGGAGGACGTACTGGACCGGGCACGCGAGGACATCGACCGGAGCGAGGCCCTCGGAGAGGCCCAAGTCGCCGTACTGGAAGCGGCGTTGAACCTCGTACGGGCGAGCCGGCCGCGCCTTGCGGAGGTCCCGTCGGAACGTGCGGAGCTGCTGCGCGAGGCCCTCGCCTCGGTGCGCGCGGCGACCGTGGCCACCGGGATCGCCCTCACGCGCGCCCACCGGAGCCCGGTGGTTGCCGCCCAACTGCCTGGCCCGCTGCCCGGCACGCAGGCCGTGCGGATCTAGCGTTTTCCCCACACCCCGACTTCCAACCCGACTTCGCAGAGGTGGAACACCATGGCAACGAATCCGTTCGAGGACTCCGATGGCCGTTACGTCGTTCTCGTCAACGACGAGGGCCAGCACTCTCTCTGGCCCGCTCGCATCGAGCAGCCGGCCGGCTGGGAACTCGTCAAGAACGAGGTCTCCAAGCAGGAGGCCATGGAATTCATCGAGGCCAACTGGACGGATATGCGCCCGCGTTCCGTCGTCGCGGCGCTGGCGAGCTGAAGACGAAAGCGAAAGGCCGGGCGGGCTGGAATCATCCAGCCCGCCCGGCCTTTCGCGCGCTTTCAGTCCGCGGCGGTGGTCACGCACCACTCCAGGACCGCCATCGCCGCCGTCATCTTGTGGAACGCCTGCCGCCAGGCGACGCTGCTCGGCCCGTCCAGCACCTCGTCCGTGACCTCCTGCCCGCGTACGGCGGGAAGGTCGTGCAGGAACACGGTGTCCGGGCCGCCGAAGCGGGCGAGGAACTCCGCATTGATCTGGAAGCCCTCGAAGTCCTTCAGCCAGTCGGGGTTCGCCTTGGGCACGCCCATCGTCTGCCAGCGGCTGGTGTACACCGCGTCGACCGGGCCCTCGACCTCGTCGAGCGACACGACCTGCGTCACCGGGGCCTTGCCGCCGGCGAGTTCGTCGGCGAGGTCCAGCTTGTCCTTCGGCACCTCGTAGCCGCTCGGGCACAGCAGGGTCAGCCGCAGACCAGGGGTGAGCGCGGCGGCCAGCGCGAGGGCCGCTCCGGAACTGTTGCCCTCGCCGACGGCGAGCAGGTGCAGCCCGTCCAGCGAGCCGAAGTGCTCGGTGAGCGTGGCCAGGTCGGCGATCGCCTGGGTGGGGTGCTCGTCCAGGCTCAGCGCGTTGACGACGGCCAGGTCAGGGCTGCTGCCGAGCCGCCGTATCTCCTCGACCTCCCCGTTGGTGCGCACCACCAGCGCGTCCAGGTACTGCCCGAGCACCCGGGAGGTGTCCTCCACGGTCTCGCCGGTGGACAGTTGCAGCTCGTCCGGGCCGAAGGTGATGACGTCGGCGCCCAGCCGGGTCGCCCCGCTCCAGAACGACGTACGGGTACGGGTCGAGGACTTGCGGAAGTAGACGCCGACCTGCTTGCCGTCGAGCGACCTGCGGTCGACACCGGCCCGGCCGAAGAACACGGCCCGCTTGACGATCCGGTCGAGTTCGGCGGGCGTCAGGTCGGCCAGGGAGATCAGGTTACGCATGGGTGAAGTGCCTTTCGTACGAGAGGGATCAGCGGGTTCGGGCAGGTCCTGGGGGGGCAGGTTCAGTCGGCCGCGCCGACCAGGTCCGCGGTGGTCGGCCGTCCGGTGCGCAGGAGCTCGCGGACCAGGTTGAGCACGGTGAAGCCGACGGGCCCGCCCGGCTCGGTGGGCAGTTGGCGGATCAGACCGCGCAGCAGCAGGCCGTGCACGTCCCGGGCGACCTCGGCCAGGGGCGTGCCGCTCGCGCGCGCGGCGGCGTCCACCGTCCACGGTTCGGGCAGGCCGGCCAGCGTGCCGAGGAAGTGGGCCGTACGGGCGTCCAGTTCGGCCAGTACGGCGTGCAGCCGCTCGCTCAGCGTGCCGCCGGAGTCCCCGGCGTTGGGGGTGACGTCGTCGACGAGGAGCAGCGGGGTCGAGCGGGCTACGTCGAGGAGTTGGTCCGGCGAGTAGAGCAGCAGCCAGGAGGCCGCCGCCTCCAGCGCCTGCGGCAGGCCGTCCATCCGGTGGCAGATGTGGGCGACGGTGGTGGTGACGGCGTCGGTGGGCAGCAGATCGGGGCGCATGTGGCTGACGTACGACAGCATCAGCTCGACGGCGGGGCCGCCCGCGACCAGGGAGTCACCCGGCAGGGCGGACCCGTCGGCGGACGGGACCGGTACCGGCAGCGGAGCCAGCGGCAGCAGCCGGCCGGCCGGGGGCCGGCTCACCCGCCGGGTGGTCACGATGATCTTCAGCTGCTCGCAGGCTCGCAGCAGACCCAGCAGGGTGGGCACGGCGGCCGCCGAGTCGTCGAGGCCGTCCAGCACGATCAGGGTCGGCTTGGCGCCGATGACGGAGGTCAGTTCCTCGTAACGGTCGCCGTCACGGACCAGCTCACGGACCCACTCGTTCAGGGGGGTCCGCGGACCCTGCTCCGGGCCGGTGCCGGTGGGGCGGTCCATGGGAACCCACAGCACCGGCATCCGGTCCCGGGCGTGCAGCACCAGCGCGGCCTCCTGGGCCAGCCGGGACTTGCCCACTCCGGGCAGCCCCACCAGGGTCAGCAGCCGGTCGTGCCGGTTGTCCAGCCGGCCGGTCAGCGCCTCCAGTTCGCCGCGGCGGCCGATCAGGGGGCGCAACGGCGGGGGCGGCGCGGCCAGTTCCGCGCTGTACAGGAACTGCAGCACCCGCCCCGCCGCATGGGCGTCGGCGGCCAATTCGAGCTCGGCACGGCGGGCACTGCTCATCCGCAGGGCATTCGCCAGCAATTTGAGCGTCTCCCTGCGAGGATTCCGTACGCGCCCCTGCTCCAGGTCCCGGATGGCACGCACGCTCACCGTGGAAAGCCCGGCGAGCTGTTCCTGAGTGAGGCCCGCCCGCCGCCGCGCATTCTGCAGCAGCACATCGAGGCCGGATGTCGACTCGGAATTCATCAATGTCCCCTTTGTCCCCACATCTTGGTCACGTGCAGGTAAGCGACCCGAGTCGACCAGGAGTCCGGAACTACTGCGTCCGGCCGGAATTTCCCCGGTGTGCACACCTTGCGGAACTTGCCGGCCGTGTTCGTGGCCTGCCGACGGGGAACAGAGTGCGCGCCGCTCTTCCCGAATGCTTCCCGGCCCAGTACCGCAGCGTTCCGCATGCGGTTACGATCTTCTGCGAGCGGGAGCGAGCTGCAAGGGGAAGCGGCAACGAGGGGGAGGCTGTCGGTGACGACGCCAACAGGGGAACGGCTTCGGTTCAACATTCTCGGCCCTATAGAAGGGTGGTCCGAGGGTGCCCGGCTGAGACTGGGCGGAATCATTCAGGAACGAGTTCTGGCCACTTTGCTGTTGGAGCCCGGAAAGGTTCTCCCGGTCACCCGTCTGGTCGAGGCGGCCTGGGACGAGGACCCACCGGCCACGGCGTCCCATCAGGTCCGTAAGGCGGTCGCCGACCTGCGACGACGGATCCCGGGCGGCGCCGAGGTGCTGCTCACCGAGGGGCCCGGCTATCGCATCGTGATCGACGAGTCCCAGAACGACCTCTCCGAATTCGGAATGCTGGTGCGCACCGCGAAAGCGGCCGTGGCCGAAAGCCGACCGGCCGGGGCGGTCGAGGTGCTGCGCGCCGCTCTGGCGTTATGGCGCGGCCCGCTGCTCTCCGGCAGCGGCGGCCCGGTGATCGAGGCCGCGGCCACCACCATCGAGGAACGCCGGCTGGCCGCCTGGGAACAGCTCCTTGAGCTGCGGCTGACCCTCGGCGAGTCCGCCGAGGTCATCCCCGATCTACGCGAGTTGACCGCCCAGCACCCGCTGCGGGAGACCCTGCACGGCCAGCTGATGGTCGCCCTGTACCGCTCCGGACGGCAGGCCGAGGCCCTGGAGGAGTACGGCAAGGTCCGCGAGCTGCTCGTCGAGGAGCTCGGCGTCGACCCCGGTCCGCGACTGACCAAGCTCTACGAGGGCATCCTGCGGGAGAGCCCCGAGCTGGCCGGTCCCGAGCCCGCCGCCCTCGCGCCGGCTCCCGTCCCGCTCCCGGCCGAGCCGCCCTGCACGCTGCCCAACGACCTCGCGGACTTCACCGGCCGCGAGGCCGAACTGGCCGAACTGCTGCGCTGTGCCACGCAGAAGGGCGAGCAGGGCCCGCGGCTCGTGGCCCTCGACGGCATGGGCGGCAGCGGCAAAACCTCCCTCGCGGTGCGCGCCGCCTACCTCCTCGCCCCGGAGTACCCGGACGGCCAGCTCCACATCGACCTGCGCGGATACACTCCCGGCGACCGGCCGGTGCCCGCCGGCACCGCACTGGACAGCCTGCTGCGGGCTCTGGGCATACCGGGAGACCGCATACCCGACGACGTGCTGGGCCGCACCGCCCTGTGGCGCGCCACGCTCGTCGGGAAACGACTGCTCATCCTCCTCGACAACGCGGCCGACGCGGCCGGTATCGGCCCGCTGCTGCCCGCCTCCTCCGGCTGCGTCGTCCTGGTCACCAGCCGGGCCCGCCTGATGGACCTCGACGGCGCGGAGTGGATCTCCGTCGGGACGATGTCGGCCGGGGAGAGCACGACCCTGATGGCCGAGACGCTCGGGGCCGAGCGCGTCGCCGCCGAACCCGAAGCCGCCGCGGAACTGGCCCAGTTGTGCGGGCACCTGCCGCTCGCCCTGCGTATCGCCACGGCCCGGCTGCGCAACCGTCCGCGCTGGACCCTGCAGTACCTGGCCGAACGGTTGCGGGACGAGACCCGAAGACTCGACGAGCTCAGCGCGGGCGCCCGGAGCGTCTCCGCCACCCTCCGTCTGTCGTACCAGGCCCTGGACGACAAGTGCCGCACCGCGTTCCGGATCCTGGCGCTGCATCCGGGCGGGGACATCAACGTGCACGCGGCCGGAGCGCTGCTCGGCACGGACATCTGGGACTCGGAAGACGTCCTGGAGAC
This sequence comes from Streptomyces sp. NPDC002935, assembly GCF_040611295.1. Classification (NCBI taxonomy): domain Bacteria; kingdom Bacillati; phylum Actinomycetota; class Actinomycetes; order Kitasatosporales; family Streptomycetaceae; genus Streptomyces; species Streptomyces sp. NPDC002935. The sequence goes on from NZ_JBEXNW010000059.1 coordinate 37,629, forward strand.
ACTGCTCGACGTCCATCTCGTTCAGCAGCCCGACATCGGCCTCTACGCCTTCCACGACCTGGTCCGCAGCTTCGCGCAGAGCCTGCTCGGCGAGTCGGCCGACGGCGAGGACACGGTGGCGGTGGAGCGGCTGCTCGGCTACTACCTGACAGCCACCGACACGGCGTGCGAGGTCCTCTACCCCGGCCGGAAGAAACGTCACACCGGCATCCCGAGGTCCGCCGCCGAGCTGCCGGACCTCGGGGACGTGGACCGGGCGCAGGAGTGGTTCAGCCGCGAACAGACGGCGCTGGTCTCGGCCGTCGCCCTGGCCGAACGGCGCGGGCACGACCGGTATGTGGTCTGCCTGGTCCGCAACCTCGTCTTCCAGCTCAACGCGCATGGACAACTGGAGGAGTTCGGTGACCTCGGGCGTATCGCGGTGGCCGCCGCGCGCCGGGTCGGCGATCTGGGGCTGCTCGGGGTGAGCCTGTCCAACCTGGGCGTCGCCTGCTGGAAGCTCGGCCGCTTCGCCGAGGGGATCGAGGTGGCCAAGGAGGGACGTGACGTCGCCGACCGGCTCGGCGACCAGCACACGGTGGCGCACAGCGAGAGCACCCTCGGCCAGTTCAACAGCCTGCTCGGCCGCTTCCCCGAGGCCCTGGTCCACCTGGAGAAGGCGACCGGACTCGAACGGGAACTGGGCGTCGCCCGCTCGGAGGCCGACAACCTCACCATCCTCAGCACGCTCTACGAGCAGTGGGGCCGGCCCGAGGAGGCCAGGACGGCGGCCGAGCGGGCCGTCGAACTGCGGGAGCGGCTCGGCCAGCGAAAGCACCAGACCGCCACGCTCACCGACCTGGCCCTCGCGCACGTCGGGCTGCGTGCGTACGACGAGGCGGACCGTTGTCTGCGGCAGGCGCGCGAACTGTTCGACGACGCCGGGGATCCGGGGGACGTGGCGCTGACCCTGGCCCTGTCCGCCGACGTCGACGAGCGGCTCGGCCGGCCCGTACGCACCCCCGATCTCGTCGCGCACGCCCTCGAACTCGTCGAGTCGAACGTGTCGCCGCTGCGCCGGGCCAAGGTGGAGAACACGGTGGGCCGCCTCCGGTACCGGCAGGGGGACACGGAGAGCGCGCTCGCCCTGCACATCCACGCGTACCAGCTCGCGTCGGCCATCAGCTACCGCATCGAGGAGGCCTACGCCCTCGCGGGCATGGCCGATGCCCTCGGCGGCGCGGAGGAGGCCGCGACGCACCGGGCGGCGGCCGAGGCGCTCTTCGCCGAGATGGGTGTACCCGCGGACCGCCGCCGTACCTGAGGATCCTGAAGGGCCCCGCCCAACGGCAGTGCCCCGCACCGGAGTTCCGGCGACCGGGGGCTTGGCCGCGCTGGGCAGAGTGGCGTCGGGTGAGGGGAGCTCGGGTGCGGTGCGG
>NZ_JBEXNW010000060.1:0-37344 GCF_040611295.1 Streptomyces sp. NPDC002935
GCCGAGGCCGACGTCATCATGATCCTGGTGCCGGACCCGATCCAGTCGCAGGTCTACGAGGAGTCCATCAAGGACAACCTGAAGGACGGCGACGCCCTGTTCTTCGGCCACGGCCTGAACATCCGCTACGGCTTCATCAAGCCGCCGGCGGGCATCGACGTCTGCATGGTGGCCCCGAAGGGCCCGGGGCACCTGGTGCGCCGCCAGTACGAGGAGGGTCGCGGGGTTCCGTGCATCGCGGCCGTCGAGCAGGACGCGACCGGTAACGCCTTCGCGCTCACCCTCTCGTACGCCAAGGCCATCGGCGGCACCCGTGCCGGCGTCATCAAGACGACGTTCACCGAGGAGACCGAGACCGACCTGTTCGGTGAGCAGGCCGTCCTGTGCGGTGGTACCGCGGCGCTGGTGAAGGCCGGTTTCGAGACGCTGACCGAGGCCGGGTACCAGCCGGAGATCGCGTACTTCGAGTGTCTGCACGAGCTGAAGCTCATCGTGGACCTGATGTACGAGGGCGGTCTGGAGAAGATGCGCTGGTCCGTGTCGGAGACCGCGGAGTGGGGCGACTACATCACCGGCCCGCGGATCATCACGGACGCGACCAAGGCCGAGATGAAGCAGGTCCTCGCCGAGATCCAGGACGGCACGTTCGCCCGTAACTGGATGGACGAGTACCACTCGGGTCTGAAGAAGTACAACGAGTACAAGACCCAGGACGAGAACCACCTCCTGGAGACCACCGGCAAGGAGCTCCGCAAGCTCATGTCGTGGGTGAACGACGACGAGGCGTAAGCCGTACGACGGGGGCCGGGGCGGCACGCTCCGGCCCCTCCGTCGAACCCCGGGTAACGCCCGTGGACACGGTGTTGGACATCCCGTCCAGCCACGGACGGGTGATCCTTCCGCTGAGGCGCAGGACGACCTCTGCGGCGCCACTACACTGCTCCACATCACCAACGCGTCAGGCCCACAGCGTCGTGCGTCTTCCACGCGGCTCAAGCGACCCCCAAGAAGTGCAGGCACGCCCCGGGGCCGCTACAACCCCTCCACCGCCTGCGGCCGTCGGGACGGCCGTCCGCATTGGACTTGTGAGGACTCACGTGAGCTCGAAACCTGTCGTACTCATCGCTGAAGAGCTGTCGCCCGCGACCGTAGACGCCCTGGGCCCGGACTTCGAGATCCGGCATGCGAACGGCGCGGACCGCGCCGAGCTGCTGCCCGCCATCGCCGACGTCGACGCCATTCTGATCCGCTCGGCCACCAAGGTCGACGCGGAGGCCGTCGCCGCCGCCAAGAAGCTGAAGGTCGTCGCACGAGCCGGCGTCGGCCTGGACAACGTCGACGTCTCCGCCGCCACCAAGGCCGGCGTGATGGTCGTCAACGCCCCCACCTCCAACATCGTGACCGCGGCCGAGCTGGCCTGCGGTCTCCTCCTCGCCACCGCGCGGCACATCCCGCAGGCCAATACGGCGCTGAAGAACGGCGAGTGGAAGCGCAGCAAGTACACCGGTGTCGAGCTCGCCGAGAAGACCCTCGGTGTCGTCGGCCTCGGCCGCATCGGCGCGCTCGTCGCGCAGCGCATGTCCGCTTTCGGCATGAAGGTCGTGGCCTACGACCCCTACGTCCAGCCCGCGCGGGCCGCGCAGATGGGCGTGAAGGTCCTCACCCTCGACGAGCTGCTCGAGGTCTCGGACTTCATCACCGTGCACCTGCCCAAGACCCCCGAGACCCTCGGTCTCATCGGTCACGAGGCGCTGCACAAGGTCAAGCCGTCGGTGCGCATCGTCAACGCCGCGCGCGGCGGGATCGTCGACGAGGAGGCGCTGTACGCGGCGCTCAAGGAGGGCCGCGTCGCCGGCGCCGGCCTCGACGTGTACGCGAAGGAGCCCTGCACGGACTCCCCGCTCTTCGAGCTCGACGAGGTCGTCTGCACCCCGCACCTCGGCGCCTCCACGGACGAGGCGCAGGAGAAGGCCGGTATCTCCGTCGCCCGCTCGGTGCGCCTCGCCCTCGCCGGTGAGCTCGTCCCGGACGCGGTCAACGTCCAGGGCGGCGTCATCGCCGAGGACGTCAAGCCCGGTCTGCCGCTCGCCGAGAAGCTCGGCCGCATCTTCACCGCCCTCGCGGGCGAGGTCGCGGCCCGCCTCGATGTCGAGGTGTACGGCGAGATCACCCAGCACGATGTCAAGGTGCTCGAACTCTCCGCGCTCAAGGGTGTGTTCGAGGACGTCGTCGACGAGACGGTCTCGTACGTCAACGCCCCGCTGTTCGCGCAGGAGCGCGGCGTCGAGGTCCGTCTGACCACGAGCTCGGAGTCCCCCGACCACCGCAACGTGGTCACCGTGCGCGGCACGCTCAGCGACGGCCAGGAGGTCTCGGTCTCCGGCACGCTGGCCGGCCCGAAGCACCTGCAGAAGATCGTCGCCGTCGGCGAGTACGACGTGGACCTCGCGCTCGCCGACCACATGGTCGTGCTGAGCTACGAGGACCGTCCCGGTGTCGTCGGCACCGTCGGCCGCATCCTCGGCGAGTCCGGCATCAACATCGCCGGTATGCAGGTCGCCCGCGCGGACGTCGGTGGCGAGGCCCTCGCGGTCCTCACCGTCGACGACACGGTGCCGCAGAGCGTCCTCACCGAGCTCTCCGACGAGATCGGCGCGACGTCGGCGCGGTCGGTCAACCTCGTCTGAGGTTCGTTCGCGACGACTGCCCCTACGGCAGCAGAGGGCCGGGACACCCGCGGGTGTCCCGGCCCTCGCGCGTCGCGGAACACCTCCGCCGCACGACCCTCAGGCGGACGGTGTCGTCTCCGGCTCGATCAGGCCCTCGCGGTAGGCGATGGCCACGGCCTCGGTGCGGCTCGCGGCGCCCAGTTTGGCGAGGATGTTCGAGACATGGACGCTCGCCGTCTTGCCGCTGATGAACAGTTCCTGGCCGATCTGACGGTTGGTGCGCCCCCGGCCGAGCAGCCGCAGCACATCGCTCTCCCGGGCGGTCAGCGCCGCTATGCGCTCCCCGGCGGCCGGTGACTCGGCGAGGCGGCCGCGCCGGACGAGGGCGTCCAGGGCCTCGCGCAACGGCACCGCGCCGAGGCGCAGGGCGGCGTCATGGGCCGCGCGGGCCTGTTCGGCGGCCTCCTCGCGGCGGCCGGCCGCGAGGAGCGCCTCCGCGAGCCGCCTTCTGCTTCGGGCCAGCTCGTACGGATCGCCGTAGCCGAACGCCGTCACGGCCCGCTCCCAGGCCGCCACGTCCGGACCGGTGCGGGCGCGCAGCCACTCCGCCTCGGCACGGGCGAGCCAGGCCAGGCCCTCGGGTCCCTCCGCGGTGCTCTTTCCGCTCTGGGCCGCCGTGCTCCTGGCCAGCTCCACCAGCTCGGTCGCGGTGTCCGCCCAGCGGCCGCCCGTCGGCTCGCCGGACCGGCGCGACTCCTCGGCCGCGTCCGCGACCGCCGACAGGGCGAGTGCGGCGAGCCGCACCACGACGGGGGGCCGGTCGGTGCCCGACACCTCCGTGAGGGCCTCGGCCGCGGTGTACAGCCGCCGCACGGACTCCTCGGTGTCACCGCTCTGCGCTGCCGCGTCGGTCAGTACGATGCTCGCGACGAGCGTCGCCATCCAGTCGAAGGGCCGGTCGAGCAGTGCGCGGGCCCCGGTGACGGCCGTGTCGTGCTCGCCGCGGGCGAGGGCCACGTACAGGGCGGGACCTGTCGCGAACCCGCCCGCCGACGACAGCAGTTCGGCGTCCTCGGCGGCCGCTCGCGCGCACTCGTCCCAGCGGCCCAGCGTGTAGAACACCAGGGACTGGAGGTACCGCAGCTCCAGGGCGTACGGCGAGGAGAGGAGACCGGCGCGGCGGGCGCGGTCCACGCCGTCGCCGAGCCAGGTCAGGCACTCGTCCAGGTCACCGGACTCGTAACACCCGATGGCCAGGTTGAACAGCGCTCGCATCTCCACCGGGAAGTTCCCCGCGCCGCGGGCCAGTTCGCGGGCGTGACGCAACCGGTCGCGGCCCTCCGGGGTCCTGCGGGTGTGGGGTTCCATGCCGACCAGGGAGATCGTCAAGTCGGCCTGGGCGTCGGCCAGTCGGAGGCGCTCGGCGATCGCCAGCGCCTGCCGGGCGACCCGCTCGGCGTCCTCGTCCAGCCCCACGTAACGGGCGGCCATGACGTGCGTCGCCGCCGCCCATACCCAGGTGTACGAGGGCGGCTCGGCGGGGATCATCGCGAGCGCCTCGCTGCTGTACGTGAACGCGGCCTTCAGGCTGTCGATCCGCATCAGGTGGCCCGCGAGGGTGTACCGCACCCGCGCGGCGAGCTCGGAGTCGGCGTCCGAGCCGGCCCTGGCGAGCGCGTCGCGGGTGAGGTGGACCGCGCGATGGGACTCGCCCGCGCGGGCGGCGGCCGCGGAGGCGCGCAGGGTGAGGGTGACCGTGCCGCCCTCGGGGCGGGCGGCGGCGTCCACCGCGGGCCACAGTTCGAGTGCCGCCTCCAGGTGGCGCAGTTCCTCGGCGGGCGCGCCGACGCGCTGGGCGTGGTCGGCGGCTTCGAGGGAGGAGGTGAGCGCGTCGGCCAGGTCGTGGCTCTCGCGGGAGTGATGGGCGCGCTCCGCCGCGTTCTTCGCCGAACGGCCGTGCCCCGCGAGGAGTTTGGCGAACAGCCCGTGCAGCCGGACCCGCTCGCCGGGCAGCAGGTCCGCGTACACGGCCTCGCGGGTGAGCGCGTGCCGGAACGAGTACGTCGCGTCGTCGCCGGACAGCAGCAGCTGGTGGCCGACGGCCTCGCGCAGTGCCGACTCCAGCTCGTCGTCCGGCAGTTGTACGGCGTCACGCAGCAGTTCGTGCTCGACGCGGCGCCCCGCGACGGCCGCTGTGCGCAGCACCTGCTGGGCGGTCTCGGAGAGTTGCTCGATGCGGATGAGGAGGACATCGGCCAGTCCGCTGGGCATGGCGGGGGAGGCGGGGTCGTCGTCACCGGGCAGCGCGGCGAGCAACTCCTCGGCGTAGAAGGCGTTCCCCTCGGCGCGGTCGACGATGCGGTGGACGGTGGTGTCGGAGACGGGGCCGGTGCGCAGCGCGCGCACGAGCCGGGCCACATCGGCGTCGGCCATCGGCCGCAACTCCAGCCGGTCGACGGCGGGCAGCCGGATCAGCTCGGCGAGCAGGGGGCGCAGGGGGTGGCGGCGGTGCAGGTCGTCCGAGCGGTACGAGGCGAAGACCGCCAGACGGCGCGCGGGTCCGCCGGGCGCGGGCCGCTGGAGGACGCCCCGGCTGAGGAGGAAGCGGAGCAGGTCCCGGGAGGACTGGTCCGCCCAGTGGAGGTCTTCGAGGATCAGCAGGAGCGGGGTGACATCGGCCAGGTCGGCGAGGAGGCCCGCGATGCCCTCGAAGAGCTGCAGGCGGCTGCCGGGGTCCGGCGCGGTGCCGGTCCCCGAACCGGTGCCGGTCAGCCGGTCCACCGCCGGGTGGGCGGCGAGCGCCGGGGCGAAGCGGTCGTCGGCGGCCAGGGTGCCGAGGATCTCCGTGAACGGGAGGTACGGCAGGCCCACGTCGCCGAGGTCCACGCAGTGGCCGGTCAGGACCGTCATACCGGCGGCGGACGCGTGCGCCGCGGCCTCCGTGAGCGTGCGGGTCTTGCCGACGCCGGCGTCGCCGGCCACCAGGACGGCACGGGGGTCGCCGTCCCTCGCGCGCTCCAGCACGCCGGTGAGCCGGGCGAGTTCGTCCCCCCGGCCGATGAACGGCGTACCGAATGTCTGTGCCACGAGACCATCCTGGCACGCCCCGCCGACAACCCCCCGACGCCGGCCTCCCGGGGCTCCGCCCGGTTCTCGTCCCCGGACAGGTCCGCGCGGCGCGGTGTCCGCACGCGCGCGTGGGGACGTCCGGACGGGGCGGGCATCCCCACGCGCGCGTGCCGATGCCGGGCGGGCCGGAGTCGTCCGGCCCGCCCGGCGGGTGTGCGGGAGGGTGTCGGGCCGTCGGCGGCCCGGCGGGTGGGGGTCAGACCGTCGCCTGCTCGGGGTTCACCGTCTCGGGTGCCGTCCCGGTCTCGCGCACCGGCACCTTGCGCAGGGTCGCGGCGGCGAGTGCCGCGGCGCCCAGCAGCAGGATCGCGCCCGCGATCGCCGCCGCCTGCATGCCGTTGGTGAAGGCCTCCCGTGCGGCCGTCGCCAGGGCCTGGCCCGCGTCGCCCGGCAGGTGTCCGGCCACGGCGAGGGCGCCGCCCAGCGTCTCGTGGGCCGCGGCCGGGACGCCGGCCGGGATGTCGTGGCGGTAGACCGCCGTGCCGATCGAGCCCAGGACCGCCATGCCGAGGGCGCCGCCGAACTCGGCCCCGGTCTCCAGCAGGGAGGAGGCGGAGCCCGCGTTGCCGACGGGGACGGTGCCGAGGGCCAGGTCCATCATCTGCGACATCACGACGACCATTCCGGCGGCGAGGACGCCCGCGCCGGCCAGCACGAGCCACAGGGAGTCGGTGCCGGCGAGCGTCAGCAGACCGTAGCCGCTCGCGGCGGTGACGAAGCCGCCGGAGACGACATGGGCGCGGTCCACACCCTTCTGCACGAGCTGTGCGGAGACTGGCGCGGCCACACCGACCAGGACCGTGGGGAGCAGGGCCCACAGGGCGGCCTCCATGGAGCTCTTGCCGAGCACCGACTGGAGGTACTGGGTGGTGAAGTACGCCGAACCGAGCATGCCGAAGGAGGCGACCAGATTGAGCACGACGGCGGGGGCGAAGCCTCGGCCGCGGAACAGGGCGGGGGAGATCAGCGGGGACTTCGCGGTGCGCTGACGGTGGACGAACAGGGCGGCGAAGACCAGGCCGACGAGGACCGAGACGACGTACTCCGTCTTCCAGCCCTCGGACGGGATCTCCTTGACTCCGTAGATCACCGGCAGCACGGCAGCCATCGACAGCGGCACGCTGAGCAGGTCGAAACGGCCGGGCTCCGGGTTCCTGGACTCGGGCAGCAGGATCGGGCCGAGGACCAGCAGCAGCACCATCGCGGGCAGGTTGACCAGGAAGACCGAGCCCCACCAGAAGTACTCGACGAGGACGCCGCTCATCACCGAACCGAGCGCGATACCGCCGGTCATGACGCCGGACCACATGGCGATGGCCTTCGCGCGCTGGCCGGGGTCCGTGAACATCGTGCGGATGATCGCCATCGTCGACGGCATCAGAGTCGCGCCGCCGATGCCGAGGACCGCCCGGGCCGCGATCAGCATCTCGGCGCTGTTCGCGTAGGCGGCCAGGACCGAGGCGGTGCCGAACGCGGCGGCGCCGAACAGGAGCAGCTTGCGGCGCCCGATGCGGTCGCCGAGCGAGCCCATCGTCATCAGCAGGCCGGCGAGCACGAACGCGTAGATGTCGAAGATCCACAGCTGCTGGGTGCCGGTCGGCTCCAGGTCCGCGCTGATCGAGGGGATCGCGAAGTACAGGACCGAGACGTCCATCGAGACCAGGAGCAGCGGAAGCATCAACACGCCGAGGGCGGTCCATTCGCGGCGGCCGGCCAGGGCGCCGGGGGCGCCGGGGGCGGGGGTCGTGCTCGTCGGGTTCGTCATGCCAGGGAATGTACGCACGTCTTAAACGCTTGTCTAGTACGAGCGTCTAGGACGTTTGTTTTTGACGCCCGTATAGGACGGTTGTCTGAATCGCGGTACGCTGGCCGGCATGGGACACCGTGAGGATCTGCTCGAAGGCGCCAAGCGCTGCCTGCTGGAGAAGGGCTTCGTGCGCACCACGGCGCGCGACATCGTCAAGGAGTCGGGGACGAATCTGGCGTCCATCGGCTACCACTACGGGTCGAAGGACGCGCTGCTCACACAGGCCTTCGTGGAACTGGTCCAGGAGTGGGGCGAGAAGTTCGCCCCGGCCTCGGCGCACGAGGTCGAGCCCGGGGGCTCCGTGGAACGCTTCCACAGCGTGTGGGCACGGATGCTGGAGTCCTTCGAGGACTTCCGGCCGGTCTGGGCGGCCAGCATGGAGATCGTGACGCAGGGGGACCGCGTTCCGGAGCTGCGGGATCTGATGGCGAAGGCGCAGATCGAGGGGCGGTCCGGGCTGGTCGCGATGTTCACCGGGCTGGACGAGGAGACGCTCGACGACTCGACGGTGAAGTCGCTCGGCGGCTTCTACCAGGCGCTGCTCAACGGCCTGATGGTGCAGTGGCTCTTCGACCCGGCGAGCGCGTCCACGGCGGACGATCTCACCGATGGACTGCGACGCGTGATCGCCGGGGCGCGCAAGGCGAAGTGAGTCGCGCGGGCCGCGCCGCCGCCGGGCATCCGCCCTGCCGCCGTCCGGCCGGGCCGCCCGTTCGCCGCCCGGTGATCGTGCGCCCCGCACGTCGTTCGCCCTCCGGACAGGGCCGGTCACCCCGGCGGCGCGGGGATGCGCAGGTCCCGGACGGCCGGGACCAGTGCCAGCAGCATCACCGCGCCCGTGATGGCGAAGGCCGCCGCATAGCCCGTCGGTCCGGCCAGGGCGCCGAATCCCGCCGCGCCGACGCCCATGCCGCCGTCGTACGCCAGGTTCCACAGCGCGCTGACGGTGCCGTAGCCGGAGGCCGGGACCCGGGCGTACATCAGGGTCAGGGTGGCGTTCTGGGCGATGCCGAAGCCGGTGCCGAAGACGGCCACCCCGGCCACGACGGCGATCGGGCTCCCGGTGAACGCGGTGATCAGCATGCCGCCGGCCGACAGGAGCAGGCCCGGCAGCACGAGCCGAGCGGGTCCGCGCCGGTCGCCGTACCGGCCCGCCGCCCAACGGGCCGCTGTCGAGGCGGCCGGCTGGACGAAGAGGGCCACCGCGACGACCCCGGCGCAGGAGGCGGGGACGGCGAGCGGCAGGAAGGTCACGATGATCCCGGTCGCGAGCGCGGTGGTCGCGAAGACGAGCGCGGGCCGGGCCAGCGCGCCGGTGCGCAGCGCGGCCACCATGCCCACCGGCTTCTCCGACGCCGCCTCCCGGTCGGGCAGGCCCGGCACCGAGACGACGGCGGCCAGCGCGGCCACGCCCGCGGCGACGGCGACCGGGGTGCAGCCCACGTGCGCGGCCAGCCACACGCCCAGCGGCAGGGCGATCAGCGACGGTACGCCGGACACCACGCCCACCAGCGCCAGGCCCTCGCCCCGCCGTTCGGCCGGGATAAGCGACGCGGTGAGCGCGCCGCCCGCCACCAGGGTGAGCGCGAAACCCAGGCCGCGGACCAGGCAGACCAGCACGATCCACACCAGGGAGTGCGAGACGGTGAGGACGAGGGCGGGCGCGCCGAGCAGGGAGAGACCGGCGACCAGCGCGACCCGGTAGCCGTGCCGCGCGACGAACCGGGGAGCGGCCAGTTCGCCCAGCACCGTGGACAGCATCAGCGCACCGGTGGCCAGGCCCGCGCCCGACGCCGTGGCGTAGGCGGGGACGACCGACAGCAGCAGGAAGAAGCTCACCGATGAGCCGATCATGCTCACGAAGCGGAGCATCAGCGGCCGCGTGAGCAGCGGCGGCCGGACGGCGGACCCACCGGCCGGAGCGGTCGCAGCCGTCACAGCCGCCGGGGCTGCCGGATCAGAGGGATCAGAGGGAGCAGCCATCGGCGTGGTAGGCGTGGTCGGCGGCGGCCCGATGGGCGTGGTCGGCCGAGGTGCCGGAGTCGGCGTCGTCCGGGGCGGCCGCGGCATCGAGGGAGTCGTCATGGGAACGACGCTAGGTTCTGGCCGGACCCCCGGTAAGCTCCAATTCCATGCCTGTGCAGTGGGCCGGTTTGTCACCCGAGCTGCTCCTGTCCGTCGACCGGGACAGCGGCGAGCAGCTGCGCGCCCAGCTGGAACGGCAGGTGCGCGACGCCGTCCGGTCGGGCCGGCTCGGCGCCGGGGAACGCCTCCCGTCCTCCCGTGAACTCGCCCGCGAACTCGGTCTGTCGCGCGGCCTGGTCCAGGACTGCTACGCCCAACTCCAGGCGGAGGGCTACCTGGTGACCCGCGTCGGCTCCGCCACCCGGGTCGCGGCGGGCGCCCATGTGCCACCCGCGCCCGCGCTCGCTTCCCCGCACTGGGCCGCCCCGCGCCTGATCGCGGACTTCCGGCACGGTGTCCCCGACCTCGGAAGCTTTCCGCTCGCCGACTGGCTCTGGGCGATACGCGAGGCCGGCCGCGCCATGCCGACGTCCGACCTCGACTACGGGGATCCGCGCGGGAGTCAGGCGCTGCGCGAGGTGGTGGCCGGATATCTGCGCCGGGTGCGGGCGGCCGCGGCCGACCCCGAGCGGATCGTCGTCTGCTCCGGCTACGCGCAGGGGCTCGGGCTGACGCTGCGCAGCCTGGCGCGCGCCGGGGTTCGGGTGGTGGCGTACGAGGATCCGGGCGGGCCCGCCACCGCGTCGGCCGCCGCCGAGGCCGCGGGTCTGACGGCCGTGCCCGTCCCGGTCGACGAGGACGGCGTCGACGTGCGGGCGCTCGACGCGAGCGGGGCCCGGGCCGTCATCGTCACCCCCGCGCACCAGTGGCCCACCGGGGTCGTGCTCGCCCCCGCGCGCCGGCTCGCCCTCATCGAGTGGGCCACGCGTCGGGACGCGTACGTCATCGAGGACGACTACGACGCCGAGTTCCGCTACGACCGGGAGCCGGTGGGCGCCCTCCAGGGGCTGGCCGCCGACCGGGTGGTCTCGATCGGCACCGTCAGCAAGTCGCTCGCCCCGGCGCTGCGCATCGGGTGGCTGCTCTGCCCGCCCGCGCTCACGGCCCCGGTCACGGAGGCCAAGCGGCTCACCGACCGCGGCTCCCCGACCCTCGACCAGCTCGCCCTCGCGAAGCTGATCGAGTCCGGCCGCTACGACCGTCATCTGCGCCGCATGCGCACGGTGTACGCGGTTCGCCGCACGGCCCTCGTCGACGCGCTCGCCACGCACGCCCCGGACATCCGGCTGACCGGGCTGGCCGCCGGGTTCCACGCGGTCCTGCACCTCGCGACGACGGCCGACGAGCGGTCCGTGGTCGCGGCGGCCCGCGAACGCTCCGTCGGCCTGTACGGCATGAGCGCGTGCCGCTCCGGCCACGCGACCGCGCCGCCGCAACTGGTGCTCGGCTTCGGCGACGTGGGGGAGCGGGCGATCGCCGAGGGCGTGGCGGCGGTCGGCGACCTGCTGACCCCGGACGCGAGGCCACCGGGCCGGTCCTGAACCCGCCGGGCCGTACGTGTGTCACCGGCCCGGCCCGGTACGGCGAGCGGCCGGGGCCGTCGGAGCCGTGCTAGAGCCGTGCCCCCTTCAGCGCCATGTGCAGGAGCAGCCGGTCCTCGCCGTCGTCCAGGTCGAGGCCGGTGAGCTGTTCCACCCGGGACAGACGGTAATAGAGCGTCTGGCGGTGGATGCCCAACTCGGCCGCCGTGCGCCCGGCCTGGCCCGCCCGGTCGAGGAACACCTCGGCGGTGCGGGCGAGTTCGCGGTGCGGGGGAGTCAACAGGTCGCGTACGACGGGGTCGTGGGCCGCCTCCGGAGGGAGGGCGGTGAGCAGCCTGAAGGGACCGATGGCCCCCCACTCGGCCACCGGGCCGAGCCGTGGTTCGGCCAGCACCGCACGTGCGGCGGCCGCAGCCTCCTGCCAGGCGGCCCCCAGTTCCCCGAGCCCCACCCGGGCCCCGCCGATCCCGGCCGCCGCGTTCCCGCCGGGATGCCCGGAGCCGGTGGCCCCGCCCTCGCCGCGTCCCCCCTCCGCCGCCCGGACGAACCGGGTGGCCGCCGTCAGCGCAGGCGTCAGGACGTCCGGCGACCGCAGCCGCACCAGCAGCGCCAGGCTCTGGCCGGTGGCGCCCCACGGGATGGTGCACAGCGCGGTCGCCCCCGGCACCGTACGGGCGGAAGGGGCGTCGTCCGGGTCGGCCGAGGGCCACGGCGCCACGCACACCACCGTGTGCAGGCCGTCGCCGCGCGGACCGAGCGCCGTGCGCAGCTCGGCCACCGCCATGTCGCGCTGCCAGCCGCGCTCGGCGGTCAGGACGGCGCGCAGCTCGCGGGTGAGATCCGCGCCGGCCTGCGCCTCGTCCGCCAGCAGGGCGCCGATACGGGAGGCCACCTGCATCGCGGCGATCAGCTGGGCGTCGGTGGGACCCGGGTCGTCGTCCAGCAGCCAGACATAGCCGAGGACGACCCCCCGATGCCGCACCGGGAGACAGATCCGACCCCGGTAGACCCCCGCCTCCGGGGTGGGCGGGATACGGACGGGCCCGGTCGCCCGGGTGATGCCGAAGCCCTCGAACCAGGTGCGGACCGTCGTGGTGGAACGGCGGGTGAGGATCGAGCGGGTGCGCACGGGGTCGAGGGCGGAGGGATCGAGGTCGCCCTCGCTGTCGTACGCGCCGAAGGCGAGCAGCTCGAAATCGCGGTTCTCCAGCGTCGCGGGGACGCCGAGGAGCGCCGAGATCTCGTCGACCAGCTCTTGGTAGTCGCCTCTGTGTTCACCGCTCACCCAGGCATTCTCCCGCAATCCCGAGAGCTCTTCATACATTTGTCTGAGATCCGGGGCAGGGATGCGTGACAGCTGTCGATGGCCCAGGATCGGAGAGATCCCTAGGTTTCACGGTGGTTCTCCGTGCCGTACCCGAATGGTCGGGATTCGGCCTCCTGCTGACTTCGTTGTGGAGGTGCCCCGTGCTGGGTCCCGTGATTCTCGCCGCCTCGCGCAGCGACAAGATGCGCCGTCTGATCTCGGCCGCCCCGGTGACCAAGCCGGTCGTCGACCGCTTCATCCCCGGCGAGACCGTCGACCAGGTCGTCCCGATCATCAAGGACCTCACGGGCAAGGGCCTGGAAGTCACGATGGACGTCGTCGGCGAGGACATCACGACCCCCGAGCAGTCGTACGCCGCCCGTGACGCGTACCTGGAGCTCATCGAGCGGCTGAAGCAGCTGGACCTGGGCACCAAGGCCGAGATGTCGATCAAGCTGTCGATGTTCGGACAGGCGCTGGAAGGGGGCCACGAGCTGGCCCTCGCCAACGTCCGCCCGGTCGTCGAGGCCGCCGCCGCCATCGGTACCACCGTCACGCTGGACGCCGAGGACCACACCACGCTCGACTCGATGTTCGCCATCCACGAGGAACTGCGGAAGGACTTCCCGCAGACCGGCTGTGTGATCCAGGCCTACCTGTTCCGCACCGAGGCCGACGCCCGCCGCCTCGCCGAGAGCGGCAGCCGCGTCCGTCTGGTGAAGGGCGCCTACAAGGAGCCCGCCGAGGTCGCGTACCAGCAGAAGGCCGAGACCGACAAGGCGTACGTCCGCATCCTGAGGATCCTGATGGAGGGCGAGGGGTACCCGATGATCGGGTCCCACGACCCGCGGCTCATCTCCATCGCACAGGAGCTCGCGCGCACGGCCGGGCGCAAACTGGACGAGTACGAGTTCCAGATGCTCTACGGCATCCGCAGCGACGAGCACCTGCGGCTCGCCGCCGAGGGCCACCGCATGCGCGTCTACACCGCTTACGGCACCGACTGGTACGGCTACTTCATGCGCCGCCTGGCGGAGAAGCCGGCCAACCTCGTGTTCTTCCTGCGCAGCATGATCACACGTGGCTGATTCAACTTGGCTGTGCCGCGGCTTCGGCCGGGGGTCCGGGGGTTGTCCCCCGGGCAGGCACAGCGCCCGCTCGATCCTCACCAAGGGCTGAGACCGAACACCCGCTCGATTCAAGGAGTTACGGAAAAAATGGACGCTGTAACCCAGGTCCCCACCCCCGTCAACGAGCCGGTGCACGGCTACGCCCCCGGCTCGCCCGAGCGCGCCCGCCTGGAGGCCAAGCTCAAGGAGCTGGCCGAGAACCCGATCGACCTGCCGATGACGATCGGCGGCGAGCGGCGCATGGGCGGCGGCGACCGTTTCGACGTCGTGCAGCCGCACAACCACAAGGCGCGCATCGGCACCTACGCCAACGCCACGCAAGCGGACGCCCAGGACGCCGTCGACGCGGCCCTCGCCGCCGCTCCCGCCTGGCGCGCGATGGCCTTCGACGACCGCGCCGCGATCATCCTGCGCGCCGCCGAGCTGCTGGCCGGTCCCTGGCGCGAGACGCTGGCCGCCTCCACCATGCTCGGCCAGTCGAAGACCGCCCAGCAGGCCGAGATCGACACCCCGTGCGAGCTCGTCGACTTCTGGCGCTTCAACGTCCACTACGCCCGCCAGATCCTCGCCGAGCAGCCGCCGGCGAACTCCCCGGGCGTGTGGAACCGCATGGACCACCGCCCGCTGGAGGGCTTCGTCTACGCGATCACGCCCTTCAACTTCACGGCGATCGCGGGCAACCTGCCCACCGCTCCGGCGCTCATGGGCAACGTCGTCGTCTGGAAGCCGTCCCCGACGCAGACCCACGCCGCCGTGCTGCTGATGCAGCTCCTGGAGGAGGCGGGCCTGCCCAAGGGCGTCATCAACCTCGTCACCGGTGACGGCATCGAGGTCTCCAAGGTCGCCCTGGAGCACCGGGACCTCGCGGGCATCCACTTCACCGGCTCGACCAAGACCTTCCAGTACCTGTGGAAGACGGTCGGCAACAACATCGAGAAGTACCGCTCCTACCCGCGTCTGGTCGGCGAGACCGGCGGCAAGGACTTCGTGGTCGCCCACCCGTCGGCGGACCGCGCGATCCTCAAGACCGCCCTGACCCGCGGTTCCTTCGAGTACCAGGGCCAGAAGTGCTCGGCGAGCTCCCGCGCCTACATCCCGGCCTCCATCTGGAACTCCGGTTTCAAGGAGGAGTTCGCGGCCGAGGTCGACTACCTGACCATGGGTGACGTCACCGACCTGTCGAACTTCATCGGCGCCGTCATCGACGAGCGCTCGTTCGCCAAGAACAAGGCCGCCATCGACCGCGCGAAGGCCGACCCGACCTGCACGATCGTCGCGGGCGGCTCGTACGACGACTCCGTCGGCTACTTCGTGCGCCCGACCGTCGTGGAGTGCTCGGACCCGGCGAACGAGGTCTTCACGACCGAGTACTTCGGTCCCTTCCTCGCCGTGCACGTCTACGAGGACGAGAAGTACGACGAGATGCTGACCCAGATGGAGTCGGCGTCCGACTACGCGCTCACCGGCGCGGTCATCTCCGGCGACCGCGCGGCGGCCGCGTACACGATGGAGAAGCTCCGCTACGCGGCGGGCAACTTCTACATCAACGACAAGTCGACCGGCGCCGTCGTCGGCCAGCAGCCCTTCGGCGGCGGCCGTGCCTCCGGCACCAACGACAAGGCCGGCGCCCCGCAGAACCTGATGCGCTGGACGCTGACCCGCGCCATCAAGGAGACGCTGGTTCCGCCGACCGACTACGGCTACCCGCACATGGGCTGACAGCCCGTCACCGACTCCGCCCCCGCCCACGGTCTCCCCCGTCCGTGGACGGGGGCGGTTCCATGTCCGCGTCCACGGAGCCGCCGCCTCACACGTGCCGGCCGAGGAACTCGCGGATCAGCGCCGCCGCCTGGTCCGCGTGCGTCTCCAGGGCGAAGTGGCCCGTGGGGAGCAGGTGGATCTCCGCGTCCGGGAGGTCGCGGCGGAAGGCGAGGGCGCCCTCCGGGACGAAGATCTCGTCGTGGCCGCCCCAGACCGCCAGAAGCGGGACCTGGCTGGTGCGGAAGTACTCCTGGAAGGCCGGGTAGAGCGCGAAGTTGGAGCCGTAGTCGGAGATCAGGTCGAGCTGGATCTCCGGCTGGCCGGGGCGGGCCATCAGGGCCGCGTCGTGCTCGTAGGCGTCGGGGCTGACCAGGGTCGGGTCCGGTACACCGGTCAGGTACTGCCACCGGATGCCGTCCGGGCCGCTGATCGCCCGGACCGGCGCCTCGGTCTCGGGCGTGCGCTCCGCGATCAGCGCGAGCACCGGCGCCCAGGCCTCGGCGCCCAGCCCCTCCTCGTACGCGTTGCCGTTCTGCGTGATGATCGCGGTCACCCGCTCGGGGTGCGCGAGCGCGAGGCGCAGGCCGATCGGGGCGCCGTAGTCCTGGATGTAGAGCGCGTACTCCTTGAGACCGAGCTGCTCGGTGAACTCCTCGGTGATCTCGGCCAGTCGGTCGAAGGAGTACGGGAAGTCGCCGGCCGCCGGGGCGGCCGAGCGGCCGAAGCCGAGGTGGTCGGGGGCGATCAGGTGGTAGCGGTCGGCGAGCAGCGGCAGCAGGTCCCGGAACATGTGCGAACTGCTCGGGAAGCCGTGCAGGAGAAGCAGGGCGGGCGCGTCCGCGGGGCCCGCCTCGCGGTAGGCGATCCGGTGGCCGCGGACGGTGGTGGCGCGGTGGTGGACCGGGTGACTGCTCATGACGATTCCCCTAACCCCTGAAGGCCTCTTTGGTGGTGAGAGCAGTTCACCATGCACATCTCTAACCGGTCAAGATGCTTGTAACGGTTAGATGTGCGCGTGGGGTGGCCGTCGCCTTCCGGGTCCGTGATGTGAGGGGGATGGGATTCCTGTCTCCCGTGTGAATACTGGCCGGATGGCCACCCGACTGCGGACCGCCCACACGGCGGACCTCGCCCCCGCCGAACTCCGCGCCGCCCGAAGCCTGTTGGAGGACGCCTTCGACGGGGACTTCAGGGACGAGGACTGGGATCACGGACTCGGCGGCATGCATGTCCTGGTCCATGACGGCCGGGGCCTCGCGGCGCACGGCTCGGTGATCCAGCGGCGGGTTCTGCACCGCGGCCGCTCGCTGCGGGTCGGATACGTGGAGGCGGTCGGCGTACGCGCGGACGTGCGCCGTACGGGACTCGGCGGACGGGTCATGGCCGAGCTGGAACGGATCGTCGAGGGCGCCTACGGGCTCGGCGCGCTCTCCGCGAGCGAGGAGGGGGCCGCCCTGTACGCGGCCCGGGGGTGGCAGCTCTGGCCGGGCCATGTCTGTGTCCTGGCGCCGGACGGTGGCGTCCGGCGCCTGCCCGACGAGGAGGGAACCACGTTCGTCCGTCCCGGGGCGGCCCCGGGTCCCCTCGACCCGGCGTACGGGCTGATCTTCGACTGGCGTGAGGGCGACGTGCTCTGACCGGAGCCGGCGTCGGCCGCTTCCTGATGGGGCGGTCGCGGGCGCCGCGTGGCCCGTGCCGCCGTGCGGAGCGTTGTCGCAGGTCGCAGCGGTGTGACGTAATCCGCCGTCTCAGATAGTAGGAAGTCCGAGTAATTGTGGAGACAGATGCCCCGTCCTCGCCTAGCTTGGTAGGAGCCGAACGTCTCGCTCGACCAAGCGAATGGCGGTCGTGAGCCGGAGCCCCTTGGCAGGCAACCCCTGCGGCACCGCTCCCCGCCCCTTCCGGCGTCTCGTAAATCTCTCACCGCACTTCCGGCCGCCCACGTGGGTCTCGCCGGAGGCAAGGAGTCGATTCATCATGGCCGAGACGACCGTCCGCCGAGTCCGTCACCTCTCCCGCAGCAGCGAGTCCGACCGCAAGAACGCCGCCGCCGCGCTCCAGCGCTCCCTCGACCGCAGGGACAACGGCGGAGCGACGGGCCACTGAGGCCCGCCGCCCCTTTGACCGGGAGCCGCACCCGCAGAGGTGCGGCGCGAGGCCATGCCCCGCGCCGCACCTCTGAGTGGTGACGCACGCCGGGATCAGGCCCCGCGCCGTACCTCGAAGTGGTCGATGCGCTTGCCGCTCTGGGCCAGCGCCGACACCTTGAGACGCGGTGAGGGACCCGCCTCCGCCTCCACCGAGAGGAAGGAGAAGCCTGTGTACCGCACCCGCGACCAATCCACGGTGTCCGCCTTCTGGTGCTGCGACTTCGTCCAGTGGAAGGTCTCGACCGACTCGCGGTCCCGGACCTTCCCCTCGTAGCTGTCCTTGACCCCCATGGGGAACCGGTACAGGCTCTTGCCCGCGCCGCCCGCCGTCACGTAGACGATCCCGTCCCGGGTCGGATCGGTCGAGGCCCCCACCGGCACCTGCTTGCCCACCTTCCCGCCCTTGATGGCGTCGGTGCGCTCGTACACGTGGTTGTGTCCGTTGATCACCAGGTCCACCTGGTGCTGGGCGAACAGCGGCCCCCAGGCGTCGCGCACACCGCCGTCGGAGGCGTGCGTCGACGTCGAGTAGGCGCAGTGGTGGAAGAAGACGACGACGAAGTCGACCTGCTTGCGCAGTTCCCCGAGCCGCTTGTCGAGCCAGGCCGTCTGTCTGCCGCCCGAGTAGCCCTTGTTGGCGGGGATCTCGTACGACACGTCGTTGGCGTCCAGCGCGACGATGCCGACGTTGCCGTAGACGAAGGAGTAGACGCCCGGCGCGTTCTGGGCGTCGAAGCCGTTGTCCGGGAGCGTCCAGCGCGCGGACTGGCCGCCGTAGCCGTTCGGCGAGTACCAGGCCTCCATGTCGTGGTTGCCGGTCGTCACCATCCACGGCACCGACTTCGCCACCGTCTCGGTCTGCTTGAGGAACAGGTCCCAGGCGCCCGGATCGTAGGTGTCCGAGTCCAGGCCGTGCCCGATCCCGTCCGCGTAGCAGATGTCGCCCGCGTGCAGGTGGAAGGCCGGGCCGCGGCCGAGTAGCACCTTGTCGTTGGCGAGCGCGTCGGGGGTGACGCCCTGGTCCCCGAAGGCCGTGAACACGAACTTCCCGGGGTGCGCGGGCGCCGTGCGGAAGTGGCCGATGGTGGAGTGCCGCGCCTTGCCCGCCGGGTCGAAGCCCTCGTGGCCGACACCGTAGTAGTACGTCGTCCCGGGGCGCAGCCCGTCGAGCGCCGCGTGCAGGTAGTACTGGTCCATCGCCATCCGCTGACCGGTGATTCCCGGTGTGTGCAGGTGGCGGACCTCGGCCTCGATCCTGCGGCTCAGCGCCCAGGGGGTCGGGCCCACCCGGATGTACGGCTTCCTGACCGCGAACGGCACCTGCCAGGAGATCCGCATCTGGGTCTTGGGGTCCGCGCCGAACGCGAGGTGGCGGCCGAACGGTGTGACGACGGAGCCGGGTACCCGGCTGCTGACCGGGTGCGGTGACGAGCCGGCCGTCGTCCGTGAGGGGGCGCCGGTGCCCGAGGCGCAGCCGGCCAGCAGACCACCGCCCGCGAACGCGCTCGCCGCCACCAGTGCGCGGCGCCGCGTGAGCTTCGTCCGCAGGTACTCGTACTGCTCCGCCATGCTCATGTCGCGTGCGAGCTCGTGCGGGATGCCGACATCGGGGACGGGGAGTCCGGGGGGAGTCCCCCTGGAAGGAGCGGTCATGTCTGGAAAGTTCCCAGCGTGCGCCAACGGCCGTCGTACATACGGGTGAACACAGGTCGAAGGGTAGGCGTGTTCCGACACCGGCATGTCCGTATGGCGGACATTGCGTGTCATCCCATGGGACACGGAGTACGGTGCCGTCATGTCTCGCAGCATCGATCTCGCAGTGATCCCCGGTGACGGCATCGGTCAGGAAGTCGTGGCCCAGGGGCTCAAAGTCCTCTCCGCCGTCCTTCCGCAGGACGTGAAGCTGGAGACCAAGGAATTCGACTTCGGCGCCCGGCGCTACCACGCCACCGGTGAGACCCTCACCGACGCCGACCTCGACGCCCTGAAGCGGCACGACGCCATCCTGCTCGGCGCGATCGGTGACCCCTCGGTCCCGTCCGGCGTCCTGGAGCGCGGCTTCCTGCTCAAGCTCCGCTTCGCCTTCGACCACCACGTCAACCTGCGTCCCTCGAAGCTCCTCCCGGGTGTCGAGACCCCGCTCGCCGGTCAGCCCGCGATCGACTTCGTCGTGGTCCGTGAGGGCACCGAGGGTCCGTACACCGGCAACGGCGGCACCATCCGCAAGGGCACCCCGCACGAGGTCGCCACCGAGGTCTCCGTCAACACGGCGTTCGGTGTCGAGCGGGTCGTCCGTGACGCCTTCGCCCGTGCGCAGGCCCGCCCGCGCAAGAAGCTGACGCTGGTCCACAAGAACAACGTGCTGACCTTCGCGGGCCACCTCTGGACCAACGTCTTCAACAAGGTGGCCGAGGAGTTCCCCGAGGTCACCACCGACTACATCCACGTGGACGCGGCGACGATCTACCTCGTCACGCAGCCCGAGCGCTTCGACGTGATCGTCACCGACAACCTCTTCGGCGACATCATCACCGACCTCGCCGCGGCCGTCTCCGGCGGCATCGGCGTCGCCGCCTCCGGCAACATCAACCCGAGCGGCGAGTTCCCCTCGATGTTCGAGCCCGTGCACGGCTCGGCACCCGACATCGCGGGCCAGGGCAAGGCCGACCCCAGCGCCACCGTCCTGTCCGTCGCCCTGCTGCTGCGCCACCTCGGCTACGAGACCGAGGCCGCCCGCATCGAGGACGCCGTCTCCGCCGATCTCGCCGAGCGGGTCGGCAAGCCCGCCCGCAGCACCGAGGAAATCGGCGACGCGCTGGCCGTGCGAGTAGCCGGCTGACCCGCCGCACCGCCTACGTTCCGTAGCAGCCGCCGGGTCGCATCCGCACCCGGCGGCTTTTGCTATGCCCTCGCCGGGTGCCACCATCATCCCCTGGGCCATCCCTGGATCATCCCTGGATCATCTCCTGGGCCGTATTCACACCGTTTCGTCCACGGTCCTCCGCGCGCGATAATCGAACGCGGAGCCGCGGAATGAGGGAATGCTCGGACGTCCTAACACTGGCCACTGGCAGTGCGGGCGTGAGCGCGGCCCGTCACATACAACCGGTGAAGGACAAAACCACTCATGACGCAGCCCACGATCGAGCTCAAGCCCTCCGCCAGTCCGCTCTCCGCCGCCGAGCGCGAGGCGATCCTGGTCAACCCCGGGTTCGGCCGGCACTTCACCGATCACATGGTGACGATCAAGTGGACGGAGGGCCGTGGCTGGCACGACGGCCAGCTCGTTCCGTACGGCCCGCTCTCCCTCGACCCGGCGAACATGACCCTGCACTACGCGCAGGAGATCTTCGAGGGACTCAAGGCCTACCGCCGGCCCGACGGCACCGTCGCCACCTTCCGGCCCGACAAGAACGCCAAGCGCTTCCAGTCCTCCGCCCGCCGGCTCGGCATGCCGGAGCTGCCCGTGGAGACCTTCGTCGAGGCCTGCGACGCGCTGGTCCGCCAGGACCGCGCCTGGGTTCCCGCGCACGGCGGCGAGGAGTCCCTGTACCTGCGCCCCTTCATGATCGCGACCGAGGTCGGCCTGGGTGTGAAGCCCGCCAACGAGTACCTCTTCCTCGTCATCGCCTCGCCCGCCGGCGCCTACTTCGCGGGCGGCGTTCGGCCGGTCTCGATCTGGCTCTCCGAGGACCACGTCCGCGCCGTTCCCGGTGGCATGGGCGACGCGAAGACCGGCGGCAACTACGCCGCCTCGCTGCTCGCCCAGAAGGAGGCCGCCGCCAAGGGCTGCGACCAGGTCTGCTACCTCGACGCGGTCGAGCACAAGTGGGTCGAGGAACTCGGCGGCATGAACCTGTACTTCGTGTACGGCGACCGGATCGTCACCCCGGCCCTCACCGGCTCCATCCTGGAGGGCGTCACCCGCGACTCCCTGTTGACCGTCGCCCGCGACCTCGGCTACACCGCCGAGGAGGGCCGCGTCTCGATCGACCAGTGGCAGACCGACGCCATGAACGGCACCCTCACCGAGGTCTTCGCCTGCGGTACCGCCGCCGTCATCACGCCCGTCGGCACGGTCAAGCGCACCGGCACCGAGTGGCGGCAGTCCGGCGGCGAGCCCGGCAAGGTCACCCTCCGGCTCCGTGAGGCCCTGCTCGACGTCCAGCGCGGCATCACCGAGGACAAGCACGGCTGGATGCACCCGCTGGGCTAGCACGCCGACGCGTGGCCGGTCCCCCTCTTGCCAACCGGTGTGCGGGGACCGGCTGTTCGTTCGACGCGTAGCGCTTCCGCGACACGGGTATCCACAGATTCCACGGGGGGAGCGTGTCCTCCTGTGCGCCCGCACGGTCACGGAGGGAGCGCAGGTGAGCGCAAGGTCGCCGCTGTCACGGCCGCGTTGGCTGGTGCGCACCCTGCGCACCCCACGCCGTCCGCAGAGCCTCACGGTCCTCGCCCTGCTCGCCGCCGTCGCCGCACTGCTGCTCTGGAGCAGCTCGCGGATGGACAACTACGAGGAGAACCTCGCCCTCAACCTCGGCACCGACATCGTCGGCGTCGTCGTCACCGTCTTCGTGATCGGCCCGCTGATCAGCCGCGCCCAGGAGGGCCGGGTCCGCGAGCACACGCGGCTGGACTACGAGTGGTTCAGCGCCCAGGTCTACGGCTCGACCTCGAACGTCAAGGTCCTCGACACCTTCTCCAGCGTCTTCGGCCCGCAGTTCTCCGAGCGTCTGTTCCGGGGTGTCAAAGCGGCCACCGCGCACGGCGCCCGCGTACAGATCCTGCTCCTGGACCCCGACTCCCTGGCGGTCATCCTGCGCGGGCGTGAACTGGGCGAACAGAGCGCCGACATCCGCCGCGACATCATGCGCAATCTGCGGACCCTGGACCGGTTCGCGCTCCGGCTCGACGAGGACAGCCGTCAACTCCTCGAAGTGCGCCTGTGTTCCACGTCCCCCGGTGTGACCCTCTACCGCTGGGACGACCGCTCCCTCGTCTCCTTCCTCACGGTCGGCCGCCTCTCCGGCGAGGGCGTCCAGCTGGAGGTCGCCGTCCATTCCCCGCTCGGCACCTTCGTCGAGCAGCGCTTCGACGAGCTGTGGCAGCAGAGCAAGCCGATGGAGCGGTTCACCCATCTGCCGGTGACCCTGGTCGACGCGACCGACGGGCGGCGGGACTTCAGCTGCCGCTTCGTCCTCGTGGAGGACTGTCTCTATGTCGCCGGGCACGACCTCGTGTCCTACATGGCGCGTCACCGTTTGGACCAACTGTCGGCGCACAGCGAGGCCTTGAGCGCGCCCGGAGCGCACGAACTGGTCGTGGTGGACGACGAAAGTGAGCTGCACGCGCTGCTCATCCAGCACTTCGCGGAGAAGTACGATGCGTCGGCGGCCGCTTTCGTCGAATTACGGCCGCCTGCTCTGGTCACGGAATAGAGGCCCCGGCACTAATGAGTTCAGCGCTCCACCCGGCTCCGTACGCGAGCCCCCGCACCGCGCGCACGAGCTCACGCTTCCGTGCCTTCACGCCCCGTGACCTGGACGGCCTGCTCCAGCGGGTGTCCATGCCGCCCGCCGAGCGACTCGCCCTGCGGGCCGTGGCGGCCGTTCTGCCGTTCCGTACGAACAGTTATGTGATCGACGAGTTGATCGACTGGGCGGCCGTGCCCGACGACCCGATCTTCCGGCTGACGTTCCCGCAGGCCGAGATGCTGCCCGAGCCCGATCTCAAGCAGATGGCGGACCTGCTCGCCGGGCAGGCCCCGAAGGCCGACGTCCTGCGCGCGGCCCACGAGATCCGGATGAAGCTCAACCCGCATCCCTCGGGCCAGCTCGACGCCAACGTCCCCGTGCACGAGGGCCGGCGCCTCACCGGTCTCCAGCACAAGTACCCGGAAACGGTGCTGATCTTCCCGCGCCAGGGCCAGAGCTGCCACGCCTACTGCACGTACTGCTTCCGCTGGCCCCAGTTCGTCGGCGAGTCCGACCTGCGCATCGCCACCGACGACATCGCCACCACGTCCGCCTATCTGCGCGCCCACCCGGAGGTCACCAGCGCGCTCATCACGGGCGGCGACCCGATGGTGATGAGCACCGAGGTGCTGCGCCGGTACGTCGAACCGCTGCTGGAGATCGACACGATCCGCTCGATCCGCATCGGCACCAAGGCGCTGGCCTTCTGGCCGTACCGCTTCCTCACCGACCGCGACGCCGACGAACTGCTGCGGCTGCTGGAGAAGGTGGTGGCGAGCGGCCGTCACCTCGCGCTGATGGCGCACTTCACTCATCCCCAGGAGCTGCGGCCCCCGGCCGTGCGCGCGGCGATGAGCCGGGTGCGCGACACGGGAGCCGTGATCCGCTGCCAGGGGCCGCTGGTCAAGGGGATCAACGACAGCGCCGAGGCGTGGGCCGAGCTGTGGAACGAGACGACCGTGCTGGGGGCGGTGCCGTACTACCAGTTCGTGGAGCGCGACACCGGCCCGCAGGGCTACTTCGGGGTGCCGCTCGCCCGCGGCCATCAGATCTTCCGCGACGCCTACGCCCGGGTGTCCGGTCTCGCGCGGACCGTGCGCGGCCCGGTCATGTCGGCGATGCCGGGCAAGGTCTGCGTGGACGGGACGGCGGAGGTGGCGGGCGAGAAGGTCTTCGCGCTCCATCTCATCCAGGCCCGGGACCCGGACCTGGTGGGGCGGCCGTTCTTCGCCGCCTTCGATGAGCGCGCCACCTGGTTCAGCGACCTAAAGCCCGCTTTCGGCGCGAGCCGGTTCCTGCCCGGCCTCGACCCGGTGTGACGCCCGCTTCGGCGAGAGCGCCAGGTGGACGATGCCGCCGACCAGTCCGGACAGGACGAAGCTGCAGTCCACCCCGCCCGTCAGGGACAGCAGAGGACCCTCGTACGACGGCAGTGACACGGCCAGGAGGCCGACGAAGGCGCCCAGGGCCCAGGCCGCCGTGGCCCGGAGGTTCCAGCCGGCCCGGTACCAGTAGACGCCGCCGCGGGAGCGGCGGTTGAAGACCTGGAGGGCGTCGGGGTCGTAGACGCCGCGGCAGCGGACGAAGCCGATCAGGGTGATGACCGCCCACGGGGTGCCGATCGCCGTCAGGAGCAGCACGAAGGAGGTCATCGCGGACTGGGCGTTCCAGGCGTAGTGGCCGACGAACACGCAGAGCATGGCGACGACGGCGACCGCGCAGGTGGCGCGGGCACGCGAGGTGCGGGGCAGGATCGCGTCGAGGTCGAGGCCCATCGAGTAGAGCATCAGACCGGCGTTGCCCACCGAGCCCGCGGAGGCGGCCAGCAGCAGCGGGACCAGGTACCAGGCGGGGGAGGCGGACACCAGCGGGCCCGCGTAGTCGAGGGCCGCGTGGGCCGCGTACGCCGTGAAGGTGCCGAAGAGCTGGGGGACCAGCAGACCGGCGATCAGACCTAGCCAGGTGGCGTGCAGGACCGTACGGGAGGAATGGCGGGCGGGGGAGATGTAGCGCGTGTAGTCGCCGAGCAGCGTGATGAAGGCGATCGGGCCGGACAGACCGGCCGCCACCGCCGCCAGCAGCCAGGTGGGCCAGAACGAGCCGAGCAGATAGCCGCCGGTCTCCGGGATCGCCGCGGTGGTGAAGTGCGGGGCGTACGCGATCACGCCGACCACCAGCAGGGCCGTCATGAAGATCGCGAGGGCGCGGGACATGGCGAGCAGCACGCGGTAGCCGTAGACGGCGCCCGCGACGGTGGCCGCGGCCAGCACCGTGTACACGACGGCGTACGCCGGTCCGCTCGCCTCCAGGCCGAACAGGCGGCCGAGGACGCCCACCATCACATCGCCGCCGATCCACACGGTCAGCGCGGTGTAGCCGAGCGCGAGCAGCAGACCGACGACCGAGCCGACCAGCCGTCCGCGTACGCCGAACTGCGCGCCGGAGGAAGTGGAGAGGTTCGTGCCGGTCCGCAGCGAGACCAGGGCCAGCGGCGCGGTGAGCGCGGTGCCGACGACCGTGCCTGCCACGATCGCGCTGACCGAGGACCACCAGTCGAGTCCGAAGGAGGGCGGCAGCCAGCCGAAGATGATCACCCCGAGGCAGAGGTTCGAGCCGAGCAGGATCGACACCAGGTCGCGCGGTCCGCTGGTGCGCTCCTCGTCGGGGATGGTGTCGACTCCGCGCTGTTCTATCGGCATGGCTGGTCTCCTTTGACGGCCGCCTGGAGTGGTGCGGGAAGCACCAAGAGTTAGAGCGACGCTCAATGTGGCGTCTTCAACGCTTGCCCGTCAATGTTTCCCTTCCATGAATCCGACGTTTAGAGTGATGCTCTAACTGGAGGAAGGCAAGGAGGTGTCGTGGCGTGAGACTCACCCCCACGGAGCGTGACCGACTGCTGCTGTTCTCGGCCGCCGAGCTGGCCCGGGCCCGCAAGGCGCGCGGACTGCGCCTCAACGTGCCGGAGGCGACCGCCCTGATCGCGGACACCGTCTGCGAGGCCGCCCGCGACGGCGGGCGGCTGGCCGAGGCCATCGAGGCGGCCCGGTCCGTCCTCGGCCCCGACGACGTCCTGCCCGGCGTCGCGGACATCGTCACCGAGGTGCACGTCGAGGCCGTCTTCGACGACGGCTCCCGGCTCGCGGTCGTCTCCGACCCCATCGGCGGCGGACTCGGCGACCGCGCCCCGGGCGCACTGCTGCCGGGGGCCGCGCACACCGAGCCCGCCGCGGTCCTGCGGCTGACGGTCACCAACACCGCGACCGTGCCCGTCTCCGTCACCTCCCACTTCCACTTCTTCGAGGCCAACCCGCGGCTCGACTTCGATCGCGCGGCCGCCTACGGGATGCGGCTCGCCGTGCCCGCGGGGTCCTCCGTCCGCTTCGGCCCCGGCGAGAGCGCCGAGGTCGGATTCGTGCCGATCGGGGGCGAGCGGATCGCGATCGGCTTCGCCGGTCTGGTCGACGGACCCCTGGACGCGCCCGGAGCCAGGGAAGAGGCCCTGCGCAGGGCCGCCGCCTGCGGATACCTCGGAGCTGATGGAGCCGGCGGACACCCCGGAGCCGAAGGCGTCGGCGGACACCTCGACGTCGAAGGTGCCGGCGGACACCCCGGAGCCGAAGGAACGGGCCGATGAGCATCGATCCCCACGCCTACGCCGCCACCCACGGGCCCCGGGCCGGTGACCGGGTCCGGCTCGGCGACTCCGGGCTGACCATCCGGGTCGAGTCCGACGCCCAGCTCCACGGCGACGAGTTCCTCGCCGGATTCGGCAAGACCGCCCGCGACGGACTGCACCTCAAGGCCGCCGCCGTCCGGGACACCTGCGACGTCGTCATCAGCAACGTGGTGGTGATCGACGCGGTCCAGGGCATCCGGAAGGTGTCCATCGGCATCCGCGAGGGCCGCATCTGCTCGATCGGGCGGGCCGGCAACCCCGACACCCTCGACGGCGTCGACGTCGTGGTCGGCACCGGCACGTCCATCGTCTCCGGCGAGGGCCTCATCGCCACCGCCGGAGCCGTCGACACCCACGTCCACCTGCTCTCGCCGCGCATCATGGAAGCCTCGCTGGCCTCCGGCGTGACGACGATCATCGGCCAGGAGTTCGGGCCGGTGTGGGGCGTCGGCGTCAACTCGCCCTGGGCGCTGCGGCACGCCTTCGGTGCCTTCGACGCCTGGCCGGTCAACATCGGCTTCCTGGGCCGGGGTTCGTCCTCCGACGGCGCACCGCTGATCGAGGCGCTGGCCGAGGGCGGCGCGAGCGGCTTCAAGGTCCACGAGGACATGGGCGCCCACACCCGCGCGCTCGACACCGCGCTGCGCGTCGCCGAGGAGCACGACGTCCAAGTGGCCCTGCACAGCGACGGGTTGAACGAGTGCCTGTCGGTCGAGGACACCCTGGCGGTGCTCGAAGGACGCACCATCCACGCCTTCCACATCGAGGGCTGCGGCGGCGGCCATGTGCCCAACGTCCTGAAGATGGCGGGCGTCCCGAACGTCATCGGCTCGTCCACCAACCCGACCCTGCCCTTCGGCCGGGACGCGGTCGCCGAGCACTACGGCATGATCGTCTCCGTCCACGACCTGAAGACCGACCTGCCCGGCGACGCCGCCATGGCCCGCGACCGCATCCGCGCCGGGACCATGGGCGCCGAGGACGTGCTGCACGACCTGGGCGCCATCGGCATCACCTCCTCGGACGCCCAGGGCATGGGCCGGGCCGGCGAGACCGTGCGCCGCACCTTCGCCATGGCCGGGAAGATGAAGGCCCAGTTCGGAGCGCCCGAGGACCACGACAACGAACGCGTCCTGCGCTACATGGCCAAGCTCACCATCAACCCGGCCATCGCCCACGGCCTCGCCCACGAGGTCGGCTCCATCGAGGTGGGCAAGCTCGCCGACATCGTGCTGTGGCGCCCCGAGTACTTCGGCGCCAAGCCCCAGCTCGTCCTGAAGTCCGGTTTCCCGGCCTACGGAGTCGTCGGCGACCCCAATGCCGCCACCGACACCTGCGAACCCCTGGTCCTCGGGCCGCAGTTCGGGGCGCACGGCGCGACCCCCGCCGAGATCTCGGTGGCCTTCGTCGCACAGGCGGCGCTGGACCAGGGCAACGACACCATGCCGACCCGCCGTCGCCGCGTGGCGGTTCGCGGCACCCGTGGCATCGGACCCGCCGACCTGCGCCTCAACTCCCGTACCGGAGAGGTCGACGTCGACCAGCGCAGCGGCCTGGTCACCCTCGACGGCGACCCGCTGCGCTCCGAGCCCGCCGACTCGGTCTCCCTCAACCGTCTGTATTTCCTGTAATCGACACAGCCTCTAAGGATCACCCATGTCTGCTGCCGCCGAAGGATTCCGTATGCCTGCCGAGTGGACCCCGCACGAGCGCACCTGGATGGCGTGGCCGGGCCCCAACCCCACCTTCGACAACCCGGACGACCTCGCCGCGTCGCGCGCGGCCTGGGCGACCGTGGCCCGCGCGGTCCGCCGCTTCGAACCGGTCACCGTGGTGTGCGGTCCCGGCCAGTCCGCAGCGGCCGCCGCACTCCTCGGCCCCGGCATCGACACCGTCGAGCGGGAACTCGACGACGCCTGGATGCGCGACAGCGGCCCCACCTTCCTCACCGACGGGCACGGCGGACTCGCCGCCGTGGACTGGACGTTCAACGGCTGGGGCGCCCAGGACTGGGCCCGCTGGGAGCACGACGCGAAGATGGGCGCCGAGGTCGCGGACCTCGCGGGAGCCAAGAGGTACGCCTCGCGGCTGGTCAACGAGGGCGGCGCGATCCACGTCGACGGCGAGGGCACCGTGCTGCTCACCGAGACCGTCCAGCTCGGACCGGAGCGCAACCCCGGCTGGACCCGCGAGCAGGTCGAGGCGGAGATCCACGCCCAGCTCGGCACCCGGAAGGCGATCTGGCTGCCGCGCGGCCTGACCGGCGACTACCCCCCGTACGGCTTCGGCACCCTCGGCCACGTCGACATCGTCGCCGCCTTCGCCCGCCCCGGCGTGATCGTCGCGCACTCCCAGCAGGACCCGGCGCACCCCGACCACGAGGTGAGCCAGGAGGTCGTCGGGCTGCTCAGGGCGCAGACCGACGCGCGCGGCCGCCGGATCGAGGTCGTCGAGGTCCCCGCCCCGACGGTCCTGGAGGCCGACGGCCACTGGGCCGACTACTCCTACATCAACCACTACCTCTGCAACGGCGGCGTCGTCCTCTGCGGCTTCGACGACCCGCGCGACGAGATCGCGGCGGGCATCTTCCGCCGGCTCTTCCCCGAACGGACCGTGACGCTGGTGGACGCACGTACGATCTTCGCGGGCGGCGGTGGCATCCACTGCGTCACCCAGCAGCAGCCGAAGGTCTGAAAAACGGGAGTCACGGATGGCCGGTGCGCGAAAGAACGCGCCACCGCGCGAGGAGGTCCTCGCCGTCGCCATGGAGATGATCGCCGAGCGCGGTCTGGAGAAGCTCACCATGGCGGCACTCGGCCGTGAGGTCGGCATGAGCAGCGGGCACCTCCTCTACTACTTCCGCTCCAAGGACGAGCTGCTGCTGCGCACCCTGGAGTGGAGCGAGGGCCGCCTCGGCGTCGAGCGCGGCCGGCTGCTCGCCGCCCGCGGAACCGCCCGCGAGCGCCTCGACGCCTATGTCGACCTGTACGTCCCCGACGGGCACCGCGACCCGCACTGGACGCTCTGGCTGGAGGTCTGGAACCATTCCCAGAACGCGGACGACGACGCCCGCGAACGGCAGGTCGCCATCGAGGGCGCCTGGCACCGGGACCTCGTTGCGCTGCTCGCCGAGGGCGTCTCGCGCGGCGAGTTCCGCGCCGTCGACCCGGACCGTTTCGCCGCCCGGCTGCGCGCCCTGCTCGACGGCTTCTCCATCCATGTGGCGATCGGGCTGCGCGGCACCGACCGTGGCCGGATCCTGTCCCACGTACGGGAGTTCCTCGACGAGGCACTGGGCTGAACGGCGTCCGCAGGCCACCGCCGCCGACGGCACCCCGCGGGCACGGCCTGCTGACCGAGTTCCTCGTACGTCCGTGCTGATGACGTAGCCCAGTGCTCGCATCCTGAGACACCCCGTGAGCACGGGGCGGTATGTGCCAGACTGCCCCCGTGCTCTCGTTCGCCACGATTATTGGCAGCAGGCGCGCCGGTCCGCAGTGACCGCCACGTACGACCAGGTACGGGCGGACACCGTCGTTCTCGACCCGCGCGCAGACCTCTCGCACCCGCGAGGGGTTTTTCGCATTTCTGGCCCACCTTCAGCCGGGAGCGCAGCGCGAGGGATCATTGGGGGACGGTGGAGCCGGTCATTCCGGTAGACCGAGATTCAATACAGGAGCCTTGAGACCATGACGGAAACCAGCGCACTCGACGATGCTTTCCACGTCTTCGACACGACGCTGCGCGACGGCGCGCAGCGCGAGGGCATCAACCTCACCGTGGCGGACAAGCTGGCCATCACGCGGCACCTGGACGACTTCGGGGTTGGCTTCATCGAGGGCGGGTGGCCCGGCGCCAACCCGCGCGACACCGAGTTCTTCGCCCGCGCCCAGCAGGAGATCGACTTCAAGCACGCCCAGCTCGTGGCCTTCGGAGCGACCCGCCGGGCCGGTGCCAAGGCCTCGGAGGACCCGCAGGTCAAGGCACTCCTGGACTCGGGGGCCGCGGTGATCACCCTGGTCGCCAAGTCCCACGACCGGCACGTCGAGCTCGCTCTGCGCACCACGCTCGACGAGAACCTGGAGATGGTCCGCGACACCGTCTCCTATCTGCGTTCCCAGGGCCGCCGCGTCTTCGTCGACTGCGAGCACTTCTTCGACGGCTACCGCGCGAACCCGGGGTACGCCAAGGCGGTCGTCACTGCCGCCGCGGAGGCCGGCGCCGACGTCGTGGTCCTGTGCGACACCAACGGCGGGATGCTCCCGGCGCAGGTCCAGGCCGTGGTCGCCACCGTCCTCGCGGACACGGGCGCCCGGCTCGGAATCCACGCCCAGGACGACACCGGCTGCGCCGTCGCCAACACCCTGGCGGCCGTCGACGCGGGCGCCACCCACGTCCAGTGCACGGCCAACGGCTACGGCGAGCGGGTCGGCAACTCCAACCTGTTCCCCGTCGTCGCCGCCCTGGAGCTGAAGTACGGCAAGAAGGTGCTCCCCGAAGGCGCGCTGCGGGAGATGACCAGGATCTCGCACGCGATCGCGGAGGTCGTCAACCTCACGCCCTCCACCCATCAGCCGTACGTGGGAGTGTCGGCGTTCGCCCACAAGGCGGGCCTGCACGCCTCCGCGATCAAGGTCGACCCGGACCTGTACCAGCACATCGACCCCGAGCAGGTCGGCAACACCATGCGGATGCTGGTCTCCGACATGGCGGGCCGGGCCTCGATCGAGCTGAAGGGCAAGGAACTCGGCGTCGACATCAGCGACGACCGCGAACTGGTCGGCCGTGTCGTCGAGCGGGTCAAGGAGCGCGAGCTCAAGGGCTACACGTACGAGGCCGCCGACGCGAGCTTTGAACTCCTGCTGCGCGCCGAGGCCGAGGGCAAGGCCCGTACGTACTTCGAGGTCGAGTCCTGGCGGGCCATCGTCGAGGACCGCCCCGACGGCAGCCACGCCAACGAGGCCACGGTCAAGCTCTTCGCCAAGGGCGAGCGCATCGTCGCCACCGCCGAGGGCAACGGCCCGGTCAACGCCCTCGACCGCGCCCTGCGCGTAGCCCTGGAGACGATCTACCCCCAGCTCGCCAAGCTGGAGCTGGTCGACTACAAGGTCCGCATCCTGGAGGGCAAGCACGGCACGTCCTCCACCACCCGCGTCCTCATCTCCACCTCCGACGGCACGGGGGAGTGGTCCACGGTCGGCGTGGCGGAGAACGTCATCGCCGCGTCCTGGCAGGCACTGGAGGACGCGTACACCTACGGGCTGCTGCGGGCCGGGGTGGAACCCGCCGCGTAATCGTCCCGGACGCCGGAGGGGGCCGACCGGGCCGACGGTGAACGCCGGAGGGGCGGGGAAGCAAGCCCCTCCGGCGTTCACCGTCTTCCGGCCCCTCCGGAGTGCCGGGGCGGGTGGCTACTGCAGATGCCACTTCTGATTGGCGGCCCCCGTGCACGACCAGATCTGTGCCCGCGCCCCGTTCGCCGACGAGTTGCCGGTCGCGTCGAGGCACTTGTTCGCCGCGGTGTTGACCACGTCACCCGTCGAGGAGTTGTACGACCACCGCTGTGCGCCCGACCCGTTGCAGTCGTAGAGCTGCACCTTCGCGCCATCGGCCGTCGACCCCGACGTGACGTCGAGGCACTTCCCGAGCGAGCGCACCGATCCGTCGGCCTGCACCGTCCAGGCCTGCGCGGCCGACCCGTTGCAGTCGTAGAGCTGCACCGCCGTGCCGTTGGCGCTCGAACCGCCCGCCACATCCAGGCACTTGCCGGCCAGCCCGACGAACGCCCCCGACTGGCTGCCGCCGCCCGACTGCGTCCCGGACCACGTGAACGTCGCCGACGTCTTGCCCGGCAGTGAGTAGGTCGCGTGCTGCGCACCCCAGTTGATGGTGACGGACTTCGCGGCCGAGCCGTCGTTGTAGGCGATCAGCGCCTTCGATCCGTCCGGGTTGCGCCAGGCGACGTTCGGGACGGCCGACGACGCCGTGGAGGCGATGCGCTGCGCGCCGGGCCGGACGAACTTCGTCAGATGGCCCATCGTGTAGTACTCGACCGTGTAGTCGACGGTCCCGCTCGCCCCGTCCCCGTTGTGCACGGTGATGAGCCCGGAGCAGGTGCCGCAGCCGCCGTTGTGCGGACCCCGGTTCTGGTCCACGGCGAGCGACCACTTGGTCACCGACTTCGCCCAGTTCCGGGTGTAGTCGACGATGTTGAGCATGTCCTCGCGCTGCTGGTTGGCGATCCAGGTGCCGCCGGAGTGCTCGGTTCCGAAGGCGTCCAGGCCCGGGTACTGGTTGTGCACGCTCGTCTGCTTGGCGATGTCGCCGCCGTACCCGTGCCAGGCGATCCCGCTGAAGTTCGGATGCGAGCGGACCGCCGCGTCGTCGACGGTCTGCGCGGCGTACGAGTCGTACACGTCCCAGTTCCAGTCGTGGGCGAGCACCTTGGTGGACAGCCCGGCCGTCTGGAGCTTGGGCAGCAGCTCGCTCTTGGTGAAGTAGGCCAGCCCCGAGGCGTTCCAGCTCATCGACGGATAGCCCGAGCAGCAGGTCGGCTCGTTCTGGACGGTGACGTACGAGACGGGGACGTTCTGATCCCGGTACGCCTGAAGGTACTTCACGAAGTACGAGGCGTACGCGCCGTAGTCCTCGGACTTCAGCCAGCCGCCGTTGAGCTGCCCGCTGTCCTTCATCCAGGCGGGTGCCGTCCAGGGCGAGGCCATCACCGTCAGGGAGGGGTTGAGCTGGAGCGCCTGCTTGGTCAGCGGTACCACGTCGGCCAGGTCGTGCGCGATGGAGAACTGCGCCAGATTCGGGTCGCTCTGCCCGGCGGGCACGTCGTCGTAGGTGTAGCCGTAGCGCGCGAGGTCCGAGGCGCCCATCGGGTTGCGCAGGAACGACAGCCCGATCCCGTCCGTCGGCGAGAACAGCTTGCGCATCGTCGCGTCACGCGTGCTCTGCGACAGCGCGCCGCTGCTGTTCATCAGCCAGGCCGCGGTGTCGGTGAAGGAGGCGCCCCCGCCGGTGAAGGTCTGGTACCGGGTGTTCTCGTCGACGGTGATGTTCTCGCCGCTGCCGCCGCTGCCCGACTGGAAGGCGAACGGCGCCTGGGCCTGGAGCCCGCGGACGACATGGCGTCCGCCGTCGTCGTCCGTCGTCGTCAGATAGGCGGTGAGCTGTTCGCCCGCGGCGTGCGCGGGCGCGGCCGCCGTGAATCCCGCGGTGGTGAGCAGCCCGGCGACGATCAACCGGACCGCCCGAGTGGATCTCCTGGTGGATCTCCTCATGGAGCGCCGCCCTTCTGGAGGTGGGGGTGGGGAGGCGTGCGAGGCGTGAGTAAATGACGGCTGCGAACCCACGTCAAGGGGTTGCGCGTTCACAATCTGAAGGAACAACTTCCCTGTTCCGGCCGCGACTTGGGTGTGTACCGGTTCTGACGTGAAGTCTTGACGGGTTGCCGGGGCCCCAGTTAACTCACGCCGTGATCTAAGTCGTAAGACGAAATATGTCGTCAGAGCAACGTGAGAGTCGAGGGGGGACCCCATGAGCAGGCTCGATCGGAATTCCGTACGAAGAACCGCTCTGCTGGCCGGTGCCGCACTGATCGCCGGACTGCTTCCGCTCGCATCGGCGGGAACGGCGGTGGCCGACGATCCCGCACCCGTCCCGGTGGACCGCTTCGAGGGGGAGGTGCCCTTCGCGAGCCAGCCCGCCGACGGCATCTTCACCTGGGGCAGCGACAGCGACGATCCGCCCGAACTCGCCCTGACCGAACGGTCCGACGCGCCCGAGGGCGCCAAAGTCCTCACCGGCGACTACGACATCAGCGGTTACGGCGGGTTCACCCACGACTTCGCCGCGGGTGAGCCGGCCCACGACTGGTCCGCGCACAAGGGCATCCGCTTCTGGTGGGACGGCCGCGCCAACGGCAAGAAGATCGCTTTCGAGATCAAGGACGGCGGCGCCAACGGCGAGGCCTCCGAGCTGTGGACGACTTCCTTCACCGACGACTTCACCGGCTGGAAACAGATCGAGATCCCCTTCACCGACTTCACCTATCGCACGGACTATCAGCCGGTCGGCGGTATCGACCAGGTCCTCGGCCTGACGCAGATGTGGGGCTACGCCGTGACGCTCCCGGTCGGCGTCCAGGGGCGGTTCGCCCTGGACGACGTCGAGTTGTACGGCCGTGCCGACCAGTCCCTGCGCGCCTCCGTCACCACCGACGCCGCCGTCCACCCGGTGAAGGAGGGGGGCACAGCCGCGGTGAAGGTCTCCGTGGCCACCACCGGCGCCGCCCCGATCGACGAGCCCGTGACCGTCGCCTACGAGAGCACGGGAGGCACCGCCGAGCCGGGCAAGGACTACACCCCGGTCAAGGGCGAGGTCACCTTCCCGGCGGGCACGACCTCCGGTACGAGCCGCACCATCAAGATCGCGACCCTGCGCGACCGGTCCGCCGAAGCGGCCGAGACGATCCCGCTCAAGCTCACGGTGACGGGCGCCAAGGCCCCCGCCGAGACCCCGCAGGTCGTCATCGACGCCCACGGACTCCCGTACCTGGACCCGAAACTGCCCGTGAAGAAGCGGGTCGCCGACCTCGTCTCCCGGATGTCCCTGGCGGAGAAGGCCGGGCAGATGACCCAGGCCGAGCGCGGCGCCATCGGCACGGGCGGTGACATCGCCTCCTACGACCTCGGCTCGCTCCTCTCCGGCGGCGGCTCCACGCCGACGCCCAACACCGCCGCGGCCTGGGCGAAGATGATCGACGGCTACCAGCTCCGGACGCAGGCCACCCGCCTCCAGATCCCGCTGATCTACGGCGTGGACGCGGTGCACGGCCACAACAACCTCGCCGGCGCGACCCTCATGCCCCACAACATCGGCATCGGCGCCACCCGCGACCCCCGACTGGCGGAGCGGACGGGCGCGGTGACCGCGTCCGAGGTCCGCGCCACCGGCATCCCCTGGGACTTCGCCCCCTGCCTGTGCGTGACCCGCGACGAACGCTGGGGCCGCTCCTACGAGTCCTTCGGCGAGGACCCGGCGCTCGTCAAGTCCATGGAGACGGTCATCCAGGGCCTCCAGGGCGCCCGTGACGGCAAGGACCTGAAGGACGACGACAAGGTCCTCGCCACCGCCAAGCACTTCGTCGGCGACGGCGGCACCGGGTACGGAACGTCCACGACGGGCTCGTACACCATCGACCAGGGCGTCACCAAGGTCACCCGGCAGCAGCTGGAGGCCGTGCATCTGGCCCCGTACCAGACGGCCGTCGACCGGGGTATCGGCTCGGTCATGCCGTCGTACTCCTCGCTCGACATCGTCGGCGACGGCCAGGGCCCGGTGAAGATGCACGCCCGCGCCGACATGATCAACGGCGTGCTCAAGGGCCGGATGGGCTTCGACGGCTTCGTGATCAGTGACTGGAACGCCATCGACCAGCTCCCCGGCGACTACGCCTCCCACGTCCGCACCTCGGTCAACGCGGGCGTCGACATGATGATGGTGCCGTACTCGTACAAGGACTTCCGTACGACCCTCATGGACGAGGCGAGCGCCGGCCGCGTCAGCGGGCAGCGGATCGACGACGCCGTGTCGCGCATCCTGACCCAGAAGTTCGAGCTGGGCCTCTTCGAGAAGCCGTACGCGGACACGAGCGGCGCTTCGGAGATCGGCTCGGCAGCGCACCGGGCCGTGGCCCGTCAGGCGGCGGCCGAGTCGCAGGTCCTGCTGAAGAACGCGGACGGCGTCCTGCCGCTGAAGAAGTCGCAGAAGGTGTACGTCGCCGGTTCGAACGCCGATGACCTCGGCAACCAGACCGGTGGCTGGACCATCACCTGGCAGGGTGCGTCGGGCAGCCACACCGACGGCACGACGATCCTCCAGGGCATGCGGAAGGCAGGCGGTGACGTCACGTACTCCCAGGACGCCTCCGCCCCGACCGGCGGGTACGACGTCGGTGTGGTCGTCGTCGGCGAGACCCCTTACGCGGAGGGAGTCGGCGATGTGGGCAACGGCAACGACCTGGAGCTGACCGCGGCCGACAAGGCCGCCGTCGACAAGGTCTGCGCGGCCATGAAGTGCGCGGTGCTGGTCGTCTCGGGCCGTCCCCAGCTCATCGGCGACCGCCTCGGCGCCGTCGACGCCCTCGTGGCCTCCTGGCTGCCGGGCACGGAGGGCGACGGCGTCGCGGACGTCTTGTACGGCAGGCGCGCCTTCACCGGGCAGCTCCCCGTCACCTGGCCCAAGGCGGAGTCCCAGCTGCCGATCAACGTCGGTGACGCGTCCTACGACCCGCAGTTCCCGTACGGATGGGGTCTGACGACGCTCACGAAGGCACCGGGCGGTGGCACCGCCACCCTCCGGACGCTCGCCCTGGTGGCCTCGGCTGCGGAGCGGTCCGGCGCCGACGAGGTGGCCCGCACGGCCGTGACGAAGGCCCGTCTGCTCGTCCAGCAGAAGATCGGTTCGTCGGTCACCGCGGCGTCCGCGAAGCCCTTCGCGGACGCGGACCATCTCCTGCTGACCGGCCACTACGCGCAGGCGGTGGCCCGGCTGACGGAGGCGTACCGAGCCGCGTGAGCGGAGACGAGGACCGGAACGCGCTAGGAGCGCCTCGCCGCGCTTGAGGCCGAGTGCGCACGACTGGTCCCGCTCGGCGCTGTACACGT
>NZ_JBEXNW010000061.1:0-32574 GCF_040611295.1 Streptomyces sp. NPDC002935
CCCATGGAGGGCATCGTCCTGCACGTCAACAGGGAGCTGATCGCTCACGGCGCCGAGATTTCCCTGCTGCGCGACCTCTACCGCTGGCAGGACGGAGTCGTACCGCGCCGAATGTGACTTCCCGGTAACCGGCGATCGAGCTTCGGAAACCTACGAGGACTCCGTGCCCCTCCGTGGCTGCGAGCTTCTCTCGTGCCGGATCAGGCAACGTTTGCACTCTTGAAGTGGGCCGCGAGGAAATGCCACTGATCCTGAGAGGTCGTTAAGTCCGTCTTCTAGTAGTGACCTCGTCCGGGTTGGGTGAGGAAGCCTTGGCGGGCGAGGCGCCTGTGGGTGACGTTCATGTCTGGGGCGTCGGTGGGCAGGCCGAGTAGTCGTGCCGTGCACGATCTGCTGGTAGGCGGAGCCTTGGTCGTGAGGATCGGACCGGGATCGGATATTCGGTGTTCTGCCCGCCGCATGAGGACACAAGATGGTGCGCATGACTTTGGCCACCCCCGTACTGCACACCGCTCGCCTGCGACTGCGCCCCTTCACGGACGCCGACGCGGACCTGCTCTTCGCCCTGCACAGCAGCACCTACGTGATGCGCTACTGGGACTCCCCGCCGTGGAACGAACGAGCCCGTGCCGAATGCTTCATCAACATGTGCCGGAAGATGGCGGACGAAGGCACGGGGGCCCGGGTGGCCATCGACCGCGCTTCTGACGGGGCCTTCGTCGGCTGGTGCGGTCTGACCGGATGGAACCCGGACTACCGCAGTGCGTCGTTGGGCTACGTCCTCGACGAAGCGATGTGGGGACACGGCTACGCGACGGAGGCCGCGCACGCCTTGCTGCAGTGGGCATTCGACACACTGGACCTGAATCGAGTTCAGGCCGAGACCGATACGCGCAACGTGGCATCTGCCCGGGTCCTGGAGAAGATCGGATTCCTGCGTGAAGGGACGTTGCGGGAGGACTGCGTCGTGAACGGCGAGGTATCCGACTCGTGGGTGTTCGGGTTGATCAGGCGAGAGTGGCGGCCGGCGGCCGTGCTGATTCCAGATCGCGAAGAGCGGCGTTGAGTCCGTCTCTGGTAGAGGCCGCGTCCCCCCGCGGCCGCGCGCACGGACTGCGTGTCGATAACCACGAGGGACGGTCCTCCAATCGGCGGGCCTTCTCCCGCACCTGGCAGCTCAGCAGTTCCTGGATCTGCTGGTCGAGCCCGTCCTCGCGCCACAGCGTGAAGTAGTAGAACACCGCCGACCATGCCGGCAGATCATGAGGCGGATAGCGCCCAAGTCGCTCGGATACGACTCTCGCTCCATGCACCGAACCTCGGCATGAACGTGCCGACCGGCGCCTGGACGGCAACCAGTGCCACGAACGAGTGATCGCGAATTAAGAAAGATCGGATTCAACGTCTTCTGAGACAGGAGTTCCTGGCCACGCCGTGAGTCAGTCCGAGAACTTGCACGTCAAAGCGGCACCCTGGGAAACGAACCGCGAGATCCCACAGCCAGCTGTAGTGTCTCAATCTTCCTGTCGGAATCTCACGACTGGTGCCGGATGGAAGTCGGATCTCCGACGTGGCGCTGAGACATGCAGGTCGCTCCTGTGCCTCGTTCGCGTTGAACGCCGACACCTGGAAGGCCAAGCGGCCGCGCCGGGAACAGCCGGTCCCCCCGGCACGGTTGCATCGACTGAGGGGCGCGGCGCCGCACGCCGCCGCGCACTCGGACCGAGACGTATTTATGCAGGAGGACTGTTTCATGACTGACCGGCCCTTGACGCTCATGGCAGTACACGCCCACCCCGACGACGAGGCCACCGGAACCGGAGGGGTCCTCGCGATGTACGCGGCGGAAGGCATCCGCACGGTTCTTGTGACGTGTACCGACGGCGGTTGCGGTGACGGACCGGGGGGTGTCAAGCCGGGCGATCCCGGGCACGATCCGGCGGCGGTCGCCTTGATGCGCCGTCAAGAACTTGAGGCGAGCTGTGACGTCCTGAAGGTCAGCGATCTGCAGATGCTGGGGTATGCCGACTCCGGGATGATGGGCTGGGCGAGCAACGACGCCCCCGGATCCTTCTGGCAGACCCCCGTGCAGGAAGGCGCGACCCGACTCGCGGAACTCATGCGGCAGTATCGACCGGATGTGGTCGTCACCTACGACGAGAACGGCTTCTACGGCCACCCCGACCACATCCAGGCCCACCGCATCACGATGGCGGCGCTGGAGATGACCACGCTGACACCGAAGGTGTACTGGACCACGATGCCCCGCTCGATGATGCAGCGGTTCGGCGAGATCATTCGCGAGTTCCATGAGGACATGCCGGAGCCGGATCCTGCCGAGGCCGCCGCGATGGCCAAGATCGGGCTCCCCGACGACGAGATCACCACGTGGGTGGACGCCACCGCGTTCAGCGGTCAGAAGTTCGACGCGTTGGCCGCGCACGCCAGTCAGGGCGAGAACATCTTTTTCCTCAAGATGGGCAAGGAGAGGTTCGGGGAGTTGATGGGCATGGAGACCTTCGTACGTGTCCAGGATGCCACCGGTGCGGCCGTACCCGAGAACGATCTCTTCGCCGGACTGCGCTGATCCGCCCGCCGACCGGCCGGGCGGCATCTGTCCGTCACGCTCAGTATCCGTCGCTGCGATGGTGAAGTTGTCGAAGTCCAGGATCGGGTGGCTGTCCTGGTCGTACTTGGTTACCTTCAGCCAGGTTGGAAGAATGCGAGCATTTTCTGGGCGGCGTCCGGCGACGTCAGCAATTCCTGGATGTCCGCGGACATCCGGGCGGCAGCGCCGGTGCGTTCGAACATCTCGCGTTCGTACTCTTTGACGGCGGCGGGAAAGCAGTCCGGGTGCGCGGCCAGCGCGAGACCGAGCAGGGCGCCGTCGAGCAGCGCCATGTTGGCGCCCTCTCCCACCGGCGGCATCAGGTGCGCGGCATCGCCGAGCAGCGTGACGCCTGGCGTCGAGGGCCAGGTCAGGCCGACCGGGAGAGTGGTGATCGACCGCGGCACGACCGTGTCGTCGCAGGCCGCGATCAGCGCGGTGAACCGTGAGTCCCAGCCGGGGAGCAGGTCGATCAGCCGCGCCCGGGCGGCGGCCGGGTCGTCGAACGGGATCCCGCTGGTGGCGAACCAATCCTCTGCGGTGTTGTAGAAGCTGAGGCCGATGCGAACGCGGCCGTCGCCGTTGCGCTGCGCCGCCAGGGACAGTCCGTTGCCGAGCACCCAGTAATTGCCGCGCCCGACCATCGCGGCGAGGTCCGGGTGCGTGCGGTCGATGTCGGGAATGCCGAGCTCGACGACGTTCTGGCCGATATGTGCCGGGCGG
This sequence comes from Streptomyces sp. NPDC002935, assembly GCF_040611295.1. NCBI lineage: Bacteria > Bacillati > Actinomycetota > Actinomycetes > Kitasatosporales > Streptomycetaceae > Streptomyces > Streptomyces sp. NPDC002935. The sequence continues at coordinate 3,332 of NZ_JBEXNW010000061.1, forward strand.
GCGTCGGTGAGCAGCGCGCGGACCCGGGACTGCGCGCCGTCCGCACCGACCAGCAGGTCGTACGTCGCACTGCCGCCGTCGGCGAAGCGCAGCAGGCCGTTGTCGGCGGATTTGAACGTGTGCCCCCAGCGCACCACGCCTTCGGGGAGGGAATCCAGCAGCAGGTTGCGCAGATCGGCGCGGTCGACCTCGGGTCGCTCAAGCGGGGCGTCGTCGGGCGTGTCCTCCTGGAGCAGCAGGGTGCCATCCGGTTCGAGAAGACGCATGTCCTGGCCTTCACCACGGGCAATCGCGTGGAACTGGTCGATCAGACCGGCCTCGCGCAGCGCCCGCTGGCCGGAGTGGATGTCGAGCATGCCGCCCTGACCGCGCGCACCGCGCGACGATTCACGTTCATACAGGACGGAATCCATGCCGTTCACGTGCAGCACACGGGCGAGAGCCAGGCCGCCGAGGCCGGCTCCGACGATGGCAATGGTCATGGCTGCTTCCCCTTCGATACGTCGTACTGGCCGATACACTGTATCGTCCGATGCGATGTATTGTTAGCGGCATGTTGGTGTGGGAGAGGCCGGAGCCACCGAATCGACCCGTGCCGGCCCCGTTGAGCCGGGAGCGGATCGTGCGAGCGGCGATCCAGCTGGCCGACGCGGACGGCCTGGACGCGGTGTCGCTGCGCAAGGTCGCCACCGCGCTGGACGTCCGTCCGATGCGGCTGTACGGCTACATGGCGAGCAAGGAGGAATTGCTCGACCTCATGGTCGACGCCGTCCACGCCGAGATCCGGCCGGTCGGAGACGGCTGGCGGGAGGTGCTCCGGTCTCTTGCCGAAGCCACTCGACACGCCGTTCACGAGCACGAATGGCTCGCCGATCTACTGGGTGGCCGACCCCAGCTCGGGCCGCACGCGCTGGCCAGCGGGGAGACTGTGGTGGCCGCGCTGGACGGCGTCGACGTGGACGCCATCATGCCGGTGGTCGGCGCAGTCAACGCGTACGCGATCGGCGCGGTGCGTCGGGAGATCGCCGAGCGGCGTGCCGAGCGGGCCACCGGGATGGACGAGAAGCGTTGGCAGGCCTCACTCGGGCCCTATCTGGAGCGAACCTTCGCCACCGGCCGATTCCCCGCGCTGGCCACGGTGGTGCGCGATGCCGCCCACCTGGACGCCGACCACACCTTCCGGATCGGCCTCGACTTCCTGCTAGACGGAATTGAAGCCCGTATCTCAGGCTGACGCGCGGCTGAGACAACCCAGGGATCCGCTGGTCAGCTGAGATCAGCATGTCTCGCGATGTGAGCGATGTGAGGCCCTGCACCAGCCTGCGAACGGCACGACCACTCCGCATGCGCGCAACCGGCGGGGCCCGCACTCTCAATACATGGCTAGTCATCAGCCCGTCGTCGTCTACCCGCCTGCCGCGGACGGCGGCCGCAGAGTCCGTGTCGCCGCCGGCTTCGTCGGCATGGCCTACACCCTGCTCGACATCGCCGAGTTCCTCGGCCGCGCCGGCATGGACGATGTCGAACCATCCGACGTCAGGGCCGCGGACTGGATCGAATGGCGCGGAGGCGGCCCCGGCGTCTGGGACCACTGACAGCGCCGCGTCCAGAGCTGAACGCCGGGCAGAACGAAGAAGACCCCCTCATGTCCACGCCCCCATCGATGTAGGCGCCGCTGTGGGCACTGTCGGGGTCGCGGGTCATCGCCGCTCTGGCGCTGCGGGGTTCCGGACCACGCTTCACGTGTGAGCGATGAATTTGGGCAGCGGATCAGGTCTGCCCTGGTATGACTCGAATCATCGCTGACATTTCTGTCTCCGTCGATGGCTTCGTCACTGGGCCCGACCCCGGCCCGGACAACGGCCTGGGCACCGGCGGCGAGGCCGTGCACGCCTGGGCGTTTTCCGACGACCCCGACGACCGCCGGGTCCTGCGCGAGGGGACCGCCCGCTCGGGTGCCGTCGTACTCGGCCGCCGGCTCTTCGACCTGGTCGACGGGCCGAACGGCTGGGACGATCGGGTCGGCTACGGTGCCGACGAGGTCGGCAAGCCCGCGTTCGTCGTCGTGACGAGCTCGCCGCCGAAGTCGGTGCGGCTCACCGACCTCGACTGGACGTTCGTCACCACCGGTCTGTCCGACGCCGTCACCGCCGCGCGCGAGCGCGCCGAGGCGGCGTCGACGGACAGCGGCAAGGACCTCGATGTCGTCCTCATGGGCGGCGGCGCCACGATCGGCTCGGCGATTGAGGCCGGGCTGGTCGACGAGCTGTCTCTGCACCTCGCGCCGGTCGTGCTGGGCGCCGGGACGCCCCTGTTCACCGGCGGCACGCCGCGCACTCTGGTGCAGCGGAGCGTGACCTCGACATCGACCGCGACACACCTGACCTACGACGTCCTCTGACAAGGTCATCGCAGAACCTCACATCGGGCAATCGGCGGCGCTTCGCTGGTCGGCCGACGCGCTGGGTATGCCGGCGTCCGGCGCGGCGGGCGCGAAGGGCAAAACCCACCCGCTCCCAAATATGTGCCGCTTTGCGAGCGTGAGCCCACACACAGTGAGGCAGGATCCCCGTCATGAAGACCACTGATCCTGAACTGATGACTGCATTGGAGACGTTGAAGTCGGCCGCGACAGCCGCACCGCCCGGGACGGTGACCATTTGGGCAGACATCTGGGCTGCCGCGGTCCGGGGGCTCGAAGCGGCGCTGGATGCAGATGTTCAGGCGTTCGCCGCCGGCGGTGTGGAGCTGTCCCGGCTTCCCGCAGCAGATCAGTTCGTCGAGACAGCGAGGGCTCAGGCTTCAGTGCTCGCCGACCTGGCCAGTCTGGCGACGGAGGAGGAGATCGAGGGAACGTGGGGTGTCCGCGTTCCCACCGTGCCGGAGGTGCCCGGAGGCGCGGAGAGTTCCGGGGACGGGCAACTCCACTGCGTGTTCCACCTCTTCCAGGCTGCTGAAGCCGTCCTTACCGACGATCACGGCGCTCCGCCCACCCGAGTGGACCTTGTCGCCGACAGCACCCACTATCTGGACCGTGCTCGCCACTACCTCGAACTGATGGCAGCCAAGCCTGCGTGAGCGACGATTCCCGCCCCGACGCCCGGTCCAACCTCTCCCGCTACTCCTCGATCTCGTCCGTGGCCGCGTCCCAGGATGGTGGCGGCGTTCTGCTCGATGCGGCTATTTCTTCGGTCAGGCAGTCCCTGCCTGGGCCTTGCGGGCCAGTAGTTGGACTTCTTGGAACTGCCGTCGGTCTGTGGGTTGAGGCTCGCGAACCATCCGGGCTACCTCGGCCAACCCGGACTTACGCAGCATCGCGGCGAGGTGATCAGGGGACCACCGATAGGCGAGCGCGACCGTGTGATCGAAGACCTGCGTCGGGTGAGACGGATCATCGCTTGCCGAAAAGCCGACCAGAAGGTGGCCGCCAGGAGCCAGCACACGGTGGAACTCCGCCAAGACAGCGGGGAGTTCCTGCGGCGGAGTATGGATGATGGACCAACGTGAGAGTACGCCGCCCAGCACGCCGTCAGCGATGTCCAAGGCCGCCATCGAGCCCACGTCGAACCGCAGGCCCGGATAGGCCTGTCGAGCCAGCTTGATCATCGCAGGAGAGGCATCGACACCGAACGCCGCCAGCCCCAACTCGTCCAGATGGGCGGTGACATGGCCAGGCCCACATCCCAGGTCCGCGACCTGACCGTCCCCACTCGCCCCTACGACCTCGGCGAAGACACTCAAGATCGCGCGGTCCAGGGGACTGTCACGCAACGTGTCGCGGAACAGCTGCGCATACGTGGGGGCAACAGCGTCGTAGGCCTCGCGGGTAGCGGCGAGGGCATCGTGTTCGACCATGCTCGCGACAGTAGTTCCTGGCGCTGAGGCGAGCCGAGAGAATCACGAACTGCCCTCCCGCCCGTTGGCCCGGCCATGGCCAGCGGCTTGTCACGCGGCCGGGGCCGGGCAGCTCAGGTCGGCCTGGCGCAGCGCCCGGGCGTGGTCTGATCCCTCCGGTTCATCGCAAGGCACCTCTGTCCATCGAAGGGCGCCGTCGCCTGGTGACGGGCTCCATGTCGTCGACCTCACGGTCATTACGCAACGCAAGGTTGCGGATCACCGACACCGCGACTAGGGTCATACGCAACCGATGGTTGCTTATTGGAGGTCCGTAGTGGAGTTCGGAAAGTTGGAGCGCGAGATCCGCATCGACGCCGCACCGGAAATCGTGTTCGACGTGGTGATTCGTCCCGAGCACATCAAGATGTGGTGGTCCGATGACGCGTCGTTCGAGCCTGCGCCGGGCGCGGTCGGCGAACTGGTGTGGGGCGACCGCGCTGCGGTTGAACAGATCGCGGTGGTCGACGTGGATCCGCCCCGCAAGTTCGCCTTCCGCTGGGTCTCTCCTGACGGTCAGCTGCCCGACGCGGACAACTCTCTCCTGGTCACCATCGAGCTCGAGCCCTCGGGCGACGGCACGATTCTGCGCCTGACCGAGAGCGGCTGGCGGGAGAAGGGCTGGGAAGCCGCTGTGCTCGAGGAGGCCTTCCATGACCACGAGCGCGGCTGGGACATGTTCCTGCCCAAACTGCAGAAGTACGCCCCTTCCGTGGCGGCGCAATGAGCGTCGCCGTCGATGACGAACTCTGGTCGGCGATCGGCGACCCCATCAGGCGCCGCCTGCTCGACCTGCTGCTCGCTGAAGGAGTCGGCACGCCGACCAGCTTGAGCGATCGCCTCCCGATCTCGCGCCAAGCGGTCACCAAGCACCTGGGCGTCCTCGATCGCGCAGGCCTCGTACACGCGACACCGATAGGCCGCGAGCGGCGCTACGAAGTCGACGAGGCGCAGCTCGCCCGAGCCGTCCGGCAACTGAATGAAGTCGGCAAGACCTGGGATGCACGACTGAACCGCATCAAGCGCATCGCGGAACAGATCCAGCGTCAGAAGCGCGACCAAGACTGACCAACGGGCCGCTGGAACGGGGCTCTGGCGACCCTCTCGACCCATGTCGGCGCCCTGGCGACGTCGCACGCAATGACCAATCACCTTTGGAGGAGCTATGAGTGGATTGCTGCTTGACGACAAGAACGCTGTGATCTATGGAGGCGGGGGCGCCATCGGCGGCGCAATCGCACGGGTATTCGCCCGGGAAGGCGCGAGGGTCTTCATCGCCGGGCGGACGCAGGCGAAGCTCGACGTCGTGGCTCGTGACATCACCGCGGCGGGCGGAACCGTCGAGACCGCGCAAGTCGACGTTCTCGATCAGTCGGCGGTCGAGAAGCACGCCGATGCGATCGCGGAGACGGCGGGCAGCATCGACATCGCCCTCAGCGCCGTGAGCGTCATGCACGACCAGGGGACTTTGCTGGCGGACCTCTCGCTGGAGGAGTTCATGCGGCCGATCGACGGCTTTCTCCAGACGCTGTTCATCACGAGCAAAGCCGTGGCGCGGCACATGGGTCGCGAGCGTCCTGGTGTCATCCTGACGTTGTCCGAACCGGGTTCCAAACTGGCTGTGGGCGGCATCCTGGGGCACAGCGTGAGCGCGGCCGGCAAGGAGGCCTTCTCGCGGGTTCTGGCCGCGGAGCTGGCACCCAGCAACATCCGGGTGATCTGCATCCGTCCCCACGCTGTCGTCGATGCGCCGGCAGCGGGTTCCTACACCAAGGACCTCTTCAAGCCCATGGCGGCAGCAGGCGGGCAGACGGTCCAGGAGATGCTCGAAGGCGGGGGGATGGTGCAGGGGACGCTTCTGAAGAGGCTGCCCACGCTCTCCGAAATCGCAGAGACGGCCGCGTTCCTGGCTTCGGATCGAGCTGGAGCCATGACCGGCACCATCGCAAATCTGTCCGCCGGCGCACTCGTCGACTGAGGCCGCGATGTCCGATCAGACCGACAAGGCCGAGTTGCTTCGTTCCCTGCACGTCCCGGGCGTCCCGCTGGTGCTGCCGAACGCCTGGGACGTGGGCAGCGCCCGCGCCGTCGTCGGCGCAGGCTTCCCGGTGGTCGCGACCGCGAGCAACGCGATCGCCGCCGCTCTGGGCTACGACGACGGCGAGGGTGCCCCGAGCGAGGAGATGATGTTCGTCGCCCGACGCATCGCGGCCTCTGTCGATGTACCGGTCACCGTCGACGCCGAGGCGGGCTACGGGATGGCACCGGAGGAGTTGGTCGAGCTGCTGAGCGGGATCGGAGTCGTCGGCTGCAACATCGAGGACAGTGATCACGCCAACGGCGGCTTGATCGACGTCGGTGTCCGCGCCACCTACATCGCGCAGATGCGCGCAGCCGCCGACCGTATCGGGGTGCCGCTGGTCATCAACGCCCGGATCGACTCCTTCTTCCCCACGTCGCCTCTGGCCGAGCACCAACGACGTGCCGACGCGATCAGCAGGGCCGCGGAGTACTGGTCGGCCGGCGCCGATTGCGTGTTCCCTCCCGGAGCCGGGCCGGACGACCTCCGGGCCATCGTTGCCGAGGTCGGCGCGCCGGTGAACGCCGGCCTTCCGCTGCAACGCGGGTCGCTGGACGAGCTTCGTGCAATCGGTGTGGCCCGGGTGTCCGTGGGGCCCCAGTTGTACCGCAGCGCACTCGACAACCTGCACACCGATCTCCAGTCCCTCCTCAAGGCACGGAAGTGACGGACCAGTTCGTACGGCCGTACAGGGCCCGCACCAGCTCACCGGCCGTGCCCCGGAGGGAGGCGTCGGCCGCGTACGGGTCCTCGCCGGTAGCGGTGGCGGGCATCGTGCCGGGCGTGGGCAGACGGATGCTCCGCGCGCCGTCGGCGGAGAGCGAGAAGCACCAGGATCGGCCCTCGGTGGCGTGGTAGTCGACGGCAGCGGGCTCGTGCGGCCAGGCGTCCGTCCCCGCGCAGCAGGTGAACAGGAACTCCTCGACACCGTCGAGTGCCGCCTCGTCCGGCAGCGGCCGTTCGGCGCCCAGGCTGATCTGGGCGTCATACGTGTGCACAGCGACCTCCTGGAGCTGGTGCCGGGCGACGCCACCACAGGTCTGCGGCGACTGCGACCCACCCCACCACGTCCAGCAGCCGCGATCCGGGCCGGACTCCCGCAGTGCGCCCAGCAGTTGCTCCGTGGACTCGGCCGACCAGGCCAGCAGGGCCTCGCGCTCCCGGGGTGCCGCCGGGGCACCTTCCGAAGCGGTCGCGGCCGGGGGAGCGTCGGCAGGCCCTGCGCCGACGATGCCGGCCCAGCGGCGCTGCCCCTTGCCCCCCAATGTCTGCCCTGGCCGATTCCCGAGGGCAGTTCGATCTGCGCCGGCTCCGGGTCGCAGGTGACGGGCGACGGGCGACGGCCGGCACGTGCGGTCGGCGGGTCCCTGTCTTCCGCGCATTGACACCGGCTCGCGAAAACATTTCGTAACCGGGGCATTTCCCGTCCTTGTCCCGGCCGTGAACTCCGTGTCAGTGTCCCGGCCAGCAGGCAGGTCGTCGGAAGCGTGGCATCCGAAAGCCTTTCGTACCGGTCTCCGGTCTGCCTGGCCACCGACGGCATGTGAAAGAAGAGGGGCACACCATGCGGGGAATACCGGTCAACGGACGTCTCGGAAGCCCGAGAATGCGACGCGTCCTCGCGTCCGCGGTCACCCTCACGGCGGCCATGGGCCTTGCCGCGTGCGGGACTTCGGGACCGTCCGGATCGTCCGCGGACTCGTCCGCGAAGGGTCTGACGATGTGGGCACTGAACGACCAGACGATTCTCAAGGAGTCCGTCGACGCCTACAACAAGGACCACGCCGACGCGAAGATCACCCTGCGGCTGTTCGCGAACGACGACTACAAGCAGAAGCTGCGCGTCGCCTTCGGCGCGAACCAGGCCCCGGACATCTTCTTCAGCTGGGGCGGCGGGGCCCTGAACGACTACGTCCAGGCCGGCAAGGTCGACGCGCTGACGGCGTCCGAGGCGAACACGGACCGGTTCACCCCGAGCGTGATGCAGAGCGCCACGTTCGACGGCAAGGTCTACGGCGTGCCCGCCAACGGCCTTGCCCCGGTTGTCCTCTACTACAACAAGAAGGTGCTGGCCGACGCGGGCGTCGAGCCGCCGAAGACGTACGACGACCTGCTGGCGGCCGTGAAGAAGCTGAAGGGCAAGGGCGTCACGCCGCTCTCCCTCGCCGCGAACTCCAAGTGGCCGACGCTGATGTACCTGGAGTATCTGCTCGACCGCCAGGGCGGCTCCCAGGTGTTCTCGAAGATCGCCTCCGGTGACGCGTCGATGTGGAAGGACGCGTCGGTCACCAAGGCGAACCAGTACCTCCAGGACTTGTCGAAGGCCGGGGCCTTCGGGGACAACGCCTCCTCCGTCAGCTACGACCAGGGCGCTTCCACGGCCCTGCTCTACACGGGCAAGGCGGCCATGGAGGTCATGGGCACCTGGGAGTACGCCAACATCGCCAAGGCCGCGCCCGACTTCCTGAAGAAGGGCGATCTCGGCTACACCGCCTTCCCGTCGCTGTCCGGCGGTGCCGGCGACCCGAACAGCATCGTCGGCAACCCCTCGAACTTCCTGTCGCTGAACTCGTCGACCAAGCACAGGTCCGCGGCGCTCACGTACCTCAAGGACTACGTCCTGGACGGCTCCCAGGTCGACGCCTATCTCGCCGCCGGCAGCGTGCCGCCGGTCAAGGGTCTGGAGTCCAAGCTGGCGGCGGTGAACTCGTCGTCCGACAAGGCGTGGCTGACCTTCGTCTACAACTTGGTGGAGAAGGCGCCGGGCTTCCAGCTCTCGTGGGACCAGGCACTGCCGTCCGACCAGGCGGACCCGCTGCTGACCAACACCGACAAGTCGTTCCTGCGCCAGAACTCGCCCGCCGACTTCGGTGTGAACATGAGCAAGGCGGCGTCGTGACGGTCACCATCCCCGCGCGCCGGAGAGGAGGCCGCGCCCCCAGCAGCGGCCTTCTCATGGCCGCCCCCGCACTGCTTCTCTTCGGCCTGTTCGGCCTGGTCCCCCTCGTCGGGGTGGTGGCGCTCAGTCTCGCCCGCTGGGACGGCCTCGGCTCCATCGGCTGGGCCGGCCTCGCCAACTGGATCAGCGTCCTGACCGACGGCGCCACCTGGCAGGCGCTGGGGCTCACCGTCAAGGTGATGGCGGTGAGCTGGCTGGTCCAGACGCCGATCGCGCTGGCCCTCGGTGTCTTCCAGGCACCGAGGGGGAGGGTGCGGGCGCTGTTCTCCGTCCTCTTCTTCCTCCCGCTGCTGCTGTCCGCCGTGGCGATCGGCCTGACCTGGCAGGCGCTGCTCGATCCGTCCTTCGGCATCGGTGCAACGCCCGGCCTGCACTGGCTGGCGAAGCCGCTGCTCGGCTCGCCGGACCTCGCCCTGTACACGGTGATCTTCGTGATCGCCTGGCAGTTCGTGCCGTTCCACGCCCTGCTCTACCAGGCGGGCATACGCCAGATCCCGACGGCTCTGTACGAGGCCGCCGCCCTCGACGGCGCCGGGCCCATGGCTCGCTTCCTGCACATCACCCTGCCGCAGCTGAAGTACACGATTGTCACCTCGAGCACGCTCATGCTCGTCGGCTCGCTGACCTACTTCGATCTGATCTTCGTCCTGTCCGGCGGCACCGGCGGCCCCGGCACCGCCACCCGCGTCCTCCCCCTGGCCATGTACATCACCGGATTCCAGGCCCACGACATGGGCCGGGCCAGCGCCGTCGCCACACTCCTGGTGGTCTTCGGCCTCGGCCTGTCGCTGCTGACCACCCGCCTGTCCGGCTTCACCCGGATGGACAGCCGACAGGAGGGCATGTGAGCACCACCGTGACCAAGGTCCACGACACCGACCCCCGCGCGGGCACAGGCCGTTACCGCCCCGCCGGGCGACCGGCAGCACCGTCGCGCTCCGGTCCCGCCCGCCGCCGCACGGCCGTCGGCTCGGTACGGCGGGCACTCACCGGCGGCGCCACGCTCCTCTGGGCGGCGATCGTCGTCGTACCCGTGTACTGGCTGGTGGTGACCAGCCTGCGCAGCCGCGCCGACTTCACCGCCGACAGCCCACTGGCCCTGCCCGGCCACCCGACGCTCGACAGCTACCGGACCGTCCTGGACGGCGACTTCACGACCTATCTGCTTAACAGCGTCGTCGTCACCGCGGGGACGGTCGTCCTCACGGTCACCGTCGCCCTCATGGCCGCCTTCGCGATCGTCCGGGGCGCCGGAAGCCGCCTCTCCCGCGTGTCGTTCCGGCTGTACCTGCTGGGCCTGGCGATCCCCCTGCAGGCGGTGATCATCCCGGTGTACCTGCTGATCATCAGGATGCAGTTGTACGACAGTCTGCTCGCGATCGTCCTGCCGTCCGCGGCGTTCGCGCTGCCGATCACCGTGATGATCCTGGTGAGCTTCCTGCGCGACGTGCCCCGCTCCCTGTTCGAGGCGATGATCGTCGACGGTGCCGGGGACTGGCGCATGCTCTTCTCGCTCGCGGCACCCCTGGCCCGCCCGGCGCTGATGACCGTCGCCGTCTACGACGGCCTCCAGGTCTGGAACGGCTTCCTCTTCCCGCTCATCCTCACCCAGAGCGGCGACAAGGCCGTGCTGCCGCTGGCGCTGACCCTCTACCGGGGCCAGTTCGGCATCGACGTACCGGCCACGATGGCCGCGGTGGTGCTCTCCACCCTGCCGATGCTCGCGCTGTTCATCCTCGCCAGGCGCCAGCTCGTCGCCGGTCTCACCGCCGGTTTCTCCAAGTAACCAAGTTCGTAACCCACTTCAGCCGACAGTTCGCTCCGAGCAGCGGCCGGGCAGCGCGCCCGGCCCCGTCGGCGTGCCCGCGCACACCCGCACGCCCCCTCGCGAGCACCCGCGCAATCCCTGAGGAGTCGTGAATGACGACCACCGTCCCGGACCACGGCGGCATCCCCCAGCGGGAGGACGACCGCCCCTGGACCGACCCCGCCCTGCCGATGCCCGATCGGGTCGAGGCGCTGCTCGCCCGGCTCACCCTCCCGGAGAAGGTCGCGCAGCTCAGCAGCGCGTGGGAGGACGTCGAACCGGCCGGCCCGGAGGTGGCGCCGGGCACCAGCATCTTCGACCGGGTCGGCGACCTCGCCGAGACCGCCCGGCACGGCCTCGGCCAGCTCACCCGCCCGTACGGCACCGTGCCCCGGCCCGCCCTGGAGCACTCCCGGGCCCTGGCCGAGCGCCAGCGGCAGATCGTCCGGCAGAGCAGGCTCGGCATCCCGGCCATGGCGCACGACGAGTGCCTGACCGGTTTCACCGCCTACGGCGCGACGATCTACCCCACCTCGCTCGGCATGGCGGCCACCTTCGACCCGGAGCTGATCCGCCGGGTCGGCGAGGCCATCGGTGCCGACCTGGCCGAGGCGGGCGTCCACCAGGGGCTCGCCCCGGTCGTCGACGTGATCCGTGACTACCGCTGGGGCCGCTGCGAGGAGACCTACGGCGAGGACCCGCACCTGGTCGGAGAGATGGGGGAGGCGTACGTCACCGGTCTGCAGAGCGCCGGGGTGTACGCCACGCTCAAGCACTTCGCCGGGTACTCCGCCTCCATGGGCGGCCGCAACCACGCCCCTGTCCACGCCGGCCGCCGCGAACTCCTCGACGTCATCCTGCCGCCCTTCGAACGGCTCGTCGCCGCGGGCGTCGGCTCGGTCATGAACTCGTACGCCGAGATCGACGGTGAGGCACCGGCCGCCAGCCGGTGGCTGTTGACCGATGTCCTGCGCGACGCCTGGGGTTTCGACGGCACCGTCGTCTCCGACTACTGGTCGCTTCCCTTCCTGGTCAACGCCCACCGGGTGGCCGCCGACCTGCCCGACGCCGGCGCGCTCGCCCTGCGCGCAGGCCTGGACGTCGAACTGCCCGACCAGCGCGGCTTCGGTGACGCCCTCGTGCACGCCGTCGAGCAGGGCGCGGTCGACGAGGACCTGGTCGACCGCGCCGTACGCCGGGTGCTGCGGCAGAAGACCGAACTCGGGCTCCTGAACGCCGACTGGGACCCGCGGCCGCCCGCCCTGCGCGCGGGTGAACTCGACCTGGACAAGGCGGAGAACCGCGCGCTCGCCCTCGCGGTGGCCCGGGCCGGTGCCGTCCTGCTGTCCAACGACGGGACCCTGCCCCTCCCGGCCGGCGGCCGGATCGCGCTGATCGGACCGTGCGCCGACGACGTACGCACCATGTTCGGCTGCTACAGCTTCCCCAACCACGTCCTCGCCGAGCGCGACGACCTCGGCAACGGGGTCGAGGCGGTCTCCCTGCGTACCGCGCTGGCCGAGGAACTTCCGTCCGTGGAGTGGGAGTTCGTCCAAGGCTGCCCGATCCGGGACAAGGACGGCTCCGGCATCCCGGCCGCCGTGGCGGCCTCGACCGCCGCCGACCTCACCGTCCTCGTCGTCGGCGACAAGGCGGGAATGTTCGGCATCGGCACCTCGGGGGAGGGCTGCGACGTCGAGGACCTGCGTCTGCCGGGCGTCCAGGAGGAGCTGGCCGAGGCGGTCCTGGCGACCGGGAAGCCCGTGGTGCTGATCGTCAGCAGCGGCCGGCCCTACGCCGTGGGCCGGTTCGCGTCCGCCGCCGCGGCCATGGTGCAGGTCTTCCTGCCGGGGGAGGAAGGCGGCCGGGCAGTGGCCCAACTCCTGTCCGGCAGCGCCAACTTCAGCGGCAAGCTGCCCGTGCAGATCCCCACCTCGCCAGGCGGCCAGCCGTACACCTACCTGCACCCACCGCTCGCCGACCGGCAGAGCTTCCTGTCCAACCTCGACCCCACCCCCGCGTTCCCCTTCGGCCACGGGCTGTCCTACACCGACTTCGAGGTCGACCTTCTCGCGGCCGACCGCGAACAGGTGCCGACGGACGGGGAGTTCACAGTCCGCGCGCGGGTGCGGAACACGGGGACGGTCGCGGGCGCCGAGACCGTCCAGTTGTACGCCGTCGACCCGGTCGCCCAGGTCACGCGGCCCGTGCGCTCCCTGCTCGGCTTCGCCAAGGTGGCTCTCGCCCCCGGCGAGCGGGCGACGGTCCGCTTCCACGTCCACACCGACCGCCTGGCCTTCACCGGCCTGGCCGGCCGCCGCATCGTCGAGCCCGGCGAGATCGTGCTCCAGGCGGGCTCATCCAGCCTGGACACTCCGGTGCGGGACGTCGTGCGGCTGGTCGGTGAGGAGCGGGACGCGACAGTCGTACGACAGCACACCGTGCCGGTGACCGTCGAACGGGAGTGAGCCGCAGGGACGCGTGAGCGAGGGCGGCGCCACCGGTCGATCCGATCCGGTGGCGCCGCCTTCCTCTTGAACCGGTGTGCCACACCCCGCGTCTCCGCCGTGACCGACCGGACAGGTCCTAGCCTCGGCTCCACTGCTGTGTGGCGTTGCCCAGCGGGGTCCACAGATCGACCTTCGAGCCGTTGGCCGTGGCCCAATTGGTCACGTCGATGACCAGACCGTTGGAGCGGTTGGCGATGGTGCCGTCCACGCGGAACGACCACTTCTGACTGGACTTTCCGTTGCAGGGCCAGAGGATGATCTTGGTGCCCGCGCTGGTGCCGTCACCGTCGGCGGCCAGACACTTGCCGGAGACGCGCAGTTCGCCGGCCGTGGTCCGGGTGACGGTCTGGTTGGCGTTGCCCGAGCAGTCGTAGATCTGCACCTGGACACCCGTCTGGCCGTTCGGGACGTCGAGGCAGCGGCTGGAGTACGTGCCCTTCAGAGTGAAGGCCGAGTCCGTGGGGAGGGGGTCCTGGACCAACTGCCAGTCCTGCGAGCCGTCGGTGGTCGACGCCGCCACTGTGACGGAGCCGCCCGCCGTCGAACCGGTCATGTACAGGCTGGTGTTGAGGACCGAGCGGAGCTTGTAGTACCCGCTGGTCGACGAGACGAGGGTCCACTGTTTGTCGGTGGCTCCGTCGTCGACCCACTGGGCCAGCTTCTGCCCGGCCGTCGCGGTGCCGGTCCAGATGGCGACCGAGCGGCCCCCGGCCTTGTTGAGCAGGGTCACGTTGCTGCCCTTGGCGGTCAGGTGCCAGCGCTGGGTGTCGGCCGTGGAGCCGGCGGCGCTCAGGACGAGGTCGGGGGTGTTCCCGGTCAGGCTCGCGTCCTGCGTCTTGCCGGAGGCGGTGGCGAGGACCTGGCCGGTCAGCCGGTTGACGAGGCTGTAGTAGGCGCCGTCGGACCGCCCGAGGTCGACCTCGGCGTACTTCACCGGCCCGACGCTGCCACCACTCCAGGACGCCTGGAGGATCAGGACGCGTCCTGTGCCGTCGACGTACTGGAGACTGCGGCTGTATCCGGCGGCGATCGGCGTCCTGTACTCCTTCCACGTGCCCGTGCTCAGCCCGGACTCGTTCACCCAGACGTCGCCGCTGCCCGCGGCGTTGTAGACGATCCGTCCGTCCGGCATCGGGAGGAGAACCGGGCTGCCGCCGGTGGACAGCGTGCTCCCGCCCGAGGGCACGGGCAGCGAGGTGATGGGGGAGTCCGTCGCCGAGAAGAACTTCGTCGGGTCGTCGGAGATCCGGTAGCGGACGTTCGTCCCGCCGCCCCAGTACTCGTACGTCAGGAGCCACTTGCCGTCGGTCGTCGGGGCGATGGTCGTCATGCCCGGGCGGCCGCCGCCGATCTCCGTCTTGCCGTTGCCCATGCTCACCGTGGCGCCCGGGACGTCGACGACGGGGCTGCTCCAGGACGTCGTGCTGCTGCCGTTCCAGGTGCGGTGGAGGAGCACCTGGCCGCCGGAGTCCGTCGCCGTGCCGTTGGCCGGGTCCAGGGTCGGGGCGCCGGTGCCGGTGTCGTAGCCGGTGTAGTCGTCCTCGGCGGAGTAGTAGGCGATGAGCGTGCCGTTGTGGGCGAGCAGGTGCGGCTCCCAGACGGGGTCGACCTGGGCGTAGGTGTTGGCCGTCGAGACGCGGCCGACGCTGCCCGCGCTGCCGCCCTGCCAGCTCCCGGCCGCGATGATGTTCTCGAAGCTCCAGGTCGCGCCGTCGTCCGTGCTGGCGTACAGGGCGAGTGCCACGTCCTTGCGGTCGCCGTCACTGGTCGGCGTCCAGCTGGAGTTGGCGGCCTTCTGCTCCTCGTAGTAGTAGTCGTCGCCCGAGACGATGCTCGCGAGCAGCAGCGTGCCGGCGCTCAGGTTTCCGACGTTCTGCGGGAGCACGTAGAGATACGGGTTGGTCCAGTTGCTCGTGTACTTCGCGTACGCGCTGTCGCCGGACAGGTATGCCGGGGCCTTGACGCCGGACAGCTTCGCCCACGTCGTGCCGTTGTCGTCGCTCTTGTAGACCGGCAGCGTCTGGCCCACCGGAGCCGTCTGGTCGTTCTCGAACGTGGCCACGATCCGGCCGTCCGGCAGCTGGGCCGACTTCGGGTAGAGCACGCACGGGCTCTTGTTGCACGCGGCGGTGTTGTCCGCCGTATACAAGTTGGCGGGACTCGGCTGATACGCCGACGCATTCGTCGCGGAGGCGATGGCGAATGCCACGCCTACGCCGAAGGCCGTCGCCGGAGCGAAAACCTTTCGCGCCCAGGATCTTTTCAACGGCGTTCCTTTCAGCGGGGGAACAGCGCACCCCGCTCCCTGCGGATCCACGGGTTGCATGGGTTGCATGGGTTGCATGGGGTTCCGTGGGGTTCCACGGGAGGGGAAGGGGGTGCGAGGCAGGAAGCCAGTATTCGCAGGGGACATCGCGCTGTCACCGGCACGTTGCGAAAGGGTTTCGCGCGGTTTCGGGTTACGAGGTATTGACCTCGCGGGTCAAGGGGTGTGGGCCTCGCGTGTCACGGGGTACTGACCCGGTGGCGCACGGACGTCGAGGTCCGTAGTACGAGTTCCGTGGCCAGCTCGATGCGCGGCGCCGCGGGCGGCCGGCCCTCGGCGAGATCCATGAGCACCCGGGTCGCCTCGCGCCCCAGCTCCTCGAACGGCTGGCGCACCGCACTCAGCGGCGGGCAGGCCATGGCCGCGACGAGGGTGTCGTCGAAGGACATGACCGACAGATCGCCCGGTACCGAGAGCCCCTGCTGCCGGGCGGCCTCCAGCACGCCGAGCGCCTGCGCGTCGCTGGCCGCGAAAACGGCCGTGGGCGGGTCGCCGGCCCGCAGGATCTGGAGGCTCGCGGTGAGCGCTTCGGTGTAGTCGAAGTCGGTCGAGCGGACGATCGCCGGGTCGTAGGCGACCCCGGCCTCCTCCAGCGCGGCCCGGTAGCCGTGCACGCGCGCCGCCCCTGCCAGGGAGTGCGAGCGGCCCGCGACCATGCCGATCCGGGTGTGCCCCAGCGCCAGCAGGTGCTGGACGGCGTCCCGGGCTCCGCTCCAGTTCGTCACCCCGATGCTGGGAATGTCCTGCGAAGGCGCGCTGAGGGGGTCGATCAGCACCACCGGCAGCCGCTGCTCGACGATCCGCCGCTGGTCCTCCTCGGCCAGCATGGAGATCACGATCACGATCCCCACCGCGCCGAGTGCCACGCACTCCTCCAGCCACCCGGAGATCGACCGCCGGCTCGTCGTCCCGGTGACCACGTCGATGCCGAACTCACCGGCCGCGTCCACGATGCCGCGGGCGACCTCCAGTGTGTACGGCCCGGACAGGTCACGGAAGACGACGACGATCTGCCGGGGCGTCCCGGAACCCCGCTCCCACGGGCGGACGTACCCGTACCGCGTCAGCAGTTCCTCGACCCGGTCCCGTGTCGCCGCGCCCACGTCCCGGCGCCGGTGCACCACCTTGGACACGGTGCTGAGCGAGACCCCCGCCTCGGCGGCGATGCTCGTGAGCAGACCGTGCTGCGCTTCCTGCCGGCCCTTGGCTCGACCTGTCACCCGATGTCCGTTCCGTACGCCGAACATTGATGCGCCGGACCGCACCGCGCACCTGGCCAGAAACTCCGCCGCAACGTAACGGGCCCGGGGACGGGGAGGCAAGACCGGAGCGCACTGTTCTGCGACGCGCTGGTATGACCAATTGCTCGCCGAACATCGCGTCGGCCAGAACGGCGCCCGCGATCGCGCCGGCGAGGTGACGCCAGGACCGGTGTCGAACAGGAACTGACTGCTCACCGGATCCCGCAGCCAGGTCCGGTGCGTGGCCGCCAGAGCCTCCCTCGTCCCTCCGTCCCCCCGGTCCAACCGCCCGTCAGCCCACGGCCGCGGTCAGCGCTCCGAGGGCACTGGCCTGGGTACGCCAGTCGGTCTGCTGGGGGCCGGCGCCGGCCCAGCGTTCACCGAGGGCGTTGAGGGAGCTGCGGTCCTGCGCCCACAGTGTGTCCGCCTGCTTCTGAACGTAACTCTGGTAGGTACTGGAACCAGTTGCCTTCGCGAGGCCGGCGAAGTTCCGCATGAAGATGCCCTTGAACTGCTTCTGGTTGTCGTCGCATGAAGCGGAGCCGACGTCGCAGGACTCGGTGAGGACTCCGTCCCGGGTCAGCGCCGGGCTGCTGATCGCGGCGTCGGCAAGGGTCCGCGCGGTGGCCAGCAGAGCACCGTCCCCGGTCGACTTCCACAGTTCGGTGAAGCCGCCGATCGCCAGCCCCTGGTTGTAACTCCACACGGTGCCACCGTTGTTGGCACAGGCCGAGGTGAGCCCGTCGTTCACAAGACCCGAGGAGTTGATCATCCCGCTGGACCGGTACCAGGCGGCGGCTGTCCTGGCCCGCTGGAGCCACAGGGTGTCGCCCGTGATGCGTTGGTGCAGCGCCGTGGTCAGCCAGAGGTACTGCCCGTTCGTCACCGCGTTCTTGTAGGTGCGCTCGCGGTCCCACCAAACGCCACCCCCGCAGGTGCCGGGGTCCCAGTACCGCTGGACGTAGCTGGCGATCGTGACGGCCTCGTCGAGGTAGCGGGAGTCGCCGGTGTAGTCGTACGCGTCGAGCCAGGCGATGGCCCACCAGCCCGAGTCGTCGATGGAACGGCTGATGAAGTGGCCCTCGATCGCGTCCGAGCTGCGCACACCGGCGGCGAAGACGCCCTTGTTCTGGTCGAAGGTGCGCGCGATGACCCAGTCGTAGTCGTGCCGGCCGGTGGTCCTCGCGAAGTCGATGATCGAGGTGAGGGTCGCGGCGGAGTTCCACCAACTGCTGGGCCACCAGCCGTTGTACGGGTCGTACGAGGTCATCAGCGCGTCCGCCGCGGCGCGCGCCCTGGTCGGCGCGGGCCTGACCCACGCGGTGCAGCTGCCCTCCTGGTGTGCGGCCTCCCGGCCGCAGGCGCGGACCGCGCCGCCGTGGAGGAGGCCGCGCGGATCGCGGGTGGCGTACATCGCGGTACGGGTGGCGGTGGCCCCGGACGGGGTGCTGGTGCGGCCGAGCGATGAGCCGTCCGGCCAGGTCGAACCGCCGTCCCAGGAGCGGTCGAGCCAGATCTCGTCGCCGGCGCCGCCGGTGTCGATGCTCGCCCAGGCCATGGAGTTCTTCTGGTCGACGTGCAGGCGGATCGTGCGGCCGTAGAGGGTGGTGGACGGCACCGGCTGGTCGTCACCGGCCGCCTGGCCGGCGTCGGTGCGGTCGCAGAGCGCGTCGCAGACGGTGGGGTAGGCCCAGTTCGTACAGCCGACGCCGGCGGCGTCGCCGCAGGCCCGCACGAGCCCGCGTCGGTGGTTGCGGGGATCGGTGATGTTGTACATCAGTGTTCTGGTACCGGTCCAGGTTCCTGGGATGCTCGCCTTGCCGAGCAGTCCTTCCCAGGTGGCGCCGCCGTCCCAGGAGCGGTCCAGCCACACCGAGTCGCCGGTCACGCCGTCGTCGATGCTGGCCCACGCCATGTCGTCCGCTTCGGACACGTGCAGGGCGAGGCGACGGCCGTTGAGGTTCTTGTTCGGCACGGGGAAGCTCTCCTGCCGGGCCTGCGACGGGTCCAGCGTGTCACAGGCCCGTACGCACACCTGCGTGGCGGCGGTCGCGGGCGTCGCGGCCGGGACCCATGCCACGAACGCGAGCGTCAGCAGGAAGCCGAGGAGCCGTGATCTGACAACGATGTCTGAGCTTCGTGAGAACACCGGAACTCGCCTCGATTTCACGATGGGGGCCAACGGCTCGCATCGAGCCGAGGCGGGAATCGAGCACTGGTCCATACCTTCTTCGGAGGCAGTGAACTGTCTTGACGAGGTCCTGTCAATGACCCAAGTCGCGGAATTTTCAACGGAGTTCGGGGATGCCGTGATGGGTTGACACTCCGTTTTCGCGCGCCCATCATCGGTGCAACTTCGGCGAGGTGCCTCGCAGATCCACTGGTCCATCAGTCCCAGGCATTCATGGGCGATCAGTTTGAATCGATTCAAGCAACAACTCGTTTCCGAACGCGATCCGGGAGGTACGTACTTATGCGCCGACGCCGTGCCCTGCTGAACCGAACGCCCTCTCCAGGGCGCGTACTTGGCCTCGCCATGGTGGTGGCCGCCGCGCTGGTGGCGGCTCCCGCTCCGTCCGCATCCGCGGCGACCTCGACGACCATGCCGGGCGTCCGCGAGGCGGCCGCCGACCCCCTGAACTACTCGCCGACCTCCCGCACCCTCAAGCCGACCGCCGTCCACCGAACATCCGGCACCGTCGCGAACCCGCAGAACGTCCTGAGCGGACAGCCGACGCGCATCTCCGGCTCACGGTCGGCCATCACCCTCGACTTCGGCAAAGAGGTCGGCGGTCTGGCAACGTTGTCATTCGGGGCCACCAGTGGCAGCGGTCAACGGGTGGGCCTGGCCTTCAGCGAGTCGTCCCTGTATGTCGGCACCAACAGCGACCGCAGCAGCGGCCGCGACGGCGAGGACGGAGCCCTGTACGCCGCGGCCTCCGCCGACGGCACCTACACGATGCCGACGTCGCGACTGCGGGGCGGCTTCCGCTACCTCACCGTCTTCCTCGACACCTCGGGCTGGGTGGACCTCAAAGGCGTCAGCCTCGACTTCACCGCGGCCCCGGGGAAGACCGACCCGGCCGACTACGCCAACTACTTCCACTCCAGC
Organism: Streptomyces sp. NPDC002935; assembly: GCF_040611295.1. Taxonomy (NCBI): domain Bacteria; kingdom Bacillati; phylum Actinomycetota; class Actinomycetes; order Kitasatosporales; family Streptomycetaceae; genus Streptomyces; species Streptomyces sp. NPDC002935. The sequence continues at coordinate 23,261 of NZ_JBEXNW010000061.1, forward strand.
GACGACCTGCTCAACCGCATCTGGTACGCCGGGGCATACACGGTTCAGCTCAACACGATCGCCTCCGACCAGGGCCGTGTCTGGCCCCCACCGGCCACGGAGTGGGACAACGGCGCCACCGTCGGCGTGGGCGACTCCGTCCTGGTCGACGGGGCCAAGCGGGACCGTACGGTATGGCCCGGCGACCTGGGCATCGCCGTGCCCACGCAGTACGCGTACTCGGGCGACCTCGTCTCGACCCGCAACGCGCTCACCACGATGTACGACGCACAGTCGGCCGAGGGTGAAATCCCCTGGTCGGGACCGCCGTTCAACCTCACCGGATCCGACACCTACCACACCTGGACGCTGCTTGGGACGTCGACGTACTACAACTACACCGCCGACCGGGCGTGGCTGGACTCCGCGTGGGCCGACTACAAACGCGGGATGGCCTTCATCACCAACAAGATCGACGGCAACGGCCTGCTGAACGTGACCCGGACTCAGGACTGGGCCCGGGTCGGTCAGGGCGGCGAGAACATCTCCGCCAACGCGCTGCTGTACGCCGCGCTCAAGGGCGGCGCCACTCTGGCCACGGTCGAGGGCGACAGCGCGCTTGCCGCCGGCTGGACCGCCAAGGCGGCCGCCATCAAGGCCGCGGCCAACTCTCGCCTGTGGGACGCCTCGAAGGGTATGTACAAGGACAACCCGACCAGCGGCCTGTACCCGCAGGACGGCAACTCCCTCGCCGTCTGGTACGGGTTGACCGACTCCACGGCCAAGTCGAAGAGTGTCATAGCGGGGCTCGGGAAGAACTGGGGCATCTACGGTCCCACCACCCCCGAATGGGGCGGCAATGTGTCGCCCTTCGCGGGCGGCATGGAGCTGAACGCCCGCTTCACCGCCAACGACGACTACACCGCCCTGGCGCAGATCCGCCGCACCTGGGGCCACATGCTGACCAGCGACATCGGCACGAAGAGCACCTTCTGGGAGGGCGTCAGGGCCGACGGCGGCCTCGCCTACGGGGGTTCGTTCATGAGCCTGGCCCACGGCTGGTCCACCGCGCCCACCTCCACGCTCACCTTCGACGTGCTCGGCACCGCGCCGGAGTCGGCGACCGGCGCGTACCGTTTCGTGCCGCACCCCGGCGACCTGACCAGTGCCGAGGGCCGCGTCACCCTGCCCCAGGGCGCCGTCGACGCGTCCTGGTCCCGCGACCCCGCCGCCGGCTCCTACGCGGCGCATCTCACCAGCCCGGCCGGCACCACCGGTCGTATCGGCGTACCGAAGCTGGGCGGCGGCGACGTCTCGGTGTCCGTGAACGGCTCCGTCGTCTGGCGCAACGGAACCTTCACGCCCACTTCGGGAATCACCGGCGCGAGCCAGGACGACACCTACGTCTACCTCACCGGCGTCGCCCCGGGCAGCTACACCGTGAGCGCCACCGGACTGGGCAATCCGCCCACCCCCGGCGATCCCGGTACCGGGGCGCTGCGGGCGGGCTTCACCCGGTGCGCGGGCGAGGGCGGTACATGCTCCTTCAGCGGCACCCGCTCCGTGGCCTACGGCGCAGGGACGTACACCTACAAGACGGCGACCGACAGCACCGCCTGCACCAACGCCTCCTTCGGCGGCGACCCGGCGTCGAACCTCGTCAAGTCCTGCTACGTCGCCGACGCGGGCGGTCCGCCCGGATACACCGTCTGCGCGGCCGAGGGCGGCACCTGCGCCGTGCCTGGCTACAACCGTGACGTCGCCTACGGGGCCAACGGCAACTTCGCCCACCAAGTCACCAAGGGCTCCGTCGCCTGCACCAACACCCACTTCGGCGATCCCATCGACGGTGTCGCCAAGTCCTGTTACCTGCCACCCGACGGAGCCCCGGCCGGCGGCTGGACCAAGTGCGCGTCCCAGGGCAGCACTTGCCCGGCAGCCGCGGGACAGCCGGTGATGTACGGCGCCTTCGGCGCGTTCGCCACGATCACGGCGACCGGCGACACGCCGTGCACCGACGCCACGTTCGGCGACCCGATCCCCGGCGAGTCGAAGAGCTGCTACACCGCGACCGGCGGCCCGGCCGGCTACGCCACGGCCTGCACGGAGGAAGGCGGGACGTGCGCCTTCAGCGGGCAGCGGACCGTCGCGTTCGGTGCGCGGGGCAGCTTCGTGTACAAGGCGTTCACCGGCGGCACCGGCTGCACGGCATCGGCGTTCGGCACGGATCCGCTGACCGGCGTGCGGAAGGCCTGCTACCTCACGTCCTGAGGAGCGCGACACCTGCGGCAGCCCCCGCGTGTTCGGGGGCTGCCGGATCATTCCGGATCGGCCACTGCCTCCTTCTGCAGTCGCACCGCCGCCAGCAAGCTCAGCTTCGGTTCTGCCTGGCGCTGCCCCTTCACCGACCCCCGTTCGACGCGCATGACTCAAGGTCGGAACGGCAACAGCTACGAACACTTGGTCACAATGCTTGAGTTGGTTGGCCCGGTCTATCCAGTGTCCCTATCGGACAGCTGCGCGAGAATCCCAGCGGCTCCAGGCGGGGATGTTTTCGCGGGCTTGCCGCCAGGCGGCCGGGACGTCACCCGTGCCGGTGCGGGTCGCGACGATGCCTCCCGCGATTGCGCAGGTCGTATCGCGGTCGCCCCACCCAGCGACGGTCTGCCAGAGTGCCTCGGGCAGGTCGTCCAGTTGTCCTGCGGCAGACCACAGGGCGAACGGCACTGTGTCCGGAGCCGATATCAGCGTCCCCGAGCCGAGCACGGACGCCGCGTGGCGCACCGAAGTGCGCGCGGGGAAGTTTGCGGCCACCAGAAGCCTGGAGCGGACGTCGCTGTCCGGCACGTGCGAGGCGACTTCTCGCAGGAACTCGGCGCGCGGCGGGGCGTCCTGGCCCTCGCTGGAGGCTGCCAGCGCGGCGGCGACCGCCACGGCCACTGCCCCCGCGACAGCCTCTGCGTGAGCGTGGGTGGTCAGCGCCGACAGCCGGGCCTGCTCATCGGCAGCTGTTACGTCGTCTCGGAACCAGGCCCCCAGCGGGGCAACTCTCATAGCGGCGCCGTTGCCGTAGGAACCTTGTCCGGCGAACTGCCCCGTGGTGACGGCCTGCCAGTCCTCGCCCTCGCCGATGCGCCGCAGCACACCGTGCATGGACGGGCCGTACTTACGCCCCGGGTCGCGGGCGTACTCGGCGGCGAACTCCCGTGCCAGGTCGTCCGGACGGATCTCCCCATGAGCCATCAGATGGGCGAACAGGACGAAGGCCATGGCCGAATCGTCCGTCCACAGCCACGGCACAGGACGCAGGGACCGTGCAGCCCAGAGTTCCTCTGCACTCTCATCGGAGCGTGTGAACCAGCTGTCACCGAAGGCGTCGCCCATCACGAGCCCGTCCAGGCTGGCGTGGGCGTGCTGCGGACTGCTCATGGCAAAGCTCCTCTGAATGATCTGTGGCCATGGCATTCTCGCCGTAGGCCGGTTGAGCATGCGAGTGGATTGCCAGGCAGCAGCAGATGCTTCGGGGCAGCGGTCGACGGGCCGTGCTCTGATGACGGGACCAACCGCCCGAACTTCTGTGCGGTCGCGGCGGCGGCGACACCGACGTACGGCTTCGCGGCGCTTGCGATGCTGCTCGCCGCCGGTCCGCCTGTCGCGCTCGTGGCCGGCCGGGTCCGTCAGGAGCAGGCGTAGCTGAAGGTCGCTTCCGCCTCGGGCGACTTGCTCTGGTGGGCGATCCGCAAGCGGGCGGTTCCCCGGAAGCTGCCGGGGCCGCGGACCGTCCAGCGGAGGTGCACGGTGACCCTGCGGTCGCCCCGGCGGGCCATGTGGACCAGTTCGCCGGTGTCGTGACCGTCGCTGCGCAGCCAGTGGTACGCCACCGGGCCGCCGCGGCCGTCGGTGGTCACGACGCCGACAAGATCGGCGGTCTGTCCGCAGTGCAACCGCCCGGCGGGCGCCCGGACTTCGACGGCCGTGACCGTAGGGGCGGGGGACGGGCGCAGCAGCAGCCAGAGGAGGACGGCCGCGGCGGTCAGGAAGGCGGTCGTGGCGATCCAGGCCCGCCTTCTTCGACGGTGGGGGCGGCGGCTGTCAGGTGGTACGGGTGCGGTGCGCCATTGGGCGCGGAGGACGTCCTGGGCCTCGACGGGGATGCCGGGGCCGAAGCGCAGGAGGATCTCGCCGTCGTCTTTGCCGGTCGGGGGTGACGTCGTTGCCTCGGTGGGTGTCGCTGCCGGGGGTCCGGCGGGGGTGCGGTTGCGTTTGCCGAGGAGGGTGGCCTGGTCGTCCGAGGCGGTGGGGTGGGGCTGGTGCGGGGCGGAGCGGGTGCGGCTGGGCATGGTGAGCTGCTCGTCCGGCACGGCGTGCTTGGGCCTGTCCGCTTCCGGGACCACGTCCCCGGGGCCTGTTCCTTCGGAACCCATGTCCACGGCACTGGCGCCCTCGGAACCCAAGTCCACGGCGCCGGCGTTCTCGGACTCTTCGGCTTCGGTCTCTTCAGCTTCGGAATCTGCGGCTTCAAAACCGGCGGCCTCGGAACCGGCGGTTTCAAATCCGGGGGCTTCGGAATTGGCGGCTTCGGAACCGGGGGCTTCGCATTCCCCCTCCTGGGGGCGCACGCGCTGGGCGTCCGCCCCCGACTCGTCCGCCGTCGGTGCCGTTGGTGCCGTGGTGATCTCCGGGGTCGCCGCGGCCACCGCCGTGCGGAGCTCCGTACGCCGCAGGAACCCCGCCGGGAGCGCCGCGCGCCCGGCGACCAGTGCCGCTCGGGCCGCCGCGAGCCCCTCGGAACCGGCGGTGGCGGAACAGCGCGCGAACAGGGCGGCCGCGGGGGTGCCGGTGGCCACCCAGGCGTCGCCGAGGGTGCGGGACAGGTCGGCCCAGGCCGCGATGTCGGCCTCGCGGCGCGCGGAGTCCGGCGCGTCGCCCAGCACCGTGCCCAGTGCGGCCTCGGCGAGCAGGGCGACGCCGTCCGGGGCGAGGACGACGGTGTCCGCGTCCAGCGCCCCGTGGGCGAGGCCTGCCGCGTGCAGGGCGAGGAGGCTCTGCGCGGTCTCGTTGAGGACACTGGCCGCGCTGCCCGCGTCGGGGCCCGTACCCCCGCGGGCCAGCAGGTCCGTGAGCGTGGGAGCCGGTGGCCGGGCGGTGATCAGCCACACCTCCCCGGCCTCCGCGACGAGGTCGACCGTGCCGAGCACCCCGGGCAGCCGGAGCTTCGCGACGGCGAGCACGGCCGCCGCGAGCCGCTCGCGGGTGCTCTCCGGCGCGAGCAGGGCACGGTCGATGCGCAGCGCGCCGAGCTCGGACTCGCCGGATCGGCCCGGGAGCAGCGCGTGCCACGTGCCGTGGCGTGCGTCCCGCGTCCAGCCCGACAGAGGGCGCCCGGCGACCGTGGTGGTTGTCGTCATGTCGATGCCGATCCGTTCTCGCCGTCGCTCGTCGTCGCTCAGCACGGCGGAGCGTCCAGGGAGGCTGTCTGCGGTCCGTTCGCGGCGGCCGGAGTGCTGGTGAGCGTGACCATCCAGGTGCCCCGGCACGGGTGGTTGGAGAAGTCCGCCTCGAAGGTCATGGGGTAGTGCGTGCCGCCGGACAGCTCCTTGGTCCGGTTTCCATAGGGATCGGCCGGCGTGTCGACGTAGTAGTTCGCAGTGACGGTCACGGGCCCGGTCCCGGTGGTGTCGACGGTGACGTCGGCGATCAGCGTGCCCGGGGTCTGCCCCCGCCGCCAGGAACCGATGCTGATCGTGACCGTGCCGGGCGTGGGCGAGGCCGGGGGCACGGTCGTCGGTGTGGTCGGCTCCGCCGGCGGGGCCGTACTCACGGAGGTCATGGGCGAGGCCGACGGGCTCTCCGGGGTGGCCGAGGGGGTGGCCGAGGGCGTGACACCGGCCGTGGTCGGGACGGCAGTCGGCGAATCGGAGGACGAAGAGGCGGGTGGCGTCGGCGAGTTGGGCCCCGACGGCACCGAACTGGCCACCGTCGTCGCCGTGTCGTGCGGACGGGCCGCCACGGACGTCACCCCGCCCGCCACGACCGCCAGCGCGGCCGCCCCGGCGGCGGCCTTCCATCCGCTGCGCCTCACCCGCCCCAGCAGGGTCAGGGCGCGGGCCGGCGCGTCGAGCGTCGCCGTCGCGGTGAACGGGAACAATAGGGCCAACAGCGCGGTGAGTTCGGCGAGTCTGCGGCGGCCGCGCTCCTCCCAGTCGGCGCCGTACCCCTCGGTGGCGGACCGTTCCAGGTCGGCGAGGAACGCCTCGATGCCCGGCCGGTCTGCCGGATCCTTGGCCAGCCCCCTGCGCAGCAGCCCGCGCACCGGATCGGGTACGTCGTCCAAGGGGACGGGGGCCCGCAGGTGCTGCAGGCGCAGCGCGGTCACGTCGTCGCCGGTGAACGGGCGGCGCCCGGTCAGGCACTCGTGGAACACGACCGCCGCCGCGTACACGTCGCCCGCCGGTCCCGCCGGATCGCCCTGCCACTGCTCGGGCGCCATGTAGGCGGGCGTGCCGGCGGCCTCGGTCTCGCGTCCGGTGCGTACGGCGATGCCGAAGTCGGCGAGCGCGCTCGTGCCATCGGCGCGGACGAGCACGTTCTCCGGCTTGTAGTCGCGGTGGACCACCCCGGCCACGTGGGCCGCGCCAAGGCCCAGTAGCGAGCCCTTGAGCAGGACCAGGGCGGCCTCGGGGCCGGTCGCCCCGTGCCGGCGCAGCAGCCGGCGGAGGCTGACTCCGTCCACCGCCTCCATCACGATGGCGGCACCTCCGCGCGCCTCGACGTACTCGTACAGCCGCACCACGCACGGGTGTTGCAGCCCGCCCAGCAGCCGGGCCTCCGCGCGGAAACGGGTGAGGAACTCCCGGTCGCCGCGCAGGCGCCCGCTCAGATACTTGATCGCGACGGGCACGCCCGTCGTGGTGTGCCGGGCCAGCACGACCCGTCCGCCGGCGCCCTCGCCGAGAATGCGTACGGGTTCGTAGCCGGGGACGGCCCAGTCGCCGCCCTCGGCCCTTCCGGGACCCTGCGTCATGCCGCCCCCTCAACTGCCGCGCCCACCGCCGGCGCCGGCACCGCACCCTTCGCGTCACGGCGGCGGCGCACACGGCGCGTCAGCCACCGCAACGGCGCGGACCACACGGGGAAGGCCACCAGAGCGACCACGACCGCCTCGATCACCGTGGTCCACAGCGGGGACAGCCACCCGTCCAGCAGGTCGCCGATCCGGGAGCGCCAGGCCAGCAGGGCGAGGACGAGGAAGCCGTACGTGCCGACGACGACCGCGAGGCCGTACGCGGCCATACCCGCCTGCCGTGGGCCGGGCCGGCTGCCCGCGCGCAGGTCCTGCCAGAGCCCCTTGCGGAAGTACGCGCTCGCCTCCTCGCGCAGCCGCGGCACGCGCAGCGCGTCGGTCAGGGCCTGGTAACCGTCCAGCGGCATCAGGGGGTTGAAGTTGTAGAGCGTGTTCAGGTAGAGGCCGAAGGCCAGGTGGAAGAGGACGGCCGAGGCCGGTCCGGCGGGCAGGAAGGCCGCGCCGGCCGCGCACCACCCGGCCAGCGCCGCCGTCGACAGCGGCCCGGACAGCGCGACGACGACGCGTGACCAGCGGGTGCCGAACCACATGTCGCTGGTGTCCACGAACGCGAACGGCATGCCCATCATGAGCAGGAACCCGCCGCGCCTGACCTTGCGGCCGTACGACTTCACGGCCAGCGCGTGCGTCAGCTCGTGGACGACCAGGGCGGACACATATCCGGCGGCGAGGAGCACCGGGCCCCAGACGCCCGCCCCGCCGAAGTCCAGCAAGTGCTGCCGGCCCTGCGCGGCGAAGAACGCGGCGAGGCCGCCGATCACCGACAGCCAGACCAGGGTCACGCCGGTCCGGGTGAAGAAGCGCCAGCCGAACGCGTGGTAAACGCGAGTCACAACCCGGTCGAGCCCCGGGACCGAGATCTCCAGCTTCAGCAGTGCCCGGTACACGGCCTGTCCCGCGCGGCGCCAGCCCTTCCGTTCCGTCTCCTCGGTGCGGCCGGGCAGGCCGCGCAGCAGTCTCGCGTTCGCGAACGCGGCGAGCGCCGCCTCGATGCGCGGGAGGGCGAGCTCGCCGAAGCGGTCGGCGTACGCGAACAGCAGGTCCCGTACGGTGTTCTCGCCGTCGACGGCGTGCCAGAGGAAGACCTCCCGCTCGTCCAGTTCCAGATACACGCCGGTGCGGGTGTTGTTCAGCACCCAGCGGGGTTCGCCGCGGTCGGTGGGCACCTGCTTGAGCGCCCAGCCGGAGCGGCGGCGGGGACGTGCGGTGAGCGGGCCGTTCGCCTCCGGTGCCGCCTCCTGCACCGCGGTGGGGAGTTGGGTGAGCTGGGTACCGACGACCTGGGTGCGCTGGCCGATGTGGGCGTCGCGGGGCTGTTCGAACACCAGGCGTACGTCGCCCACGGACAACTCGGTGCCGTCAGCGAGGTCGGCGGCGCCGCCGTGCAGGTCGACGCCTGCGACGGCCGTGCCGTTGAACGAGTCCAGGTCCTCGATCCGGAAGCCCGACTCCGTGCGGACGATCCGGGCGTGGCGGCGCGACACGCTGGCGTCGGGCACGACGACGTCGCTGTCCGCGCCCCGGCCCAGTGTGGTGACCGGGCCGGTGAGCGGGACGAGCAGCGTGGGGTCGTCGACGCCACGCAGGTGCGGCGCGGCGTACGACGTCGGTGCCGCGCCGCGGCGGAGCGTGCCGCAGTACAGGCAGTACGGGAAGTCGCGCCGCACGTGGACGCGGCAGGCGTGGCAGAGCATGCGCCGACTCAGCCCGCGCCGGAGCCGCTGAGAAACGTTCCGTCGGAGAAGCCGCCGTCGGTGTCGGGGCCGGGCGCGGAGGGCGAGAGGTGGGTGGCGATGCCGCCGAGGCCGGGGGTGCTCACACCGCCGCGCACGCTCTCGGCGCCGTCGCTGATGCCCGCGCGGCCACCACCGCCGCCTTCGCCGCCCCCTGGTTCTCCACCGCCGCCGGGCCGACGTCCGGTGTTCTCCTGGTCGCCGCCGCCGCTGCCGCCTTCGCCGCCACCGGGTTCACCGCCGCCGCCGGGGCGTCGCCCGGTGTTCTCCTGGTCACCACCGCCACCGCCACCGCCGCTGCCGCCTTCGCCCCCGCCGCCACCGGAGCCGCCGTCGTGCCCGTGGCCGCCGCCCTCTTCGCCGCCCCCGCCGTCGCCGCCGCCGGAACCGCCCTCACCGCCGCCGGAACCGCCGTGGCCACCGCCCTCGCCGCCGGAGGAGCCGCCGTCACCGGTTCCGCCGCCGCCCTCACCGCCGCCGCCACCGCCTTCGCCACCGCCACCGCCGCCCTCACCGCC
>NZ_JBEXNW010000062.1:0-32561 GCF_040611295.1 Streptomyces sp. NPDC002935
CCCGTGCCACCGCCGGTGATCAGCACCGCGCCGCGCGGCGACCCCCCCGGGGCGGGGCCGGTGGCGCGGGCGGCCCGGACGAGCCGGCGCCCGAAGACGCCCGAGGCGCGGACCGCCACCTGGTCCTCGGCCGTCTGGCCGAGGACGGCGGCCACGCGGGCCGCGGTGCGGGCGTCCAGCAACTCAGGAAGGTCGAGCAGTCCGCCCCAGCGCCGCGGGTATTCCAACGCCGCCGCCCGGCCGAAGCCCCACACCTGCGACTGCGGCGGGCGGTCCACGCGCTCGGAGCGGCCGGTGGCCACCGCGCCGCGCGTGGCACACCACAGCGGGACGTCGACGCCCGCGTCGCCGAGCGCCTGCACCAGGCAGAGGGTCGCGGCCAGGCCGTGCGACAGGCCGGGGTGACCGGCCGAGGCGCTCTCGTCCTCGGCGAGCAGGGACAGCACGCCAGTCACCGGACCGACGCCGGCCAGCTCGCGGGCCAGCGTCCCGCGGTCGGTGCCGGGCCCGGCGACGAGCGTCACCAGTTCCAGGCCGCGCTCGCCGAGCGCGGTGCGGACCGAGGCGGTCCACTCGCTCTCGCCGGCCACGACGAGCAGCCAGGTCCCGGACGCGCCGGGCTGAGGGAGCGCGCCGAGCGGCTTCCAGGTGACGCGGTAGCGCCAGCCCTCGACCACGGACTGCTCGCGGCGCTGACGGCGCCATGCGGACAGCCGGGGCAGGAGCGCGCTCAGCGAGGCGTCCGCACTGACGCCCAGGGTCGCGGCGAGGGACTCCGCGTCCTCGCGCTCCACGCTGTCCCAGAAGCCGGAGTCCGCCGCGTCGGTCGGGGTGCCGGCAGCGGCCAGGTCCCCCTCCCCCTCCCCGTCCAGCCAGAAGCGCTCGCGCTGGAAGGCGTAGGTGGGCAGGGTGACGCGGTGAGCGCCGGGGAAGAGGGCCTGCCAGTCCACGGACACGCCGTGCGTGTGCAGTTCGGCGAGCGCGGTGACGAGGGCCTGCTGCTCGGGGCGGTCGGCTCGGAGTACGGGGATGGTGACGATGTCGTCCACACAGCCCTGCGCCATGCCGCTGAGGACACCGCCGGGACCGATCTCCACGAACGTGGTCACACCCAGCTCGCCGAGGGTCTCGATGCCGTCGGCGAAACGGACCGCCTCGCGGACGTGCCGGACCCAGTACTCGGGCGTGTACGCCTCGGCCGGCCGACCAGTGAGATTCGAGACCACAGGAATCCGCGGCTCGTTGAAGGCAAGACCGCGGACGACCTCGCCGAACTCCTCCAACATCGGATCCATCAGCGGCGAATGGAACGCATGACTGACCTTCAACCGGGACGTCTTACGGCCCTGAGCAGCGAACACCTGGGCAATCGCCGAAACCGCGTCCTCCGCACCGGAAATGACCACGGACTGAGGCCCGTTGATAGCCGCGATACCGACCTCGTCGGTCAGGTACGGCAGCACCTCCTCTTCGGTCGCCTGGACAGCGACCATCGCCCCGCCGGCGGGCAGGGCCTGCATCAGCGCGGCACGCGCCGACACCAGCTTCGCCGCGTCCTCGAGCGACAGCACCCCGGCCACATGAACAGCCGCGATCTCACCCACCGAGTGACCGGCCACGTAATCCGGCCGGATGCCCCACGATTCGAGGAGGCGGAACAGCGCCACCTCGACCGCGAAGAGAGCGGGCTGGGCACACCCGGTCTGATCCAGGGTCTCGACGTCGACGTCGACCGGCGCCTCCAGACGCGCACACACCTCGTCGTACGCATCGGCGAAGGCAGGGAACGCCGCATACAACTCACGCCCCATACCGATCCGCTGCGAACCCTGACCCGAGAACAGAAAGCCGACCCTGCCCTCGGAGCGGGCGTGTCCCAGCGTCACGTTCGCCGCCGGTTCGTCGGCGGCGAGGGCGGTGAGGGCTTGCCGGAGCTGGTCCGAGCCCTGTGCCAGGAGCACGGCGCGGTCCTCGAACGTCTCGCGGGAGGCCAGTGAGAGGCCGATGTCGGAAGCCGTCCAGCCGTCGTTCGCGTCGAGGTGGCCGGCCAGCCTGGCCGCCTGAGCGCGCAGCGCCGGCTCGCCCTTGCCCGACAACACCCACGGCACGAGCGCGCCGGAGTCGGGCGTGGGGGGCAGCTCCGCCGTGACGGGGGCCTGCTCGATGATGGTGTGGGCGTTGGTGCCGCTGACGCCGAAGGACGAGATCGCGGCGCGGCGCGGGCGGTCCGACTCGGGCCATGCGATCGCCTCCGTCAGCAGCCGGACGTCACCGGCCGACCAGTCCACATGCGGCGTCGGCTCGTCCGCGTGCAGTGTCCGCGGCAGGATGCCGTGGCGCATCGCCATGACCATCTTGATCACACCTGCCACACCTGCCGCGGCCTGCGTGTGGCCGATGTTGGACTTCAGCGAGCCCAACCACAGCGGCTGTCCTTCGAGCCGCTCCTGCCCGTACGTGGCGAGGAGCGCCTGCGCCTCGATCGGATCACCCAGCGTCGTGCCCGTGCCGTGTGCCTCGACGGCGTCCACGTCGCCCGGAGCGAGCCCGGCCGAGGCCAGCGCCTGGTGGATCACCCGCTGCTGCGCCGGACCGTTCGGCGCGGTCAGACCGTTGGACGCGCCGTCCTGGTTCACGGCGCTGCCCCGTACGACCGCCAGGACCTCGTGGCCGTTGCGCACGGCGTCGGAGAGGCGCTCCACGAGCACCACGCCCACGCCCTCCGCCCAGCCGGTGCCGTCCGCGTCCGCGCCGAACGCCCTGCAGCGGCCGTCGGGCGACAGGCCGCGCTGGCGGCTGAACTCCACGAAGACGCTCGGGCCGGCCATGACGGTGACGCCGCCGGCCAGCGCCATCGTGCACTCGCCGTTGCGCAGCGACTGCATGGCCAGGTGCAGGGCGACCAGGGACGACGAGCAGGCCGTGTCGATCGTGACGGCGGGCCCTTCGAGTCCGAAGGTGTAGGCCACCCGGCCGGAGACGACGCTGGACGCGCCGCCGACGAGCCGGTGTCCTTCCACGCCTTCCGGCGTGCGGCGCACATCGGCTCCGTAGCCCTGGTAGGCCATGCCGACGAAGACGCCGGTCCGGCTGCCGCGCAGCTGCGCGGGGGCGATCCCGGCCCGCTCGAAGGCCTCCCACGAGGTCTCCAGCATCAGGCGCTGCTGCGGGTCCATGGCCAGCGCCTCACGCGGAGAGATCCCGAAGAAGCCGGCGTCGAAGTCGGTGGCGCCATAAAGGAATCCGCCGTCGCGCGCGTACGTCTTGCCGGGGCGATCGGGGTCGGGGTCGTAGAGGGCCTCGACGTCCCAGCCGCGGTTCGACGGGAAGCCGGAGATGGCGTCGCCGCCGGATGTCACCAGGTCCCACAGCGCCTCGGGCGAGTCGACGCCGCCGGGCAGGTGGCAGCTCATCGCCACGATGGCGATGGGCTCGTCGTCGGCAGCCGTGTGCTGCTTCTGCTCCACGGCGGCCTGCGATCCGAGCAGCTCGCTGTGCAGGAAGCGGGCGAGCGCCGTGGCGTTGGGGTAGTCGAAGACCAGCGTGGGCGGCAGCGCGAGGCCGGTCGCCGTGTTCACCCTGTTGCGGAGTTCGACGGCGGTCAGGGAGTCGAAGCCGAGGTCCTTGAAGGCCCGGTCGGGCTCGACCTCCGCCGCCGAGGAGTGGCCCAGGACGGCCGCGACGTGCGCGCGGACCATGTCGACCAGGGTCTGCGTGCGCTCGGCCTCCGGCAGTCCGGCGAGCCGGGCCGTCAGGGGCGCGGCGTCGGCCGGCGCCGCGGTGCCGGCCGGTGTGACGGTGCCGGCGCGGCGCGCCTCGGGCAGCTCCGACAGCAGGGCGCTCGGGCGGGCGAGGGTGAACGGTCCGATGAACCGTTCCCAGTCGATGTCGGCCACGACGACCGCTGTGTCGTCGCAGTCCAGGGCGCGCTGGACCGCGGTCACGGCGAGTGCGGCGGGCAGGGTGACGACGCCGCGGCGGCGCAGGTGCTCCTCGTCGGCGTCGGTGACCATGCCGCCGTCGGCCCAGGGACCCCAGGCGATCGCGGTGGCGGTCAGACCCCGGGCCCTCCGCCGGGCGGCGAGCCCGTCGAGGAAGGCGTTGCCGGCCGCGTAGGCGGTCTGCAGGCCGCTGCCCCACACGCCGGCGATCGAGGAGAAGAGGACGAAGGCGTCCAGCTCGCGGTCGCCGAGCAGCTCGTCCAGGTGTGCGGCGCCGCGGGCCTTCGCCGCCACCGTGCGGGCGAAGTCGGCCGGCGTCAGCTCGTCGAAGGGGGCGAACTGTTCCACGCCGGCGGCGTGGAAGACGGAGGTGAAGGTGTGCCCGGCGAGCAGCGCCGCCAGCGCGTCGCGGTCGGCGACGTCGCACACGGCGAGGGTGACGCGCGCTCCCAGCTCCTCCAGTTCGGCCTTGAGCGCGGTCGCGCCGGGCGCGTCGGCACCGCGGCGGCTGGTGAGCACCAGGTGTTCGGCACCGGCACCGGCGAGCCAGCGGGCGACGTGCCCGCCCAGCGCACCCGTACCACCGGTGATCAGGACGGTGCCGCGCGGCGACCACGGCCGGCCGGCGCCGCTTCGGGCATGGGCGAGCCGGGCGGTGAACACGCCGGTGGCGCGGACGGCGACCTGGTCCTCCTGGACATCCGCAGCGTCGGCTCCCTGGCTCAGTACGGCGGCGATACGGCCGGCGGCGCGCTCGTCGACGGCCGCGGGCAGGTCGATCAGGCCGCCCCAGCGCCGGGCGTGCTCCAGGGCCAGGGCGCGGCCGAGGCCCCACACCTGGTTCTGCACCGCGCTGAGCGGTGCGTCGTCGGAGCGGCCGGTGGCGGCCGCGCCGCGGGTGGCGCACCACAGCGGCGCGTCGACGCCCGCGTCGCCCAGCGCCTGGGCCAGTGCCACGGTCTGCGCGAGACCCTGGGAGAGCGCGGGGTGCTCGGGCGAGGCGGTCTCGTCGGTCGCGAGCAGCGACAGGACGCCGTCGAGCGATCCGGCTTCGGCTGAGGCCCGGGTCAACTCGCCGGTCAGGGACGCGCGGTCGGCGTCGGCGGCAACCGTCAGCGGGATCAGGTGCGCGCCGCGTCCGGCGAGGGCCGCGCGGACCGTCCCGGCCCACTCGTCGCCCTCGGGCGCGGCGAACAGCCATGTGCTGCCCGAGAGGTCGCCGGCGGACAGGCCGTTCAGCGGCTGCCAGGCCAGCTGGTAGCGCCAGCCGTCCACGACGGACTGCTCGCGCCGCCGGCGCCGCCAGGCGGACAACTTCGGGACCACGACGTCCAGTTCCTCGGGGTTCAGCCCCAGCGTGGCGGCGAGGGACTGCGCGTCCTCGCTCTCGACGCTCGCCCAGAACTCGGCGTCGACCGCGTCCACGGCGGCCGTCTCGGTCTCGGGGGCCTCGGGGGCCTCCAGCCAGTAGCGCTGCTGTTGGAAGGCGTAGGTGGGCAGGCCGACGCGCCGGGCGCCCGGGAAGAGGGCGTGCCAGTCCACTTCTGCGCCGCTGACGTGCAGTTCGGCGAGCGCGGTGATGACCGCCTGCTGCTCGGGGCGGTCGGCTCGGAGTACGGGGATGGTGACGATGTCGTCCACACAGCCCTGCGCCATGCCGCTCAGGACACCGCCCGGGCCGATCTCCACGAAGGTGGTCACACCCAGCTCGCCGAGGGTCTCGATGCCGTCGGCGAAGCGGACCGCTTCGCGCACGTGTCGCACCCAGTACTCGGGCGTGTACGTCTCGGCCAAGCGACCGGTGAGGTTCGAGACCACGGGAATCTGTGGCTCGTTGAAGGCAAGACCGCGGACGACCTCGCCGAACTCCTCCAGCATCGGATCCATCAGCGGCGAGTGGAACGCGTGACTGACCTTCAACCGGGAGGCCTTGCGGCCCTGTTGGGTGAAGACCTCGACGATCTCCAGCACCGCATCCTCGGCCCCGGAGACCACGACCGACCGCGGGCCGTTGATCGCCGCGATGCCGACCTCGTCGGTCAGGTACGGCAGCACCTCGTCCTCGGCCGCCTGCACCGCCACCATCGCACCGCCCGCAGGCAGGGCCTGCATCAACGCAGCCCGCGCCGACACCAGCCTCGCCGCATCCTCCAGCGACAACACACCCGCCACATGAGCAGCCGCAATCTCACCCACCGAATGACCCGCCACATAATCCGGCCGGACACCCCACGACTCCAACAGCCGAAACAGCGCCACCTCAACAGCGAACAACGCCGGCTGCGTCGAACCCGTCTGGTTGAGCTGCTCCGCGTCCGTGTCGAGGGTGACGTCGAGGTGGGCGCGGATCTCGTCGTAGGCCGCGGCGAACGCCGGGAAGGCGTCGTAGAGTTCGCGCCCCATGCCGGCCCGCTGCGAGCCCTGCCCGGAGAACAGGAACCCGGTTTTGTCGCCGTGGCGGGCCGCGTTGTGGACGACGGCAGCGGACGGGGTGCCGGAGGCCAGTGCCCTTACGCCTTCGGTGAGTTCCTCCAGGCTCTCGCCGACGACGGCCGCCCGGCGGTCCCAGGCGGTGCGCGTCGTGGCGAGGGAGAAGCCGATGTCGGCCGGCGAGCGGCCGGGGCCGGTCTGATCGCTTCGGCCGTCCTCCAGGAAGGAGAGCAGGCGCTCCGCCTGGGCGCGCAGCGCCGCGTCGCTCTTCGCCGAGAGCACCCACGGCAGCGCGCCGGCGGCCGGGGCGCCGGCCGGCTCTGCGGCGGGCTCCTGGTCGAGGGCCGGGGCCTGCTCGATGATCGTGTGCGCGTTGGTGCCGCTGACGCCGAAGGAGGAGATCGCGGCGCGGCGGGGGTGGTCCGACTCGGGCCATGCGACGGCCTCGGTCAGGAGCTTGACGCCGCCCGCCGACCAGTCGACCTGAGCTGTCGGCTCGTCCACGTCCAGCGTCTGCGGCAGGACGCCGTTGCGGATGGCCATCACCATCTTGATCACACCGGCGACACCCGCGGCGGCCTGCGTGTGACCGATGTTGGACTTGATGGATCCCAGCCACAGGGGCCGGTCGTCCGAGTGCTCCTGGCCGTACGTGGCGAGCAGCGCCTCCGCCTCGATCGGGTCGCCGAGGGTGGTGGCCGTGCCGTGCGCCTCTACCGCGTCGACCTGGGAGGCGGTCAGGCGTGCGTTCTCCAGCGCCTGCCGGATCACGCGCTCTTGCGACGGGCCGTTCGGGGCCGTGAGGCCGTTGGAGGCGCCGTCCTGGTTGACGGCGCTGCCGCGGATGACGGCGAGCACGTCGTGGCCGAGCCGACGGGCGTCGGACAAGCGCTCCAGCAGGAGCACGCCGACGCCTTCGGACATGCCCGTGCCGTCGGCGGTCGAGGAGAACGCGCGGCAGCGGCCGTCGGGCGACAGGCCGCGCTGCGCACTGAACGCGATGAAGGTGTTCGGCGTGGCCATCACGGTCACGCCGCCGGCCAGGGCGAGCGAGCACTCGCTGCGGCGCAGCGCCTGGGCGGCCAGGTGGAGCGCCACCAGCGAGGACGAGCAGGCCGTGTCGACGGTGACCGCCGGGCCTTCGAGGCCGAGGGCGTAGGAGATGCGGCCGGACACCACGGCGGCGGTGTTCGCGGTGACGAGGTGGGCCTCGCTGTCGCTGTCGCCCTGCCGCTGGAGGTAGGCGTGGTCCTGGCCGTTGGTGCCGACGAACACGCCGGCTCGGGTGCCGCGTGCGGTGACGGGGTCGATGCCCGCGCGTTCGAGGGCCTCCCAGGAGGTCTGCAGGAGCAGCCGCTGCTGCGGGTCCATGACCAGGGCCTCGCGGGGGGAGATCCCGAAGAACGCGGGGTCGAACTCGCCGGCGTCGTAGAGGAAGCCGCCTTCGCGCACGTACGTGCGGCCCGTCCGCCCGGGCTCGGGATCGTAGATCGTGTCCAGGTCCCAGCCGCGGTCGGTGGGGAACTCGGACACGCCGTCGCCGCCTGAGGCGACCAGGTGCCACAGGTCCTCGGGCGAGCCGACCCCGCCTGGGTAGCGGCAGGCCATCCCGACGATGGCGATGGGCTCGGTGTCCTTCGCCTCCAGCTCACCCAGCTGCCTGCGGGTCTGGCTCAGGTCCACCATCACGCGCTTGAGGTAATCCCTGAGCTTGTCGTCGTTCGACATGTTTTACGTCCTCGGTAGCAGTGCGTGAGATGAGTCAGTGAGACCCGAGCTCTTGGTCGATGAGGTCGAACATCTCGTCGTCGGTGGCGGCGTCGATCCGGTCGAGGTCGAAGTCGCGGTCGGTGCCGTGGCCGGCGTCGGCGGTGTTCGCCGCGGCGTCCTGGTGGGTGTCGGTCCACTTCCAGAGCAGCGCCTTGAGCCGGGCGGTGACCTTGTCCCGCACCGCGTCCGTTGGGGCGAGTGCGGTGAGCTGCGCCTCCAGCCGGTCCAGTTCGCCGAGAACGGGTGGGGCCTCGGCGGTGAGGTCGAGCACCAGGTCCTTGTGGAGGAGCCGGGCGATCGCGACGGGGTTGGGGTGGTCGAAGACCAGGGTGGGCTTGAGCCGGAGCCCGGTCGCGGCCTTGAGCCGGTTGCGCAGTTCCACGGCGGTCAGGGAGTCGAAGCCGATGTCCCGGAAGGCCGTGGTGGGCTCGATGCGGGCAGCGGTGGCGTGGCCGAGGGCGGCTGCCGCCTGATGGCGCACCAGGTCCAGCAGGACCTTCTCCTGGTCGGCCTCCGGTATCCCGGCGAGGCGGCGGGCCAGGGCGGGGGTCCCCGCTGCCGCGGCCTCGCCGGCCGCGGCGCCGGTGTCGCCGACGAGGCCGCGGAGGACGGCGGGCAGCATGCCCGCGCGGGCCATGGCGCGCAGTCCTGGAACGTCCAGCCGGACCGGCACGATCACCGGCCGGTCCACGGTGAGGGCGGCGTCGAACAGGGCCAGCCCCTCCGCCGGGGTGAACGGCACGACTCCGGCCCGCCCCATCCGGTTGCGGTCGGCGTCGGTGATCCGGTCGCCCATGCCGCCGTTGTCCGTCCACAGGCCCCACGCCAGCGAGGTGCCGGACAGGCCCGCGGCCCGGCGCTGCCGCGCCAGCCCGTCGAGGAAGGCGTTCGCAGCGGCGTAGCCGGCCGCGCCGGCGCTGCCCAGCACTCCGGCCAAGGAGGAGAAGAGCACGAACGCGGAGAGGTTCAGGTCTCGGGTCAGCTCGTGCAGGTGCAGCGCCCCGTCGGCCTTCGGCCGCAGCACGGTGTCCAGGCGCTCCGGGGTCAGGGCGGTGATCACGCCGTCGTCCAGGGCCGCCGCCGCGTGCACCACGGCCACGAGCGGGTGCTCGGCCGGGACGGAGGCCAGCAGTTCGGCGAGGGCGTCCCGGTCCGCGATGTCACAGGCGGCGACGTCGACGTGCGCGCCCAGCTCGGAGAGGGCGGCGACGAGTTCGCCGACGCCTTCGGCCGCGGGGCCGCGCCGACTGGCCAGCAGTAGCCTCCGTGCGCCGCGTTCGGCGACGAGGTGCCGCGCGAGCGACCGTCCGAGGCCACCGGTCGCGCCGGTGAGCAGCACGGTCCCCTCGGGGTCCCACGCGTGACCGGCGGGCTCCTCGGGCGGGGTGATCCGGGCGAGGCGCGGCACGTACAGCTTTCCGTCGCGCACCGCGGCCTGCGGCTCGTCCAGAGCGGCGAGCGCCGCGGCCAACGCCGGGTCGATGCCGCCGTCAGTGACCATGCCGCCGTTCGTGACCGAGTCGTCCGCGTCGACGAGCAGGAGCCGGTCCGGGTGCTCGGTCTGGGCCGACTTCACCAGAGCGGAGACCGCGACGTGCGCGAGGTCCAAAGCCGTGCCGTCCAGCTCGACGGCTCCGCGCGTCATCACCACGAGCCGCGCGTCGGAGAACCGCTCGTCGGCGACCCACTCCTGGACGGCCGACAGCACATCGGTCAGTAGCCCCCGCGTCGCTGCGGCGGCATCCCCTTCGCTCGGGGCGCAGGGCAGGAGGACGTGGGCGGGCGTGGCCGCACCGCCGTCGACCGCCTTGCGGAGCGCGTCGATGTCGGAGTAAGCACCCTCGTCGCCGAGGACCGCCCAGTCGGCTTCGGGAGCAGTGGCGGGAGCGGAGGCCGCGGTGTGCTCGACCCAGTCGACCTCGAACATCCAGTCCTGGTGCGCCACGCGCGAGGCCAGTATCTGCTGCGCAGTCATCGTCCGCGTCCGGACGGACGCGACCGAGGCGACGGGAGAGCCGTCGGTGTCGGACAGTTCGATCGCCACCGCGTCGTCGCCGGCGGGCCGGATGCGGATGCGTACGGCCCCGGGCCCCGGAGTGTGCACGGACATGCCGCTCCAGGCGTGGGGCATGAGCACCTCGCCGGGGTCTGCGGCGCGGTCCGACGCCGCGATGCCGAGGGCGGCGTCCAGCAGGACGGGGTGCAGGGTGTAGCGGTCCGCCCGGTCCCGCTCCGTGACCGGCAGTTCGGCCTCGGCGTACAACTCGTCCCCGGCGCGCCAGGCGGCGCGCAGGCCCGGACGGCCCTCGACGTCCACGGGTTCGGCACCCGTCGGCGGCCAGATCATCTGGTCGAACTCCGGCGCCGGAGTGTTCCGGGTGAGCTCTCCGGTGACGTGGCGGACCCACGGCTCGCCGGAGCTGCCCGCAGCGGGCCGGCTGAAGACGCGCACCGAGCGCCGGTCAGGGTCGGCGTCCGCACCGATCTGCACCTGGATGCGGACGGCGCCCTGTTCGGCCAGAACCAGCGGGGCCTCCACGTCCAACTGTTCCAGGTACGGGAACCCGGCCTGCCGTCCCGCGGACAGGGCGAGCTCCACGAACGCGGCGACCGGGAGCACCGGCACGCCACCGACCGTGTGTTCCGCGATCCAGGGCAGGTCGGCCGGGGACAGCCGGCCGGTGAACAGCACGTCCTGCGCCCCGGCGGTCTCCACCACCGCGCCGAGCAGGGCGTGGCCGGAGGAGTCCAGGCCCGCCGAGGAGACGTCGAGCGCGGCCGTGCCTTTGAGCCAGTAGCGCTCGCGCTGGAAGGCGTACGTGGGCAGGTCGACACGCTGGGCGCCGGGGAACAGCGCCTGCCAGTCCGGGGAGACGCCGTGGGTGTGCAACTGCCCGACGGCGAGCGTGAGCGCCTGGGGTTCGGGACGGTCGGTACGCAGAGCGGGAACGGTGACGATGTCCGCGTCGTCGAGGCAGCCCTGGGCGAGGGCGCTCAGCACGCCGCCCGGGCCGATCTCCACGAACGTGGTCACACCCAGCTCGTGCAGGGTCCGCACGCCATCGGCGAAACGGACCGCCTCACGGACGTGCCGGACCCAGTACTCGGGGGTGTACGCCTCGGCCAGGCCGCCCGTGAGGTTGGAGACCACCGGGATCCGCGGCTCACTGAAGGCAAGACCGCGGACGACCTCGCCGAACTCCTCCAGCATCGGATCCATCAGCGGCGAGTGGAACGCGTGACTGACCTTCAACCGGGAGGTCTTACGGCCCTGACCGGCAAACACCTCGGCAACCGCCATGACCGCGTCCTCAGCGCCGGAGACCACGACCGACTGAGGGCCGTTGATCGCCGCGACACCGACGTCGTCGGTCAAATGCGGCAGCACCTCGTCCTCGGCCGCCTGCACCGCCACCATCGCGCCGCCCGCAGGCAGGGCCTGCATCAACGCAGCCCGCGCCGACACCAGCCCCGCCGCATCCTCGAGCGACAACACACCCGCCACATGAGCAGCCGCAATCTCACCCACCGAATGACCCGCCACATAATCCGGCCGGACACCCCACGACTCCAACAGCCGAAACAGCGCCACCTCGACGGCGAACAACGCGGGCTGCGTCGAACCCGTCTGATGAAGCGTGTCCGCATCGACGTCGACCTGGGCGTCCAGAAGCGCGCACACCTCGTCGTAGGCCGCAGCGAACACGGGGTACACCTCGTACAACTCGCGCCCCATGCCGATCCGTTGCGAGCCCTGACCCGAGAACAGGAACCCGACTTTGCCCCGGTCGGCCCCGGCGCGCCCCGTCACCACCTGTGCCGCGGGCTCGCCCGCCGCGAGGGCGGTCAGGATCGCGCGCAGCTCTTCCCCGTCGGCGCCGACGACCGCCGCCCGATGCTCCAGCGCCGAGCGGGTGGCCGCCAGCGAGAACCCCACGTCGGCCGGTGACGCGGCCGCGAGGTCCACGGACGACAGCAGTCGTTGTGCCTGCTCTCGCAGCGCCTCCCCGGTCTTCGCGGAGAGTACCCACAGCACCACCGTGGTCCGGGCCCGCAGCAGTTCCTCGGCCACGCCCTCGCCTTCAGTCGTGTCGTCGGCCGGGTCCTCCGCCTCCGGTTCGGGCGCCTGCTCGAGGATCACGTGCGCATTGGTGCCGCTGATCCCGAACGACGAGATCCCGGCCCGGCGAGGGTGGTCCGTCTCCGGCCACGCGATCGCCTCGGTCAGCAGGTCGACCGAGCCGGCCGACCAGTCGACCTGCGGGGTCGGCCGGTCCACGTGGAGGGTCTTCGGCAGCACGCCGTGCTGCATCGCCAGCACCATCTTGATCACACCGGCGACACCTGCCGCGGCCTGCGTATGGCCGATGTTGGACTTCAGCGAGCCGAGCAGGAGCGGCCGTTCGCGCTCTTGTCCATAGGTCGCCAGCAGCGCCTGCGCCTCGATCGGGTCGCCGAGGTTGGTGCCCGTGCCGTGTGCTTCGACGGCGTCGACCTCCTCGGCGGACAGCCGGGCACCGGCCAGCGCTTCGAGGATCACGCGCTGCTGCGAGGGGCCGTTCGGCGCGGTCAGGCCGTTGGACGCGCCGTCCTGGTTGACGGCGCTGCTCCGGACGACCGCGAGCACCTTGTGGCCGAGCCGGCGGGCGTCCCGCAGCCGCTCCACGAGCAGCAGGCCGGCGCCTTCGGACCAGGACGCGCCGTCCGCCGCCGCCGCGAAGGACTTGCAGCGGCCGTCGGGGGCGAGTCCGCGCTGGCGGCTGAACTCGACGAAGGCGCTCGGGCCCGCCATGACCGTCACGCCGCCGGCGAGCGCCATGGAGCACTCGCCGGTGCGCAGCGCCTGCACGGCGAGGTGCAGGGCGACGAGCGAGGACGAGCAGGCGGTGTCGACCGTGACCGCGGGGCCCTCGAAGCCGAAGGTGTAGGCGATGCGCCCGGAGGCGACGCTGCCGGAGTTGCCGGTGCTCATCAGCCCCTCGACCCCTTCGGGGAGGACGCCGGGCGTGAAGCCGTAGTCGTGGTACATCAGGCCCGCGAAGACGCCGGTGCGGCTGCCCTTGAGGCCGGCGGGGTCGATGCCCGCGTGCTCGAAGGCCTCCCAGGCGGCCTCCAGCAGCAGCCGCTGCTGTGGGTCCATGGCCAGCGCCTCACGCGGCGAAATCCCGAAGAACTCGGCGTCGAAGTCCGCCGCGTCGTGCAGGAAGCCGCCCTGCCGGGTGTAGACCTTGCCGGGCTGCTCGGGGTCGGGGTCGTAGAGTGCGTCGACGTCCCAGCCGCGGTCCTCGGGGAACTGCGAGATGGCGTCCTTGCCCTCGGCCAGCAGCCGCCACAGCTCCTCGGGGGAGCTGACGCCGCCGGGGAACCGGCAGCTCATACCCACAATCGCGATCGGCTCCTGGTCGCGGGCCTCCAGCTCGCGCACGCGCCGCCGAACCTGGCGCAGGTCGGTGGTGGTCCGCTTGAGGTAGTCCCGGAGCTTGTCTTCGTTCATCATCGGTGTCGCCCGCCCTTTTTGGCTGCGCAGTTCAGGAGATGCCGAGTTCGTCGTCGAGGAGCTCGTACAGCTCCTCGTCGCTCGCCGAGCTGAGGTCGTCTTCGTCCTCGGCTCCGCCGGCGCCTCCCGGATCGGCCGGCTCGTTCCCGTTCCAGCGGGCGAGCAGTGCCTGGAGACGCATGTTGATCTTGGTTCGGGTGATGTTGTCGATGCCGTCCGCTCCGGCGCCGTCGAGGGCGGCGGCGAGGCGGTCGAGCTCGTCGAAGACCGGCGCCGTCCCGGCCGTACCACCGGGGAGGTCTTTCAGCACCCGCCGCGCGAGCATCGCGGGCGTCGGGTGGTCGAAGACCAGCGTCGCGGGCAGCCGCAGGCCGGTGGCCTTGTTCATCCGGTTGCGGAGCTCCACCGCGGTCAGCGAGTCGAAGCCCAGGTCGCCGAAGGCCTGGTCGGGCTGGACGGCCTTGGCCGAGCTGTGTCCGAGGACGGCGGCGACCTCGGACCGGACGAGGTCCAGCACGGCCTCTTCGCGCTCGCTCTCGGGCAGGCCCGCGATCCGCTGCGCCAGCGGTACGGCAGCCGCCCGGTCCGTGCGCCGCGGCCGGCCGCCGACGAGCGCCCTGAGCAGCGGCGGCACCGGGGCGGTCGCGTTCCGCAGGGCGGCGAGGTCCAGCCGTGCCGCCACCACCAGGGGCTCCTGCAGCGCGAGCGCGGCGTCGAGGAGTTCCAGGCCGTCCTCGTCGGACAGTGGCAGGACGCCGCCGCGGGCGAGCCGGGTCCGGTCGGCGCCGCCGAGGCCTTCGGTCATGGTGCCGGTGCGCTGCCACAGGCCCCATGGCAGCGACATCGCGGGCAGGCCCTGGGCCCGGCGGCGCCGGGCGAAGGCGTCCAGGAAGGCGTTGGCCGCGGCGTAGTTGGCCTGGCCGGGGGTGCCGAGCGTGCCGGCGAGCGAGGAGAAGAGGACGAACGCCGACACGTCGCCCGCCAGCTCGTGCAGGTTCAGCACCGCGTCGACCTTGGGGCGCAGCACCATCTCCATGCGCTCCGGCGTGAGCGAACCGATCACGCCGTCGTCGAGGACGCCGGCCGTGTGCACCACGGCCGTCACCGGCGTGCCGGACAGCACCTCGGCGAGGGCGTCGCGGTCGGCCACGTCGCAGGCGGCCCAGAGCACTTCGGCACCCGCGGCGGTCAGTTCCTCCTGGAGCTCCGCCGCACCCTCGGCGTCCGCGCCGCGCCGGCTCATCAGCAACAGGCTGCGCACCCCGTGTTCGGCGACCAGGTGCCGGGCGACGAGTCCGCCCAGGGCACCGGACGCGCCGGTCAGGAGCACCCTGCCGGTCCCGAAGTCCGGGGTGGCCCGCGGGGCGTCGGCGGCGGCCCTGGCGAGCCGGGGCAGCAGGAGCGCGTCGCCGCGCAGTGCCGCCTGCGGCTCTTCGGAGGCGACGAGTCGGGGGACGGCCGTCGCCGCGACCTGCTCTGCGTCGGCGTCCTCGTCGGTGTCGAGGAGGACGATGCGGTCCGGGTTCTCCGACTGTGCCGACCGGACCAGGCCCCACACAGCGGCCTGCACGGGGTCGCCCGCTGCTGGGTCGTCCCCGGCGGCGACCGCGCCCCGGGTCACCAGCACCAGGCGGGCGGCCCGGTCCTCGGCCAGCCACCACTGGACCAGCCGGAGCACCTCGGCGAGGACGTCCCGGACCCGTCCGGCGTCGGTGCCCGACCCGGCCGGGCAGGGGACGACGACGGCGTCCACGTCCGCCTGCGCTCCGGTCTCCGCCTCGGGGGCGGCGAAGAGGGCGGCGATGTCGTCGTAGGCCCGTACGACCGGGGCGTGTGCGTCAGCAGGGGCGGTGAGAGGCGCCCACTGCACGGTGAACAGGGAGTCACGGGAGCTCGTGCGCAGCTGCTCGGCCGACACCGGGCGCAGCGTCAGCGACTCCACCGACACGACGGGACGGCCCGTGCCGTCGGCGGCCTCCAGCCGTACCGCGTCCCCGCCGGCCTGGGAGAGCCGTACCCGCAGGCCGGCCGCTCCGGTTCCGTGCACCGTGACGCGGGACCACGCGAAGGGCAGCAGGGGCCCGTCGGCAGCCGGTACGAGGCCGCCCGCGCCCAGCGCGTGCAGCGCGGAGTCGAGCAGGGCCGGGTGCACGCCGAACGCGTCCGCCTGCGCCTCGTCGGGGAGGGCGAGTTCGGCGTAGACCGCGTCGTGGCCGCGCCAGGCGGCACGCAGCCCCTGAAAGAGCGGGCCGTAGCTCAGGCCGAGGTCCGCCAGCCGGTCGTAGAAGCCGTCCAGGTCCACCGGCTGCGCGTCGGCCGGGGGCCAGCTGCTCAGGTCGGTGCCGGAGGGGGTTCCGCCGGCGGCGAGGACGCCGGTGGCGTTGCGGATCCAGGGGCCGTCGTCCCCGGCTCGCGAGTGCACGCTCAGCGGGCGTCGGCCGGAGTCGTCCTGGGCGCCCACGAGCACCTGGACCGCGACGCCGCCGTGCTCGGGCAGCACCAGCGGTGCCTGCAGGGTGAGCTCCTCGACCAGGTCGCAGCCGGTCTCGGCCGCGGCGTGGGCGGCCAGTTCCACGAAAGCCGTGCCCGGCAGCAGCACCGAGCCCAGCACCGCGTGGTCGGCCAGCCAGGGCTGGGCTTGCAGGGACAGCAGCCCGGTCAGCAGGTGGCCGCCGGCGTCCGGCAACTCCACCGCCGCGCCCAGAAACGGGTGATCGGCGGCGTCCAGCCCGGCCGCTCGTACGTCACCGGCCGGAACGCCCGCCTCCAGCCAGTACCGCTCGTGCTGGAACGCGTAGGTCGGGAGGTCGACGCGGCGCGCGCCCGGCAGGACGGCGTCCCAGTCGATGGCGACGCCGTGCACAAGGGCCTGGGCCAGGGCCAGCATCAGCCGGTTCCGTCCGCCGTCGCGGCGGCGCAGCGTCGGTACGACCGCGGCGTCCGCGTCGGCGGCCTCGATGGCGTCCTGAATGCCCGCCAACTGGACGGGGTGCGGGCTGACTTCGACGAACACGTCGTGCCCGTCGGCCAGAGCGGCCCGGATCGCGTCGTGGAACCGCACCGTCTGCCGCATGTTGCGGTACCAGTAGCCGGAGCCCAGCTCGTCCGCGGCCAGCTTCCCGCCCGTCACCGTGGAGTAGAAGGGCACGGAGCCGGGGAGCGGACTGATGCCGGCGAACCCCTCGCTCGCCTGCGCTTCGACGCGTTCGATCTGCGGCGAGTGCGCGGCGTAGTCGACGGCGACCCTGCGGGCCTGGATGCCCTCCTGTTGGGAGTGCGCGAGGAATTCGTCGAGGGCGTCGGTGTCCCCGGAGACCACAACGGTGGCGGGCCCGTTCACGGCGGCGATGCCGAGGCGGCCGGTCCACCGGCCGACCAGTTCGCGCGCCTTCTCGTCCGGGAGCGTCACCGAGGCCATGGCGCCGCGGCCCTGGAGTTCGCGGACCGCAAGGCTGCGCCGCACCACGACGCGCGCTCCGTCCTCCAGGGAGATTGCTCCGGCGATCACCGCCGCGGAGACCTCGCCCTGGGAGTGCCCCACGACCGCGTCGGGGGTCACCCCGAAGGAGCGCCACACCTCGGCGAGGGCGACCGTCATCGCCCACAGCACGGGCTGCAGCACGTCGACCCGGTCCTGCTCGACCTCGGACGTGCCGCACAGCACCGCGGTCAGCGACCAGTCCACGTGCGGGGCGAGGGCGCGCTCGCAGGCGTCGATCCGGTCGCGGAAGACCGGTGAGGTCTCCAGCAGTTCGGCGGCCATGCCCACCCACTGCGACCCCTGCCCGGGGAAGACGAAGACGGTCTTGCCGCCGGTGTGTGCGGTGCCGGTCACCACGCCGGGCGGCGTGGCGCCGCCGGCGACACCGGCCAGTCCCTGCCGGAGCTCCTGGAGGGTCTGCCCGACCACCACGGCGCGGTGTTCGAAGGCCGCCCTGGTCGTGGCCAGCGAGTACGCCACGTCGGCCGCCAAGGCCGCCTCGCCGACGTCGTCCCTGTCGTTGTCGCCGTCGTTGCCGTCCAAGAAGGACGCGAGGCTGGCGGCCTGCGCCCGCAGCGCGGCTTCGGTCCTGCCGGAGAGCATCCACGGAACGGCCGCACCGGAGTCGGACGTCGGGGGCGGTTCCTCGGTCGCGGGGGCCTGTTCGATGATGGTGTGGGCGTTGGTGCCGCTGACGCCGAAGGACGACACGGCGGCACGGCGCGGGCGGTCCGACTCGGGCCATGCGACGGCCTCCGTCAGCAGCCGGACGTCACCGGCCGACCAGTCCACGTGCGGCGTGGGTTCGTCGACGTGCAAGGTCTGCGGGAGCACTCCGTGGCGCATGGCCATGACCATCTTGATCACACCGGCGACGCCCGCGGCCGCCTGGGTGTGACCGATGTTGGACTTCAGCGAGCCCAGCCACAGGGGCTGTCCTGCGGGCCGCTCCTGCCCGTACGTGGCGAGGAGCGCCTGCGCCTCGATCGGGTCACCCAGGGTCGTGCCCGTGCCGTGCGCCTCGACCGCGTCCACATCGGCCGGCGTGAGCCCTGCGGACCCCAGCGCCTGCCGGATCACCCGCTGCTGCGAAGGGCCGTTGGGCGCGGTCAGACCGTTGGACGCACCGTCCTGGTTCACCGCGCTGCCGCGAACCACCGCCAGCACGCGGTGACCGTTGTGCTCCGCGTCCGACAGCCGCTCCACCAACAACAGGCCCACGCCCTCGCCCCAGCCCGTACCGTCCGCACCGGCCGCGAACGCCTTGCACCGACCATCGGGCGACAACCCGCGCTGCCGGCTGAACTCCACGAAAACCGTCGGGCCGGCCATGACCGTGACGCCGCCGGCCAGCGCCATCGTGCACTCGCCGTTGCGCAGCGACTGGACGGCCAGGTGCAGGGCGACGAGCGACGAGGAGCAGGCCGTGTCGATCGTGACGGCGGGGCCCTCCAGGCCGAAGGTGTAGGACACGCGCCCGGAGGCGACGCTGCCGGAGCCTCCGGTGGTGAGCAGTCCCTCGACGCCCTCGGGCAGTTCGCGCGGGCCCTGGCCGTAGTCGTGGTACATCAGGCCGGTGAAGACGCCGGTACGGCTGCCCCGGATGGTCGCCGGGTCGATCCCGGCGCGTTCGAACGCCTCCCAGGACGCCTCCAGCAGCAGCCGCTGCTGCGGGTCCATCGCCAGGGCCTCGCGGGGGCTGATGCCGAAGAAGCCGGCGTCGAACTCGGCCGCCTCGTGCAGGAAGCCGCCGTCGCGCGCGTACGTCTTGCCGTGCCGGTCGGGGTCGGGGTCGTAGAGCGCGTCGATGTCCCAGCCGCGGTTGTCCGGGAACCGGGAGATGCCGTCCCGGCCGGAGGCCACCAGCCGCCACAGGTCCTCCGGCGAGCGGACCCCGCCCGGGAGGCGGCAGCTCATGCCGACGATGGCGATCGGCTCGTCGGCGGCGGTCGCGGTCCGCCGCGCCGCGGCCCTGGCCGTGACGGCGGGGGCGTCGCCGAGGAGTTCGGTGCCGAGGTGCCGGGCGAGAGCGGCGGGGGTGGGGTGGTCGAAGACGAGGGTGGCGGGCAGGCGCAGGCCGGTGGCCGTGACGAGCCGGTTGCGCAGTTCCACGGCCGTCAGCGAGTCGAAGCCCAGGTCCTGGAAGGCGTACGTGGGCTGGACGGCCCGGGGCGAGGAGTGACCGAGCACGGCGGCGACCTCGCCCCGGACCAGTTCCAGGAGGGCCTCGTCGCGCTCGTCGGCGGCCAGACCGGCGAGGCGTTCGGCCAGGGATCCGGTGGCGGCGCGCTGGGCCGTGCCGCGTATGGAGACGCGGACGAGTCCACGCAGCAGGGCCGGTACGGTTTCTGCCGCCCGGTTGCGCAGGGCGGCGGTGTCGAGGCGGACGGGCACGAGTGCGGGCTCGTTGGAGGCGAGCGCCGCGTCGAACAGCCGCAGTCCGGCCTCGGTGGGCAGCGGCAGGACGCCGGAGCGCGCCATCCGCGACCTGCCCGCCTCGTCGAGGGCGTCGGCCATGGCGCCCTCCTGCTCCCACAGGCCCCACGCCAGCGAGACCGTGGGCCGTCCCTGGGCGTGGCGGTGCCGGGCGAAGGCGTCGAGGAAGGCGTTGGCCGCGGCGTAGTTGCCCTGGCCGGGGGTGCCGAAGACGCCCGCTGCGGAGGAGAACAGCACGAACGTCGTGTTCTGGCCGGTGAGCTCGTCCAGGTTGAGCACGGCGTCGGCCTTGGGCGCGAGGACCGCGCCCATGCGCTCCGGGGTCAGCGCGGTGATCACTCCGTCGTCGAGCACGCCGGCGGTGTGCACGACGGAGTCGACCGGGGTGGCGGCCAGCAGCCGGGCGAGGGCGTCCCGTTCGGCGAGGTCGCAGGCGGCCCACGTCGCTTCGGCGCCGAGCGCCGCGAGTTCGGCCTTCAGGTCCGCCGCACCCGGGGCGTCCGCGCCACGGCGGCTGACGAGCAGCAGCCGGCGCACGCCGTGTCCGGTCACCAGGTGACGGGCGAGGGTTTTACCCAGCGCGCCGGAGGCACCGGTGAGCAGCACGGTGCCGAGGTCAAAGGCAGTGCCCTCGTCGGGGGCGGAGGCGGCTTCGTCCGCGGGGCCGGTGGCCGCGTCCTCCGGTGCCAGGGAGGCGGCGCGGGCCAGGCGCGGTGCGCTGGCCTCCCCTTCGCGGACGACGACGTGGGGCTCGCCGGACAGCACGACGCCGGGCACGAACGCGGCCGCCTCGTCCGGGCGGTCGGTTTCGAGCAGCACGAACCGGCCGGGGTTCTCCGCCTGGGCCGAGCGCACCAGTCCGCCCGCCGCGGCGTGCGCGAGGTCGTCACAGCGCGCCACCAGCACGAGGCGCGCCGTCCGGTCCTCGGCGAACCAGCGCTGAACCAGCCGCAGCACGTCGGTGGTGACCGTGCGGACCCGCTCGGCCTCGGTCGCCCCTTCCGGGCCGTCGGGGCACGGGACCACGACCACGTCCGGCTGCGACGGCCCGTCGGCCTCAGCCAGTGCGGCGATGTCCGGGACGTACGCCACCGCCGTCCCGTCCGCGTCGTCGGCGGGCAGGGTCAGCGGCGCCCGCTCGACGGTGAACATCGCGTCACCGGAGCGCTTGCGGAGCTGCTCGGCCGACACCGCGCGCAGTGTCAGCGACTCGACGGACGCCACCGGCTCGCCGGCGCCGTCGGCCACCAGTAGGGACACCGCGTCCGTACCGGCCGGTGCCAGCCTGACCCGTAGGGTGGACGCGCCCGTGGCGCGCACGGACACCCGGGACCAGGCGAACGGCAGGAGCGGCCCGTCCGCCTGGGCAACGAGGGAGCCGTCCGCACCGCCCGCGCCGATCGCGTGCAGTGCCGCGTCGAGCAGAGCCGGGTGCAGGAGGAAGGAACCGGTGTCCGTGCCGTCGGGGAGGGCGACCTCCGCGAAGACTTCCTCGCCCGTGCGCCAGGCGCTCCGCAGGCCACGGAACGCCGGTCCGTAGGCCAGGCCGAGGGCGGCCAGCCGGTCGTAGAAGCCGTCGAGGTCGAGCGGCTCGGAGCCCGTCGGCGGCCACGCCGTGAGCGTCCGGTCGGCGGCCGCGGCGCCGGCCTCTTCGGTCCCTTCGGTGACGAAGCCGGTCGCGTGGCGGACCCACGGCAGGTCGGCGTCGTCCTCGGGGCGCGAGTGCACGGTCAGCGGCCTGCGGCCGGTGCCGTCGGCCGCGCCGACCCACACCTGAACCGCGACGCCGCCCTGCTCGGGCACCACCAGGGGCGCTTCGAGGGTGAGGTCCTCCAGTAATGCGCAGCCGGCTTCGTCGGCGGCGCGCACGGCCAGTTCGACGAACGCGGTGCCCGGCATCAGCACGGTTCCGAGCACGGCGTGGTCGCTCAGCCACGGGTGCGTGCGCAGGGACAGCCGGCCGGTCAGCAGCCGCTCGTCGCCGCCGGCCAGGGATACGGCGGCGCCCAGCAGCGGGTGGTCGGCCGAGCCCAGGCCGGCGGCGCGGACGTCACCGGGAGCGGCTGGTAAGGCGTCGAGCCAGTAGCGCTCGTACTGGAAGGCGTAGGTGGGCAGGTCGACGCGGCGGGCGCCGGGGAAGAAGGCGTGCCAGTCCGGGGAGACGCCGTGCGCGTGCAGTTCGGAGACGGCGGCGACGAGTGCGGCCCGCTCGGGGCGGTCGGCGCGCAGGGCGGGCACGGTGACCACGTCGTCGTCCAGGCAGCCCTGGGCGAGGGCGCCCAGCGCGCCCCCCGGACCGATCTCGACGAACGTGGTCACGCCCAGGTCGTTCAGAGTCCGGACGCCGTCCGCGAAGCGGACCCCTTCGCGGACGTGCCGGACCCAGTACTCGGGGGTGTAGGGCTCGGCCAGGCGGCCGGTGAGGTTGGAGACCACCGGAATGTGCGGCTTCTCGAAGGTCAGCCCGCGGACGACCTGAGCGAACTCCTCCAGCATGGGGTCCATCAGCGGCGAGTGGAACGCGTGGCTGACCTTCAGCCGGGAGGACTTGCGGCCCTGCTGCCGGAAGACCTCCGCGATCGCGGTGACCGCGTCCTCGGCTCCGGAGACCACGACCGAACGCGGACCGTTGATCGCCGCGATGCCGACGCCGTCGGTGAGGTGTGGAAGGACTTCGTCCTCGGTTGCCTGGACAGCGATCATCGCTCCGCCGGCGGGCAGGGCCTGCATGAGGCGAGCGCGGGCGGACACCAGCTTCGCGGCGTCGTCGAGCGACAGCACCCCGGCCGCATGTGCGGCGGCGATCTCTCCAACGGAGTGACCGGCCACATAGTCCGCCCGGATCCCCCACGATTCCAGGAGCCGGAACAGCGCCACCTCGACCGCGAAAAGTGCGGGCTGGGCGGCGCCGGTGCGGTGCAGTTCTTCCGAGTCGACGTCGACTGCGGCGTCGAGCTGCGCGCAGACCTCGTCGTACGCGGCGGCGAACGCCGGGTAGGACGCGTACAACTCGCGCCCCATGCTCAGGCGTTGCGATCCCTGACCGGAGAAGAGGAAGCCGACGCGCCCGCCGGTGCCGGAGAGACCGCGCGCGACGCCCCGGGCCGGGGAGCCGGACGCCACGGCCCGCAGCCCCTCGGCGAGTTCGGCCGGCGTCTCGCCCTGGACCACCGCGCGGTGCTCCAGGGCCGTGCGCGTCGTGGCGAGCGAGAACGCCACGTCGAGCGGGGGGACTTCGGCGTCCGTGCGGGACAGCAGGCGTTCGGCCTGTGCGCGCAGGGCCTCCTCGGTCTTGCCGGAGATCACCCACGGCACCGGTCCGCCCGCGACCGGGCGCGCCGCCTCCGGGGCGACGGGCTCGGCGCTCTCCGCGCCTTCCTCCGGCCCTTCCGGGGCCCCGGTGTCCTGTGCGAACGCTTCGGCCGACGGGGCTTCCTCGATGATCGTGTGCGCGTTGGTGCCGCTGATCCCGAAGGAGGAGATGCCGGCCCGGCGCGGCTGGTCCGACGCCGGCCAGGGCGTGCGCTCGGTGAGCAGCCGTACGGCGCCCGCCGACCAGTCGACGTGCGGGGACGGCGCGTCGACGTGCAGCGTGCGCGGCAGTTCGCCGTGGCGCATGGCCATGACCATCTTGATGATGCCCGCCACGCCGGCCGCGGCCTGGGTGTGGCCGATGTTGGACTTGATCGAGCCCAGCCACAGCGGATTGTCGTCGGGACGGCCCTGCCCGTACGTCGCGAGGAGCGCCTGCGCCTCGATCGGGTCGCCCAGCCGGGTGCCCGTGCCGTGCGCCTCCACCGCGTCGACCTGTGCGGTGGTCAGCTGGGCGGCGGCCAGGGCCTGGCGGATCACCCGCTGCTGGGAGGGGCCGTTGGGGGCGGTCAGGCCGTTGGACGCGCCGTCCTGGTTGACGGCGGAGCCCCGGACGACCGCGAGGACCTCGTGCCCGTTGCGGCGGGCGTCCGAGAGTCGCTCCACGAGCAGCAGGCCGGCGCCCTCGCCCCAGCCGGTGCCGTCGGCACCGGCCGCGAACGCCTTGCAGCGGCCGTCGGGTGCCAGTCCGCGCTGGCGGCTGAAGCCGACGAAGGTGGCGGGGCCGACCATCGCGGTGACGCCGCCCGCCACGGCCAGCGAGCACTCGCCGTTGCGCAGCGACTGGACGGCCAGGTGCAGGGCCACCAGGGACGACGAGCAGGCCGTGTCGACTGTGACGGCCGGGCCTTCGAGGCCGAAGGTGTAGGCCACGCGGCCGGAGGCGACGCTGCCCGAGGTGCCCGTCCCCAGGTAACCCTCCAGGTCCTGCGGGGAGTTCTGGAGGGCGGCGAGGAACTCGTGGTTCATCACGCCGGCGAACACGCCGGTCCTGCTCCCCGCCAGCGAGGCGGCATCGATTCCGGCCCGCTCGAAGAGCTCCCACGACGTCTCCAGCAGCAGCCTTTGCTGGGGGTCCATGGCAAGCGCTTCGCGGGGCGAGATCCCGAAGAGGCCGGCGTCGAACCGCGCCAGGTCGCGCAGGAACGCGCCCTCGCGGGCGTAGCTGGTCCCGCGGGACTCCGGGTCCGGGTCGTAGAGCGCGTCCAGGTCCCAGCCGCGGTCGGCGGGGAACTCCGAGACGGCGTCGCGGCCGCCTGCGACCAACTCCCACAGATCCTCGGGCGAGTCGACCCCTCCCGGGTAGCGGCAGCTCATCCCGATGATGGCCACCGGCTCCCCGGCGGCGTCCTGGTAGTCACGAAGGCGCCGCCGGGTCTCCTGGAGATCTGCGGTGACTCGCTTCAGGAAATGGCGGAGCTTGTCCTCGTTCGCCACCGAAATCGTCCCTCACCCCTGTGAAGACTTATGGGAATTCGGCAAGGGTCATCGGGACGCGCCGGAGCGGTCAGGAAATCCCGAATTCCTTGCCGAGCAGATCGAATACTTCGTCGTCCGTGGCCGATTCCAGATCGCTGCCGCCCATACCAGGGCCTTCCTGGGCCGGCGCCTTGCCGAATTCACCGGCAATCGCCAACAGGCCCTGGAGCTTTGACAGGATCCGGTCGCGAGCTTCACTCGCTGCCAACTTCGTGACCAATTCTTGTTCGACCCTGTCCAGATCGGCAAGTAGGGAATCCACTAGGGCCGGTTCGGCCGCCCCCGCCGTCTCCATGAACACATGACGGGCCAGGAGAGCGGGTGTCGGATGGTCGAAGACCAGCGTCGCGGGGAGTCGCAGCCCGGTGGCCTTGTTCAGCCGGTTGCGCAGTTCGACGGCCGTGAGGGAGTCGAAGCCCAGGTCCTGGAAGGCGTGTTCCGGCCGGACCGTACGGTCCGACGCGTGCCCCAGCACCGCGGCCACCTCGGCCCGAACCAGGTCCAGCACGGTCTTCTCCCGCTCGGCCTCATGCATCCCCTCCAGGCGCTCGGCCAGCGAGGACGCGGAGGGAGCGGCGGCGGCCTGCGCGGTCCTCCGGGCGGCCGCGGGCGGCACGAGGGCGCGCAGCACCGGCGGTGCCTCACCGGCACGCAGCGCGCCGGTGTCGATGCGGACCGGGGCGAGTACCGCCTCGTCCGAAGCCAGTGCCGCGTCGAACAGCCGCAGCCCCTCCTTGGGCGGCAGCGGCAGCACGCCGCTGCGCGCCATCCGCGCCCGGTCGGCCTCGAGGAGGCCGTCCGTCATCGCACCGGACTGTTCCCACACACCCCATGCCAGCGATATCGCGGGCAGCCCCTCACGGCGCCGGTGCGCCGAGAAGGCGTCGAGGAAGGAATTCGCCGCGGCGTAGCTCGCCTGACCGGCGCTGCCGACCATGCCGGCGACGGACGAGAACACCACGAAGGCGGTCAGGCCCATTCCCCGGGTGCACTCGTGCAGGTTCAGCACGGCGTCCACCTTGGGGCGGAAGACCTCCCTCATCCTCTCCGGTGTGAGCGAGGCGACGACCCCGTCGTCGAGAACACCCGCGGTGTGCACGACGGCCGACAGCGCATGCTCGCGCAGCCCGTCCAGCATTCCGGAGACGGCCTCCCTGTCCGCGACGTCGCAGGCCGCCCAGGTGACCTCGGCACCCGATGCGGCCAGTTCGGCCTCCAACTCGGCCGCACCGGGTGCGTCCGCGCCCCGGCGGCTCGCCAGCAGGAGTCGGCGCACCTTGTGCTCGGACACCAGGTGCCGCGCGACGAGCGCGCCCAGCGACCCGGAGGCACCGGTCA
This sequence comes from Streptomyces sp. NPDC002935, assembly GCF_040611295.1. Taxonomy (NCBI): domain Bacteria; kingdom Bacillati; phylum Actinomycetota; class Actinomycetes; order Kitasatosporales; family Streptomycetaceae; genus Streptomyces; species Streptomyces sp. NPDC002935. The sequence goes on from NZ_JBEXNW010000062.1 coordinate 25,745, forward strand.
CGAGGACGGTGCCGTCGGCGAGGCCCGGCAGGTCGGCGGCGGCAGTGGCTGCCCCGGTGGCCTTCACCAGGCGCGGTACGAACACCTCCCCGTCGCGGACCGCGAACTGCGGCTCACCGGAAGCGAGCGCGGCGGGCAGCACCCGCACCGCCTCATCGGTGCCCTCGGCCTCCACCAGCACGATCCGGTCCGGGTTCTCCGACTGCGCAGACCGCACAAGCCCCCACACCGCAGCATGAGCAAGATCGCCCCGACGCGTCACCAACGCCAGACGCCCCGCACGCTCCCCCGCCAACCACCACTGCACCAACGCCAGAACCTCACTCGCGATGCCGTGCACGCGGTCGGCGGTCTCCGTACCGGACCCCGCCGGGCACGGAACGACCGTGACCACCGCGACATCGGCAAGGGCCGGCTCGGCGGACAGAGCGGCCAGGTCCGCGTAGTTCCGTACGTCGAGGCCGGCGGCGGCGTCAGTCTCCGCGAGGACCGCGGGCTGCCATGCGAGGCCGAACAGCGAGTCGTCGGCACGCCTGCCGGAGCCGCCCGCCGCGAGCAGTTGCTCGCGCGACACCGGCCGCAGCGACAGTGAGCCGACCGTGGCCACCAGACCACCCGAGGCGTCGGCCACGGTCAGCGACACCGCGTCCGTACCCGTACCCGTACCCGTACGAGAGACCTTGACCCGCAGCGCCGTCGCCCCCGCGGCACGCACACCCACTTCGGACCAGGCGAAGGGCAGCAGAGGCCCGTCGACGACGGGGACGAGCCCGCCCGCGCCGATCGCGTGGAGCGCCGCGTCCAGCAGCGCCGGATGCACGGCGAACGCGCCCGCCTCCGCGCCCTCGGGGAGGGCGACCTCGGCGAGGACGTCGTCCCCGCTGCGCCACACCGACCGCAGGCCGCGGAAGACCGGGCCGTAGCCCAGGCCGAGTCCGTCCAGGCCCTCGTAGAACCCGGTCAGGTCGACGGCCTCCGCACCCGCCGGCGGCCACGCGGCGAGGTCCGCGCCGTGCGGCGGCTCGGGCAGCGCGTCGGTGAGGCGGCCGACCGCGTGCCTCACCCACGGCGCGTCGTCCGGGGCGTCCTCACGTCGCGAGTGCACGCTCAGCGCGCGCCTGCCCGGCTCCTCCTCGGCCTCGACCCACACCTGCACGGCCACACCACCGCGCTCCGGGACGATCAGCGGTGCTTCCAGCGTCAGGTCCTCGACCTGTGCACAACCGGCCTCCTCGCCCGCACGCACCGCCAGCTCCACGAGCGCGGTACCCGGCAGCAGCACGCTGTCCATGACCGTGTGGTCGGCGAGCCAGGGGTGCGTCCTGAGTGAGAGCCGCCCGGTGACCAGGAACCCGCCGGCGCCGGGGAGCGCGACCGCCGCACCGGCCAACGGGTGTTCCGCCGCGCCCAGTCCGAGTCCGGTGGCAGCGGCTCTGCCGGTGAACTCCTCGGGCGCTTCCAGCCAGAAGCGCTCGTACTGGAAGGCGTAGGTCGGCAGGTCGACGCGCCGGGCGCCCGGGAAGAGCGCTTGCCAGTCCGGGGAGAGGCCATGGGCGTGCAGCTCGGCGAGCGCGGTGACGACGGCCTGCGGCTCGGGGCGGTCGGTCCGTACGACGGGGACGGTGACGATGTCGCCGTCGAGGCAGCCCTGGGCGAGGGCGCTGAGGACGCCACCGGGGCCGATCTCGACGAAGGTCGTCACGCCCAGCTCGTGCAGCGTCCGGACACCGTCGGCGAAACGGACCGCGTCACGGACGTGCCGCACCCAGTACTCGGGCGTGTACGCCTCGGCCAGCCGACCGGTGAGATTCGAAACGACGGGAATCCGCGGCTCGTTGAAGGCCAGACCGCTGACGACCGCCGCGAACTCCTCCAACATCGGATCCATCAACGGCGAATGGAACGCGTGACTGACCTTCAACCGGGACGTCTTACGACCCTGCTCCCGGAAGACCTCACCCATGGCGACTACCGCGCCCTCCGCACCGGAAACCACAACTGACTGAGAGCCGTTGATCGCCGCGATGCCGACCTCGTCGGTCAGGTACGGCAGCACCTCGTCCTCGGCCGCCTGGACAGCGACCATCGCGCCGCCGGTGGGCAGGGCCTGCATCAGCGCGGCACGCGCCGACACCAGCTTCGCCGCGTCCTCGAGCGACAACACCCCGGCCACGTGCGCGGCCGCAATCTCTCCTACGGAGTGACCGGCCACGTAATCCGGCCGGATGCCCCACGATTCGAGAAGCCGGAACAGGGCGACCTCGACTGCGAAGAGCGCCGGCTGTGTCGAACCCGTCTGGTTGAGCTCCTCCGAGTCGACGTCGAACGGCGCGTCCAAAAGCGCGCACACCTCGTCATACGCCGTGGCGAACACGGAGTACGTCGAGTACAACTCACGCCCCATACCGATCCGCTGCGAACCCTGGCCCGAGAACAAGAACCCGACCTTGCCGCCGGTGCCCGGTTCACCCAGGACGACCCGGGTGGACGGGGCCCCTGCGACCAACGCGCCGAGCCCTTCGAGGAGTTGGTCCCGGTTCTCCCCCACCACGGCGGCCCTGTGCTCCATGGCCGAGCGTGTGGTGGCGAGCGAGAAGCCGATGTCGGCCGGCCGCGGTTCCGTGGCCAGGGACAGCAGACGCTGCGCCTGTACCCGCAGCGCCGCCTCCGTCCTACCCGAAAGGACCCACGGTACGACCGCGCCGGAGTCGGGCCCGGACGGCAACTCCGCCGGGGCGGGGGCCTGTTCGACGATCACGTGGGCGTTGGTTCCGCTGATGCCGAAGGACGACACGGCGGCACGGCGCGGCCCGTCGCTCGCAGGCCACTCCACTGTCTCGGTCAGCAGTTGTACGGCGCCGGCCGACCAGTCCACGTGCGGCGTCGGCTCGTCGACGTGCAGGGTCCGCGGCAGCACGCCGTGCTGCATCGCCATGACCATCTTGATCACACCACCGACACCCGCAGCCGCCTGCGAATGGCCGATGTTCGACTTCAGCGAACCCAGCCACAACGGCCGCTCCTCCGACCGCTCCTGACCGTACGTGGCGATCAACGCCTGCGCCTCGATCGGGTCACCCAGCTTCGTACCCGTACCGTGCGCCTCCACCGCATCGACCTGATCCGAAGACACACCCGCGTTCGCCAGCGCCTGCCGGATCACCCGCTGCTGCGACGGCCCGTTCGGAGCCGTCAGACCGTTCGACGCACCGTCCTGGTTCACCGCCGTACCGCGAACGACCGCCAGCACCGGGTGCCCGTTCCGACGGGCGTCGGACAACCGCTCCACCAGCAGCATGCCCGCACCCTCGGCCCAGCCCGTACCGTCCGCCCCCGAGGCGAACGCCTTGCACCGACCGTCCGCCGACAAGCCACGCTGCCGGCTGAACTCCACGAACGTCGAGGGAGTCGCCATGACGGTGACACCGCCGACCAGCGCCATCGAGCACTCGCCACTGCGCAGCGCCTGGGTCGCCAGGTGCAGCGCCACCAGCGACGACGAGCACGCCGTGTCGACGGTGACCGCCGGCCCCTCGAGCCCGAACGTGTACGAGACCCGGCCGGAGGCGATGCTGCCCGCGCTGCCGCTGCCCAGGTAGGCGTCCATGCCCTCCGGAGCCGTTTTCACGCGCCCGCCGTAGTCGTGGTACATCACGCCGGCGAAGACACCGGTCCTACTGCCCCGCACCGTCGCCGGGTCGATCCCGGCCCGCTCGAACGCCTCCCACGACGTCTCCAACAACAACCGCTGCTGCGGGTCCATCGCCAACGCCTCACGCGGCGAGATCCCGAAGAAGGCCGGGTCGAACTCGGCAGCCTCGTGGAGGAAGCCGCCGTGGCGCACGTAGGACTTGCCGGAGCGGTCGGGGTCCGGGTCGTAGAGGTTCTCGACGTCCCAGCCGCGGTCCTCGGGGAATCCCGACACGGCGTCGCCGCCGGAGGCGACGAGGCGCCACAGGTCTTCGGGTGACCGCACGTCACCGGGGAACCGGCAGGCCATGCTCACGATCGCGATCGCCTCGTCCGTCCCGATCACCGCGGCGATGGCGGCGTCGGCCTGCTTCTGGACGCCCAGCGTCTCGGCCAGCAGGAAGCGGGAGAGCGCGACAGGCGTGGGGTGGTCGAAGACCATGGTCACGGGGAGCCGCAGCCCGGTCGCCGCGTTCAGCCGGTTGCGGAGTTCCACCGAAGTGAGCGAGTCGAAACCGGCGTCCTGGAACGCGTGTTCCGGCTGGACGGCCTGGGCCGAGGCGTGGCCGAGCACGGCGGCGACCTCGGCGCGCACCAGGTCCAGCACCACCTGCTCGCGCTCGGCCTCCGGCAACCCGGCCAGCCGGAGACCCAGCGATCCCTTCGGCGCGCTCTGCGCAGTGCGCCGCGCGGTGCCCCGTACGGGACCGCGCAGCCCTCGCAGGACCGGCGGCACCGTGCCCTGCAGCCCGCGCAGGTCCAGCCGCAGCGGGGCGACGACGGCCCGGTCCAGGGCCAGTGCCGCGTCGAACAGCCGCAGTCCTTCGTCGACGGCTATCGGGGCCAGGCCCACCCGCTTGAGCCGGGCGAGGTCCGCCTGGTCGAGCCGGTCGGCCATGCCGCTGCCCTGCTCCCACAGGCCCCACGCCAGCGACGTGGCGGGGAGCCCCCGGGCGCGGCGGGCTTCGGCGAAGGCGTCGAGGAAGGTGTTCGCCGCCGCGTAATTGCCCTGTCCCGCGCTGCCCAGGATTCCGGACACCGAGGAGAAGACGACGAACGCCGACAGATCGCTCGTCAGTTCATGGAGGTTGAGCACGGCGTCGGTCTTCGGGCGCAGCACCTTCTCCATGCGCTCCGGGGTGAGCGCGGCGATCACGCCGTCGTCGAGGACGCCGGCCGCGTGCACCACGGCCGTCACCGGCGTGCCGGCCAGCACCTGGGCGAGGGCGTCCCGGTCGGCCGCGTCGCAAGCCGCCCAGCGCACCTCGGCGCCCCACGCGGCCAGTTCGGCCTCCAACTCGGCCGCGCCGGGGGCCTCCGCGCCGCGCCGGCTGAGCAGCAGCAGGCTGCGCACGCCGTGCCCGGCGACCAGGTGCCGGGCGACGAGCCCGCCCAGCGCACCGGACGCACCGGTCAGCAGGACGGGGCCGGCGCCGAAGTCCGGCGTGCCGGTGGCGGTCCCCGTGGCGCTCCGGGTGGCCTTCACCAGGCGCGGTACGAACACCTCCCCGTCGCGGACCGCGAACTGCGGCTCACCGGAAGCGAGCGCGGCGGGCAGCACACGCACCGCCTCATCGGTGTCCTCGGCCTCCACCAGCACGATCCGGTCCGGGTTCTCCGACTGCGCAGACCGCACAAGCCCCCACACCGCAGCATGAGCAAGATCGCCCCGACGCGTCACCAACGCCAAACGCCCCGCACGCTCCCCCGCCAACCACCACTGCACCAACGCCAGAACCTCACTCGCGATGCCGTGCACGCGGTCGGCGGTCTCCGTACCGGACCCCGCCGGGCACGGAACGACGACGACGTCCGGTGTCCCTTCCGACTCCCGCAGTGCGTCGAAGTCCGGGACGGTCTCGATCATCAGCGCGTCGGTGGCGGAGGGCAGAGTGAACGGCGTCCACTCCAGCCCGAACAGCTGATCGCCGCCAACAGCACCGGGCAATTGCTCCGCCGAGGCGGCCCGCAACGACAGCGACTCGACCGAGGCCACCGGGTCACCGGCGCCATCGGCCACGGCCAGCGTCACCGAACCGGTGGCCGTCCGCGACAGCTTCACCCGCACCATCGCCGCACCGGCCGCCTGCACGACGACGCCGGACCACGCGAACGGCAGGGCCGGGCCGTCGTCCAGCGACACCAGCCCACCCGCGGCCAGTGCGTGCAGGGCGGCATCCAGCAGCGCCGGGTGCAGGGCGAACGCCGCCGCCTCGGCAGCCGACTCGTCCGGCAGCTCGACCTCGGCGAAGACGTCGTCCCCGCCGCGCCACACCGAGCGCAGGCCCTGGAAGACCGGACCGTAGTCCAGGCCCGCAGCAGCCATGCCCTCGTAGAACGCCGTCAGGTCGACGGCCTCCGCACCTGCCGGCGGCCACGCGCCGAGCTCCGCGGCGGACGGTGCCTCTGCCGAGGACAGCACACCCGTCGCGTGCCGCAGCCACGAACCGTCGTCGACGCGCGAGTGCACGCTCAGCTGCCGCCGGCCTGACTCGTCCTCCGGGCCGACAGCCACCTGAAGGGTGACGCCGCCGCGCTCGGGCACGACCAGGGGAAGCTCAAGGGTGAGGTCTTCGATCCATCCGCATCCCGTCTCGTCGCCCGCCCGGATGGCCAACTCGACGAACGCGGTGCCGGGCAGCAGAACGGTCCCGTTCACGGCGTGGTCGGCGAGCCATGGGTGGGTTTCGAGGGAGAGCAGCCCGGTGAGCAGGGCCCCGTCGCTGTCGGCCGTCGCAATCGCGGCACCGAGCAGCGGATGGTCCGCAGCCCCCAGACCGGCGGCCCGGACGTCACCGGACGCCTGAGGAACGTCGAGCCAGTAGCGCTGGCGTTGGAAGGCGTAGGTGGGCAGGTCGACGCGGCGGCCGCCCGGGAAGAGCGCCTGCCAGTCGGGCGAAATGCCGTGGGTGTGCAGCTGCCCGATGGCGGTGACCAGGGCGTACGGCTCGGGGCGGTCGCCACGCAGGGCGGGCACGGTGACGATGTCTGTGTCGTCGTCGAAGCAGCCCTGGACGAGGGCGCTCAGCACGCCGCCCGGGCCGATCTCCACGAAGGTGGTCACACCCAGCTCGCCGAGGGTCTCGATGCCGTGCGCGAAGCGCACCGCTTCGCGCACGTGCCGCAC
>NZ_JBEXNW010000063.1:0-23709 GCF_040611295.1 Streptomyces sp. NPDC002935
TCTTCGCGTACCAGACATCGAGGTTGCTCATGCCGGCGAAGCGGATCATCGCTTCTCGGTACGAGCGCACGGTGCCGCTCACGATGCGGGCGCGCGGCGGTCTCGTCCTCGCCGACGACGATCTCCAGCAGCACGCCGGCGACCGGCGCGGGGATCTCGGTGTCGACCTTGTCCGTGGAGACCTCGAGCAGCGGCTCGTCCTCCGCGACCTCTTCGCCGACCTGCTTCAGCCAGCGGGTGACGGTGCCCTCGGTGACCGACTCGCCCAGCGCGGGCAGCACGACGTCGGTACCGGAGGCGCCACCGGCCGGAGCGGCGGGGGCGGCGGGCGCGGCCGGGGCCGCGGGAGCCGCGGCGACCGGGGCGGGGGCGGCCGGAGCGGCGACCGGGGCCGGAGCCTCGGCGGCGGGAGCCGGGGCGGCGGCGGGCGCGCCCGTGCCGTCGTCGATGACGGCCAGCTCGGCGCCGACCTCGACGGTCTCGTCCTCGGCGACCTTGATGGACGCGAGGATGCCGGCGGCGGGAGAGGGGATCTCGGTGTCGACCTTGTCCGTCGACACCTCCAGCAGCGGCTCGTCGGCCTCGACGCGCTCGCCCTCGGCCTTCAGCCAGCGGGTGACAGTGCCCTCGGTGACGCTCTCGCCGAGCGCCGGAAGGGTTACGGAAACCGGCATGGTTTCTGTTGCTCCTTATTGGGATTTCCCAAGCTCTCGATCGGGATCGAAAGCTTGGGAAAGGTGCGGAAGTCTGTGGTCGTCGCGCCCTGCTCGACGCGGTGACTGGGTACAGCCGGCGGCCGAGGGACGGCCGGAGGCCGATCAGTCGTGCGCGTGCAGCGGCTTGCCCGCGAGGGCGAGGTGGGCCTCGCCGAGCGCCTCGTTCTGCGTCGGGTGGGCGTGGATGAGCTGAGCGACCTCGGCGGGCAGCGCTTCCCAGTTGTAGATCAGCTGGGCTTCGCCGACCTGCTCGCCCATGCGGTCGCCGACCATGTGGACGCCGACCACGGCACCGTCCTTCACCTGGACGAGCTTGATCTCGCCCGAGGTGTTGAGGATCTTGCTCTTGCCGTTGCCCGCGAGGCTGTACTTCAGGGCGACGACCTTGTCCGCACCGTAGATCTCCTTGGCCTTGGCCTCGGTGATTCCCACGGAGGCGACCTCGGGGTGGCAGTACGTCACCCGGGGGACGCCGTCGTAGTCGATCGGAACGGTCTTCAGACCGGCCAGACGCTCCGCGACCAGCATGCCCTCGGCGAAGCCGACGTGCGCGAGCTGGAGCGTCGGGACGAGGTCGCCGACGGCGGAGACGGTCGGGACGTTCGTCCGCATGTACTCGTCGACCAGGACGTAGCCGCGGTCCATCGCGACGCCCTGCTCCTCGTAGCCGAGACCGGCCGAGACCGGGCCGCGGCCGACCGCGACGAGCAGAAGTTCGGCCTCGAACTCCTTGCCGTCGGCGAGGGTGACCTTGACACCGTTCTGGGTGTACTCGGCCTTCGAGAAGAAGGTGCCCAGGTTGAACTTGATGCCGCGCTTGCGGAACGCGCGCTCAAGAAGCTTGGAGGAGTTCTCGTCCTCGACCGGGACGAGGTGCTTGAGACCCTCGATGACCGTCACTTCGGTGCCGAAGGACTTCCACGCCGAGGCGAACTCGACGCCGATGACGCCGCCGCCGAGCACGATCGCGGACTGCGGGACGCGGTCCAGGACGAGCGCGTGGTCGGACGAGATGATGCGGTTGCCGTCGATCTCCAGGCCCGGCAGCGACTTCGGCACGGAGCCGGTCGCGAGGAGCACGTGGCGGCCCTGGACGCGCTGCCCGTTCACGTCGACGGAGGTCGGGGAGGACAGGCGGCCCTCACCCTCGATGTACGTCACCTTGCGGGACGCGATGAGACCCTGCAGGCCCTTGTACAGGCCCGAGATGACGCCGTCCTTGTACTTGTGGACGGCGGGTACGTCGATGCCCTCGAAGGTGGCCTTGACGCCGAACTGCTCGCTCTCGCGGGCCTGGTCGGCGATCTCGCCCGCGTGCAGCAGGGCCTTGGTGGGGATGCACCCCCGGTGCAGGCAGGTACCGCCGACCTTGTCCTTCTCGATCAGGGCGACGTCCAGGCCCAGCTGCGCTCCGCGCAGCGCCGCGGCGTAACCGCCGCTACCGCCGCCGAGGATCACTAGGTCGAAAACGGTGCTGGCGTCGTTCGCCACGTCACGTCCTCCATGCATGTGCGCCGTGCGCCGGGCACCTGTGTCCCTTACGGGTGGTTGACCGGTCGGTCGGCTGGTGTCCGGCCGCTCTTTCTACGGCCCTGTGGTGGGGGCCCTGTCCTGCCGAGAACCCATCTTTGCACTTGTCGAGGGCGAGCGAGACGCCGGGCCGGTGTCTGGGACGTCTGATCCATCACGTCGACGGGGTGCGGAGCCGGGTGAACCTGCGGATTTCGTCGAGGGCGAAACCTCCGTTCGGCCATACGGACGGCCCCGGGCGAGTCACCGCCCGGGGCCGTCCGTATGTACGAAGGCTCAGCCCAGGTCGCCGGCCGCCGTCAGCTCGGCGAGGCGGACCAGGGTGCGGACCGCGGAACCGGTGCCGCCCTTGGGCGTGTAGCCGAACGGACCGGCCTCGTTGAACGCCGGGCCCGCGATGTCGAGGTGCGCCCAGGTGATGCCCTCGCCCACGAACTCGCGCAGGAACAGACCGGCGACGAGGCCGCCGCCCATGCGCTCGCCCATGTTGGCCATGTCGGCGGTGGGGGAGTCCATGCCCTTGCGCAGGTGCTCGGGCAGCGGCATCGGCCAGGACTCCTCGCCGACCTCCTCGGCGGCGTCGACGATCGAGGCACGGAAGGCGTCGTCGTTGGCCATCACGCCGAAGGTGCGGTTGCCCAGCGCCAGCACCATCGCGCCGGTCAGCGTCGCCACGTCGACGATCGCGTCCGGCTTGTCCTCGGACGCCTTCCACAGCGCGTCCGCGAGGACCAGCCGGCCCTCGGCGTCGGTGTTGAGGACCTCGACGGTCCTGCCGCTGTACATGCGCAGCACGTCACCCGGGCGGGTGGCGGAGCCCGACGGCATGTTCTCGGCGAGCGCGAGCCAGCCGGTGACGTTGACCTCCAGGCCGAGGCGCGCGGCGGTGACGACGGCGGCGAAGACCGCGGCGGCGCCGGCCATGTCGCACTTCATCGTCTCGTTGTGCCCGGCGGGCTTCAGCGAGATGCCGCCCGAGTCGTAGGTGATGCCCTTGCCGACGAAGGCGAGGTGCTTGGTGGCCTTGGCGGAGGTGTACGACAGCTTCACCAGGCGGGGACCGGCGACCGCTCCGGCGCCGACGCCGAGGATGCCGCCGTAGCCGCCCTTCGCCAGGGCCTTCTCGTCGAGCACCGTCACCTTGATGCCGTGCTCCTTGCCGGCCGCGGTGGCGACGGCGGCGAAGGACTCCGGGTTGAGGTCGTTCGGCGGGGTGTTGACGAGGTCGCGGGCGCGGTTGAGCTCCTCGGTCACGGCGGTGGCGCGCGCGATGGCCGCCTTGTACGCCGCGTCCCGGGGCTTGCCGCCGAGCAGCGTGGCCTCGCCGAGCGGGCCCTTGCCGTTCTTGGCGGCGTCGCCCCGGCCGGTCTCCTTGTAGGCGTCGAAGCCGTACGCGCCCATGCGGGCGCCCTCGGCGACGGCACCGGCGTCGGCGGCGTCCGTGATCGGCAGCGCGAAGGCGGCCTTCTTGGCGCCGGCGAGCGCGCGGGCGGCGACACCGGCGGCACGGCGCAGCGCTTCGGCGTCGAAGCTGTCGTCCTGCTCGGGAACCGCTCCCAGGCCGACGGCCACCACGACGGGGGCCTTGAATCCGGACGGCGCGGGGAGCTTGGTCACCTCGCCCTCGGACCCGGTGGCGCCGAGGGTCTCCAGGATTCCGGCGAGCCCGCCGTCGTACGCCTTGTCCACGGCCTCGGCGCCCGGTGCGACGACCGGGCCCTTGGGGCCCTTCGCGACACCGACGACGATCGCGTCGGCCCGCAGACCGGACGCTGCGGCGGTGCTGAGAGTGAGAGCAGTCACGGTGGTGAGATCTCCGCTTCCATTGAAGTTCTTGTGGCCGAGTGGGGTGGGTCGACCGGGCCCGACGGCTGACCCTAGATCCGTCCTCGGGGGCGGTCCTTACCGGGGCCCCTGCCAGGGCGGGCGAGTACCCGGGACGAGCCTACGCTCGGGGCCGGGTTTCGCTCATTTCTGCGGACGTTCACCCGCAAGTGGCGCCGTGCTGGATTCCCGCCCCTCACTCCTGGTGACCTGAGACACACTCATCGTGTTCCAGTGGGCATGTCGCCCACTGCTTCGCACGATTTCCACAGATTCTCTACGTTTTCCACCTGTAGGGGATCTCTGAGGGGGAGGCGCCACATATGGCACAAAGTCTGCATCGCTGGAGAGGAACGGCCGCCGTCCTGGGGGCCGCCGGACTCCTGGCGCTGGGAGTGGGGGCACCCGGCGCGTCCGCGGCCACGACACCGCGGATCGATCTGAAGGTCCTGGTCGTCGACAACGGCGCGGGCCAGGTAGGGGCCATCACCGCGGAGCTGAAGAACTCCGGCATCCCGTACACCACGGTCGATCTGGGCGACGCGGGCCGCCCGACCATCAACGCGACGTTCCTGAGCGACACCGTGAACGGCGCCCCGCGTGCCAAGTACCAGGGTGTCATCCTGCCGAACGAGCTGCCGTTCGGCCCGGGTTCGGCCGAGCAGACCGCGCTGGAGACGTACGAGAGGACGTTCGGCATCCCGCAGGTCGACGCCTACACCTGGGCACACCCCGAGGTCGGGCTCGACTACACCGACCAGAACGGCGGCTGGTCCGGCGTGCTGGACGGCGTACAGACCCAGGTCACCGCGGCGGGCACGACCGGCCCGTTCCGCTACCTCGACGGACCGCTGACCTTCGAGGACAACGACCCGGCGGCGCAGGAGACCTACGGCTACGCGGCCCACCCGAGGGACGGCTTCACCAGCTACCTGAACGCGCCGTCCGGCGGTTCGATGCTCGGGCAGTACGAGCACGACGGGCGCCGCGAACTCGTGGTGACCTTCGCGTACAACCAGTACCAGAAGCAGTTCAAGGTCCTCGCGCGCGGCATCGTCGAGTGGCTCACCCAGGGCGTGCACCTCGGACAGAGCAGGAACTACTTCTCCGTCCACGTCGACGACGTCTTCGCGCCCGACGCCCGCTGGGACTCCGAGCGCAACTGCACGCCCGGCGACATCGACTGCGCGGGCGGTGACGGAGAGGACACGACCACGCCGATCCGGATGACCGCGGCCGACGCCGCCTATGCGGCGCAGTGGGAGGCCGACCACGGGTTCACGCTCGACATGGTCTTCAACGCGGGCGCGGGCGAGGAGTGGAAGACCGAGAACGGCGGCACGGACGCCCTCACGGACAGGCTCCTGGCCGACAAGGCCAAGTTCCGCTGGATGAACCACACCTACACGCACCTGTTCCTCGGCTGCGTCCAGGACACCACCACCGTGCCCTGGACCTGCTCGAAGAACGCCGACGGCTCGACGAAGTACATGAGCCGGGCCGACATCTCCGCGGAGATCTCGAAGAACAACAACTGGGCGGCCTCCCACGGCCTCGCCACCGACCGCACCGAGCTGGTGACCGGCGAGCACTCGGGTCTCAGGACGCTGCCCCAGCAGCCCGACGACAACCCGAACCTCGCGGGCGCCCTCAACGCGAACGGCGTCAAGTGGACCGGCTCCGACAACTCCCGTGAGCCCGAGCAGCGCGCGGTCGGCAACAACGCGCTGACCGTGCCCCGTTACCCGATGAACGTCTACTACAACGCCGGCAAGGCCGAGGAGATGGCCGACGAGTACAACTGGATCTACACCTCGCAGGCCGACGGGGGCAGCGGCATCTGCGAGAACAACGCCACGTCCACCTGCCTGCCGGCGCCCCTGAACACGGCCACCGGCTACGCCGACTACATCGTCCCGATGGAGGCGCGCACCGCGCTCGGGCACGCCATCGGCAACGACCCGCGCCCGCACTACGTCCACCAGTCCAACCTGGCCGAGGACCGCATCCTGTACCCGGTCCTGGACAAGGTGCTCGCCGACTACAAGGCCATCTACGCCGACAACGCCCCGCTGCAGAACCCCCGGCAGAGCGCGATCGGCACCGAGCTGCAGCGCCGCGCCGCCTGGCAGGCGGCCCTGGCGAACGGCAAGGTCACGGCCTACCGCGTCGGCAACACCGTCACCGTCACCGCTCCGTCCGGGACCCAGATCCCGGTGACCGTGCCCGAGGGGACCAAGAAGCAACTCCTGCTCGGCACGGCCGCGTTCGGAACGCCGTACGCCGGACAGCGCAACGACTGGACCAAGCCGGAGCTCCTTCAGTCCGCACTCAAGCTGAACCTGCCCGCGTAAGCACGGCAGCTCCGCGGCTCGACGCGCACCCCGGTCCGACCGGCCGGGGTGCGCGTCGAGCCGTGCACCGGGGGCCGGGGGGCTCTCCGGAAGAAACAGTCCCAGGGGGGAACCACGCATGATGCGCACCGGCCGTCATGTCACCATGCTCACCGAAGGCACCTATCCGCATGTCCACGGCGGGGTCAGCACCTGGTGCGACCAGCTGGTCAAGGGCATGCCGGAGGTCGACTTCCACATCGTCTCGCTCACCGGCAGCGGCCGCGAACCCGTGACCTGGGAGCTGCCGCCCAACGTCTACCGCCACACCTCGGTGCCGACCTGGGGGCCACGGCCCGGACGCGCGCGGGCACCGCTGGGCCGCGCCCTGCGCCGTTTCACCGAGACCTACGAGCGTCTCCTGCTCGCCTTCCTCGACCCCGACTCACCCGAGGACTTCGGCGTCGCCCTGTACGAACTGGCCGAACTCGCCCGCGACGGACGCCTCTCGGCCGCCCTGCGCACCGAGTCGGCGCTGCGGTCGCTGATGTTGCTCTGGACGATGCCGCATCTGCCGACGGCCGCCGCCCGGCCCACCGTGCACGACGCGCTCACGGCGACGGACCTGCTGGAGCACGCGCTGCGCCCGCTCGGCGTCCGTGTCCCCGAGGACTCCGTCGCCCACGCGGTCAGCAGCGGCCTCGCCACGCTGCCCGCCCTCGCCGCGCACCACCTGGACGGGGTCCCGTTCCTGCTCACCGAGCACGGCATCTATCTGCGCGAGCGCTATCTCGGCTACCGCGGCCTCCAGCAGCGCTGGCCCGTCAAGGCGTTCATGCTCGGCTTCTACCGTGAGCTGAACTCCCTGGGCTACCGCGCCGCCGACCTCATCACCCCCTGCAACCAGTACAACCGCCGCTGGGAGGAGCGCGGCGGCGCCGACGGCGACCGGATCCGCACCGTCTACAACGGCGTCGACCCGCACGCCTTCCCGCACGCGGGCCCCGAACCCGCCGTGCCCACCCTCACCTGGTGCGGCCGGGTCGACCCCATCAAGGACCTGGAGACACTCCTGCGCGCGTACGCCATGGTCCGCGCCGAACTCCCCGACACCCGGCTGCGGTTGTTCGGCCCCGTGCCACCCGGCGGGGAGGCGTACAGAACCCGCCTGGAGAAACTTGCCGCCGAACTGGGCGTCACCGACGGGCTGACCTTCGAGGGCCGGATCACCGAGGTGTGGCGCGCCTACGCGGCCGGCCATGTCGTCATGCTGTCCTCCATCTCCGAGGGCTTCCCGTTCTCGATCATCGAGGCGATGTCCTGCGGCCGTACGACGGTCTCCACGGACGTGGGCGGGGTCCGTGAGGCGGTCGGCGACACCGGCATCGTCGTCCCGCCGCGCGAGCCGGAGAAGATGGCCGCCGCCGCTCTCACCCTGCTGCGCGACGACGAACGACGGCTGGACCTCGGCGAGTTGTCCCGCCAGCGGGTCATCGACCGCTTCACGCTGCGTCGTTCCGTCGACGCCTTCAGGACGGTCTACCAGGAACTCGCGGGCCGGCCCGAGGTGTACGAGCCCGCCGTGGAGACCGTCGCCGACTGGACCCTCGAACTGCGCGACCCCTGGTACCAGGCCGTCGCCACCGACGGGACCGGCTGGTGAGCGGCGCCCTGCGCACCCCGCCCGGGGCCCACCAGGACACGCGTCCCCTGGTGCCGGGCCGGCGTCGCCCGGCGAACCGGGCGCAACCCGGCCCGATCGACGAACTCGTCGAGAACCTCGGGGAGTTCGTGTCCGCCGCCGTCCACCCCGACGAGGTGGCCGCACTCCTCGAGTCCGACGGCCTGTCGGACGACCAGATCCGCGAGCGGTACGGCGTCACGAACTCCTTCGCGCTCGCGGAGGAGCTGTTCGAGCGGGTCGGCCGGGACTATCCCGAACCACAGGACCCGCCCCACGACCCCTGGCGGATCGGTCTCCTCGGCTGCCTCCTGCGCGGCATCGTCTTCGCCCTCCCCGGCCTCGGCTACGTCCTCGCCGCCCCGCTTCTCGCGGGGCCCAAGGGCGCGTTCGGACTCCCGGCCGGCACTGTTCCGATGCTCGCCGGTGCGCTGTGCGGCTGGACCTGGAACCAGGGGCTCGCGCACCGCGCGTACACCTGGATGGGACTCGGCGACCGCACGGCCGCCCGCCGCGCGCTGCTCGTCGGTACCCCGGCCGGTGTCCTGCTCGGCTCCCTGGTGGCCCTCGCGGCGGCGGGCTCGGCCGGCGGGGGCGCCGTCGCCTTCGCCGCCGGGCAGTCCGGCTATCTCGGCGCGGCCACCGTTCTGCTGGTGATGGGCCGGGAACGCACGCTGCTCGCCGCCCTGACACCCATGACGGCGGGCGCGATCGTCACCGTGTTCCACCCGGTCCCCGACCTGGCGCGTGTGGCCCTGCTCCTGGGCTCGCTGGCGGCGGTCGCCCTGCTCGGTCTGCTCGAAGTCGCGCCCGCCGTCAGAGAGCTGGGGGAGGGAAGCTGGGGCGCCGGGCTTCTCGCGCTGCTGCCGTACAAGAAGCTGCGGGGCGGGGCGGAGCCGTCCGGGCGGGCCGGCGAGCCGCGGGCGGCCTCCACGGGCCGGCCGGCTCCCGGGAAGCCCGAGGCCGCCCCGGCCCGCCTCGGGGGTGTCGCCGGGCGGCTGCGCGCCCGCCGGTCCGCCCCGCGCCGGCACGCCGGAACCCTTCCGTACGCCCTCTTCGGGCTCGGCAGCGGTGTCCTCGTGCTGTACGCGGCGCTCGGAGACGTCCTGACGGGAGCCCGTACGGCGGTCGCCGCACCGGCCGCGGTCGCCCTGACGCTGAGCATGGGGCCCGCCGAGTGGCTGCTGTTCCGGTTCCGCAGCGGGAGCCTCGCCGGGCTGCGTTCCAGCACGTCGGCGAGGAGCTTCCGGCGGGCCACCGCCGGCGCTGTCGTCCGGTGCCTCGCCGGCTACCTCGCCGCACTGCTCGTGCTCGGACTCGGCACCTCCGCGCTGTGGCCGCACGCGCCCGCGACCGCGGACGGGGTCCGGCTCGCCGGACTGCTCCTGCTGGGTGTGGTCATGTGGACCGGGCTGCTGCTCCAGTCCTTCGGCGCCGTCACCGGCACGGCCGCCGTCGTCTGTGCCGCCGCCCTCACCCAGACCGCGGCCCTCGCGACACACACGGGTGACGCGCACTGGGTGGGCCTGATCGTCTACGGCACGGCGGCCGGCGCCCAGACCGCGCTCGTCTGCGCCCTGCTGGGAAAGGTGACGGCCCACCGATGAACCCGCTGAACCCGCCGGACACAGCCGCGCACGGATCGCCCGCCGCCCCCGCCGCAGCCCGTGTGCCCGACGCCGCCCGTACGCCCGGCACTTCGAAGACCCTCCTCGTCCCGTACTACGAACACCCCTTTGTCCGCCCGGCCGAATGGGACGCGCTCCTCGCCGCCGCACCCGGGGTGTACGGCGTCGTGCTGAACCCCGCCAGCGGACCCGGCGACCGCCTCGACCCGGCGTTCGCGGCGGTCGCCGGGCGGCTGCGCGCGGCGCACGTCCGGGTGCTCGGGTACGTCGACACGGACTACGGGCGCAGACCGCTCGCGGACGTCCTGCGCGAACTGACCCGGCATCGCGACTGGTACGGCACCGACGGCACGTTCCTCGACCAGGCGGCCGCCACGGAAAGCGGGTTCGGGTACTACCGGCGGCTGGCGGCGGCCGCCCGGGGGCTCGGCCGCGGCACCCTCGTCCTCAACCACGGCACGGCACCGCACCCCTCGTACGCCCGCATCGCCGACGTACTCGTCACCTTCGAGGGCACCTGGACGAGTTACCGCAGGAGACCCCCACCGCCGTGGACGGGCGCGGGGGCGACCCTCTGCCACCTCGTGCACGGGGTACCGGCCGGCGTCGATCCGGCGGTACTGGCCCGGGAGCGGGGGGCCGCCCTGTACTGCGCGGTCCCCGGCGCGGGAAACCACCCCTGGGGTACCTTGCCCAACGCCGTGGAGCAGCCCGCCCCGTGAACGCCCGCCGTCTTTCTGGCGCTGAAGCCGGGTTCGACGCTCAGTAGGGGCGAACCGGGGCAGTGGCGCCGGGCAGGCCCAGTCCGAGGCCCGTCACCGCGGTGCCCGCCAGCCGGTCGGCCAGGGAGCGGCGGCTCGGGGCGAGCACGGGCAGCGCGTTCAGGAAGAAGATCGCGACGGCGACGGTCCACGCCAGCACCGAGAGCGCGAACTCGCCCTCCACCAGCAGGATGCAGGCCAGCGCGTAGACGGCGACATCGGCGGTCGTCGTCACCGCCGCCCGCAGCGCCGTACGACGGGGAGCGGCCGGCGTGACCTTGAGGCCGAGCAGGGCCTTGCCGACGGTCCGCCCGGTGAGGGCGAGGGCCGACCACTGGTAGAGGAAGGTCGCGGCCACCAGCAGCCCGAAGGCCTGCTCCACGTCCCGGACCACCTTGCCCCAGAGCGAGAGTCCGAACCCCTCGGAGGCGCCGACGACGTCGCCGCGCGAGGTGAGGAGGTCCCAGCCGCCGCGCGTCGCGAGATCCGGCACGTCCGTCACGAGCGCGGAGACGCGGTGGAAGGTGAGCACGGCGAGCGCGGACGCCGCCGCGAGCACCAGCGCGAAGTCGATGAACCACGCCATGAAGCGCCGAGATTTCGGCAGTGACGGCACGCTCTGCACAGACGTCCCCCGATCACGTTCCGTTGTCTGTTCGGCGGCTCAGATTAGTGGCGGCGCCGGGCCCGCGGCGGCCTGCCCCGGTGATCGTTCCAGGCCGGTGACAGAACGGTGATCAGCCCAGCGACAGAACCACGAGCGCGGTCGTCGCCGCCGTCTCCGCGAGGCCCCCGAACACATCGCCGGTGACACCGCCGAAGCGGCGGACGCAGTGCCGCAGCAGCAGTTCGGCGGCCAGGCAGGCGGCGCCCGCCGCCACCGCGGCGCGCACGATGTCGTACGTCCCGACGAGCGCGCCGCCGCCCGCCGCCGCGCCGGTCACGGCCACCGCCACCAGCAGGGCCCCGCGCGACGGCACGGTGCCCGCGACCGCCGCGCCCAGGCCCTCGGGGCGGGCCGCCGGCACCCCGGTGCGCGCGGCGAGCGTGAGGGCGAGGCGGGCCACGGTCGCCGAGACGACGGCCGCGAGGACGCCCCGGGCCCATGAGGAGTCGTACGCCTGGGCGAGTGCGGCCACCTGGGCGAGCAGGACGAACAGGAGGGTGATCACGCCGAACGGGCCGATGTCCGACTGCTTCATGATCCGCAGCGCTTCCTCGGCGGGCTTGCCGCTGCCCAGTCCGTCCGCGGTGTCGGCGAGACCGTCGAGGTGCAGACCCCGGGTGAGCGCGGCCGGCACGGCGGCGGTGGCCACGGCCGCGAGCAGCGGGCCGGACCCCATGGCCAGCAGTGCCACACCCACCAGGGCCGCGCCCGCCCCGACCACGAGACCGGCCAGGGGAGCGCACAGCATGCCGCCGCGCGCAGCGTCGCGGTCCCAGCGCGTCACCTTCACGGGAAGCACGGTGAGGGTGCCGAAGGCGAAACGGAGGCTGTCGGCGAGAGGGGCCCCGGAGGCGGTCTTGGACATCGGCGCAGGCTACCCGGACGCCCGGAGGGCGGATACAGCGGCGATGGATAAAGTTCGCATATGGGTCATTGGTTGCAGCGGAACATCATCGAACCCGGGAAACTCCCCCTGTTGCTGGCGCTGGCCTCGTTCGTCCTGACCTTCGTGGTCACCCGTTCCATCGTGCGGCTCATCCGCGCCGGGAAAGGGCCCTTCGGCAACGTCAAGGCCGGCGATCTGCACATCCACCACGTGGTGCCCGGCGTCGTGCTCACCGTGATCGGCGGCTTCGGCGCGGTGGCCAGCAGCCGGTACGGGTTCTGGCCGTGCGTGTGCGCCGTGGTGTTCGGCATCGGAGCGGGCCTCGTGCTCGACGAGTTCGCGCTGATCCTGCACCTCGACGACGTCTACTGGACCGAGGCCGGGCGCAAGAGCGTCGAGGTCGTGGTGGTCACCGCGGCCATGGTCGGTCTGATGCTCAGCGGCTTCTCACCGTTCGGCGTCAACGACACCACCGACCAGGAGGAGCAGAGCCGCGCCAGCCTGATCGTGACCATCGTCCTGAACTTCCTCTTCGCGCTGATCGCCCTGAGCAAGGGGAAGGCGCGCACGGCCATCTTCGGGGTGGTCGTTCCCCTCGTCGCCCCGATCGGCGCGATCCGGCTGGCCAAGCCCGGTTCGCCGTGGGCCAAGCGCTTCTACCGGCGCCGGCCGCGCGCCCGCGCCCGGTCCAGACTGCGCTTCTACCGGCACGACCGCCGCTGGGCGGGCCCCAGCCGCAAGGTTCAGGACTGGATCGGCGGCAAACCCGACCCCGAGCCCGCCCGCTCCCTGCCCGAACGGTGATGACGTACCGCGGAGAGGCAGCACACCACCAGCACCGCGCCGATGGCCGCCAGATGCTCCTTGCCCGCCAGGTTGTCCTTGAGGAGCACCTCGACCACCATGGCCCCGATCACCACCCCCGCTGTCACATACGCCCGGTAGCGCCAGCCCAGGAACACGGCGAGGCCCACCACGGCCGCCGAGGGGCCGGTGTCGACGACCTGAGCGTCCGCCCCGGGCAGCCCCAGCGGATGGTGCGGGCCGAGCGCGATGCCGACCCGGGCGTACAGCGTCCCGGCCAGCGTGGCGACGTACGCGATGACGAGCGTGCGCCACCAGCCCAGACAGATCTCGGCGATCCCGAAGACGATCAGGATCTGCGCGAGCGCGCCCCACACGGGAAGATCCAGCGCCGGTACGAACAGGGAGAGGGGAGTGCGGAGCAGGGCGAGCCACAGCGGTTCCTCGGCCCGGACGGAGCCGGTGTCCTGCACCAGCTGATAGCCCCAGGACTGGTTCTGGACGAACTGGAGGACGGCCGTCAGGCACACCGCGCCGAGGGTCATCGGGACCGCCCGCCACCGCCTCGTCACCAGGGCCCGGCGCACGGTGGTGTACAAGAGACCCCACTCGGCGCGGGCCCAGCCGGCGAGCGTGCTCATCCGGTCGTCCCCACGACGCTCCTCACGTCGGCCCTCGGTGCCCTCGGTGGGATCATCTGTGCGACTCCAGGTGCTTGCGGTGCAGCCACTTCGGCAGGCCCGGCGCCTCCAGGAACCCCTCGGCGCGCGCGGACGCGACACCGATGCGCAGCAGGTCCGCGCTCTTCTCGAAGAGCAGGAACCGCGGCTCCCAGATGGGCCGGTACTTGGCGTTGGCCCGGTACAGCGACTCGATCTGCCACCAGCGCGAGAAGAAGCTGAGCAGCGAGCGCCACAGCCGCAGGACCGGGCCCGCGCCGAGACGCGCGCCACGTTCGAAGACCGAACGGAACATGGCGAAGTTGAGCGAGACCTGGGTGATCTCGATCTCCCGGGCGCGCCGCAGGAGTTCGATCACCATGAACTCCATCAGCCCGTTCTCCGCGTCGCGGTCGCGCCGCATCAGGTCGAGCGAGAGCCCGCCGGGCCCCCACGGCACGAAGGACAGCACGGCCCTCAACTGGCCCTCGGCGTCGGTGCATTCGAGCATCACGCAGCGACCGTCCTCGGGGTCGCCGAGCCGGCCGAGCGCCATGCTGAAGCCTCGTTCGGTCGCGCCGTCGCGCCAGTCGTCCGCGCGCTTGAGCAGATACGCCATCTCGGCGGCCGGGATGTCCTCGTGCCGTCGGATGTTCACCCGGTATCCGGCCCTCCTGACCCGGTTGTAGGCCTGCCGGACGGTGCGCATGGCCCGTCCTTCGAGGGTGAACTCGGCGGTCTCGACGAGGGCTTCGTCGCCCAGTTCGAGTGCGTCGAGACCGTGCCGGGAGTAGATCGTGCCCGCCTCCTCGCTCGCGCCCATCACCGCCGGGATCCAGCCGTGCTCCCGGGCCTCGGCCAGCCAGGGCTCGATGGCGCCGGGCCATGCCTCGGGATCGCCGATGGGGTCGCCGCTGGCCAGGGAGACCCCGCCCACCACGCGGTACGCCACCGCCGCCTTGCCGGTGGGCGACCAGACCACGCTCTTCTCCCGGCGCAGCGCGAAATAGCCCAGCGAGTCCCGGTCGCCGTTGCGGTCGAGCAGCGCGCGCAGCCGCTTCTCGTCGTCCTCGGTGAGCGGGTCGACCGCGCGCCGGGAGCGGAAGGCCGCGTAGAGGACGGCGAGGACCAGCAGGGTGCTGAGCACGTTGATGGTGACGTTGACCCAGTTGGGCGTCGAGATCCCGGGGTAGTGGGAGTCGTCGGCGGCGACCGAGACGAGCCGCAGGGTGCCGTAGCGCCAGCGGTCCAGGAAGGTCGAACGGTGCGCGTCGTGCGCGTCGTTGGTGACCGTGACAAGCAGCGCGGCGAGCAGCGAGGTGACCAGCAGTCCGCCGGCCGCGACGGCCGCGGCGAGCTTCGGATTCGACCGGTCGCCCTTGGCGTAGAACTCCCGGCGGCCGACAGCCAGGGACCCCACGAAGGCCGCGGTCAGTACGAGCGAGACCCAGTTCTGCGGGTACTGGCGGATCTCCGGGAACGCCATCGCGACGGCGAACAACAGCAGGAACAGCCCGCTGAGCACGGAGTTGAGGATCCACGCGGCCCGCTTGCGCCGACGCGTCGTGATGGCCAGGAACATCGTGAACACGCCGGAGGCGAATCCCGCGGTCAGCAGGTACGGCGTGAAGTAGTTCTCGGTGTTGTGCCGTCGTACGTCCTGCCCGAGCGAGACCCACACGGCGCTCAGAAAGTTGATGAACGTGACCCCGCGCAGGTACCAGACGGCGAAAGCGGCGGACCGCCGAGAGGCAGCCGTGGACCGCCGGTCCCCGTCACTCCGGCGGGCCGACGCCCGTTCCTGGTCAACGGCAATTCGGGCATATCCCATAAAGCGCGATGATATGGGGCATTGCGGCCGGTGCGGCGGAGGGCCAATGCGGGTGGTGCCCACCGGGCGACGGCTCCTCATCCTCGCCCTGCCGTCCTGCCCCGGCCGGGGTCCGGATCCCGGGCCATCGCCCGGCCCGCCCCGGTCGCCCACGCCTCCCGGCCGAGGGCCGGAGAGCAGGCGTCGGGCCTGGGTGCCCCTCTCGGGGCGGAGGTGGTTGGCCCCGGTCCCGGGGGATCTGCCGCCCGGAGTCCCGGGGGCCCTGCGTCGCACGGGGGCGCGCCTTCGAGGTGGAGGCGGTCGGCTCGGTCGGTGAATTTCCCGGCCGGGTCGGAGAGGTCGGGCTTGGGCGCCCTCTGGGGGCTGGGGCGGCTAGCCCCGGTCCGTGGATCTGCCGACCGGGGTCCCGGGGAGCCCTGCGTCGTGCGGGGGTGTGCCCTCGGGGGTCGAGGCAGGTGGCTCCGGTCGGTGAATTGACCCGGCCCAGCCCGACCCGGCCCAGCCCGACCCGGCCCAGACGGTCGGCGTCGGGCTCGGGCTCGGAAGCCGTCGGCTACTCGTCCCGCCCGGGGGTCGCGGCGTCGGTGTCGGGCCCGGGCGCGACCTGAGGGGCGGGGCCGGACCCGGCGTCAGCCTCGGGCTGGGGGTCGGGCTCGGTGTCGGTCCCGGACTCGGGGTCGGACTCGGTCCCGGGGGCGGGTTCGGCGGTGGGCTCGGAGTCCGGCTCGGAGTCCGGCTTGGGGTCCGGTTCCGGGGCTGTCTTCGGAGAGGGCGCCTCCGGCAGGTCCGCCGCGAGGCTCGCCGCGGCCTGGACCAGCGGCAGCGCGAGCAGGGCACCCGCCCCCTCGCCCACCGTCACCCCGTGGTCGAGCAGCGGTTCGATGGCCATCCGGTCCAGCGCCTTCGCCTGCGCCGGTTCCCCGCTGCTCTGCCCCGCCAGCCACCAGTCCGGCGCGCGGAAGGCGACCCGCTGGCCGACCAGCGCGCACGCGGCCGACACGACCCCGTCGAGGATCACCGGCATCTTCCGCACCGCGCTCTGCAGCAGGAACCCGGTCATCGCCGCCAGGTCGGCCCCGCCCACCGTCGCGAGCAACTGCAGCTGATCCCCGAGTACGGGCCGGGCCCGCCGCAGGGAGTCGCGCACCGCGGCGCACTTGCGCATCCACATGAGGTCGTCGATGGCCTGCCCGCCCCGCCCGGTGACGACGGACGCGTCGGTCCCGCAGAGCGCCGCGATCAGGACGGCCGCCGCCGTGGTCCCGCCCACGCTGATGTCGCCGAGCACCACCAGATCCGTACCGGAGTCCGCCTCTTCGTCGGCGATGGCGACTCCGGCGCGGAACGCGGCCTCCGCCTCCTCCAGGGTCATCGCGTCCTCGACGTCGATCCGGCCCGAACCGCGCCGGATCCGATGCCGCACGACCTCGTCGGGCAGCCCCTCGGGATCGGCCTCCAGCGCCATGTCGATCACACGCACCGGCACGCCGAGCCGACGGGCCAGCACCGACGCGGGACTCGCGCCCTCCAGGACCGCCCGCACCAGCCGGCCGGCGCTGCCCGCGGGACGCGCCGACACGCCGAGGGCGGCGATCCCGTGGTCGCCCGCGAACAGCACGACACGCGGGTGCTCGATCGGCCGCACCGGCACCGCGGACTGCGCCGCCGCCAGCCACTCACCCAGGTCGTCGAGGCGGCCCAGCGCACCGGGCGGCACAATCCGGCGCTCCCGGTACGCCTCGGCGTCACGGCGGACGCCTCCGTCGGGACGCTCGATCAGATCGGTGAAGTCGTCGAGATTAAGCGAGCTCATTCGCCGAACAGTACCGGCAGCGATCGAACACGTCCGCGCCACGTCGTTGCGCTCCGGATCCCTTTCACATACGTACCGTTTGTGTCGGATTGTCGTACGGCTCGTCCCCGACAGGAGCGCCCATGCCCCCGCCCCCACCGCCGATCGCCGAACGCCGTGCCGCCT
The DNA here is from genome assembly GCF_040611295.1 of Streptomyces sp. NPDC002935. Classification (NCBI taxonomy): domain Bacteria; kingdom Bacillati; phylum Actinomycetota; class Actinomycetes; order Kitasatosporales; family Streptomycetaceae; genus Streptomyces; species Streptomyces sp. NPDC002935. The sequence goes on from NZ_JBEXNW010000063.1 coordinate 17,299, forward strand.
ACGCGGCCGAACTCGCCCAGGGCACCGGCCGGTTCCACGAACCGCGGCGCGCCGACTGCCCCTGGTGCGGCTCGAAGCGGCTGCGCACCCGGCTGCGTACGCCGGATCTGCGGCAGCGCAAGCCGGGGACGTTCGTCGTCGACGAGTGCGGGGACTGCGCCCACGCCTTCCAGAACCCCCGGCTCACCGCCGAGGGGCTGGCCTTCTACCACCGGGACTTTCGCGAGGACGTCCACGAGAGCCTCGCCGAACGGCTGCTCGGTGCCCGCGGCGGAGCCGGACACCACCTCGCGGCGGCCCGCGCCATGCTGCGCTTCCCGGAGCCGGAGAGCTGGCTCGACGTCGGCACCGGGCACGGGCACTTCCCGGAGGCGGCCAAGGAGGTCCACCCGTACACGTCCTTCGACGGGCTCGACCCGACACGGCGCGTCGAGAAGGCGCGGGCGGCGGGGCGGGTGGAGGAGGCGCACGTCGGGCGGCTCACCGACCCGCGGATCGCCGAGCGGCTGCGCGCCCGCTACGACGTCGTGAGCATGTTCCACCATCTGGAGCACATGCCCGACCCACGCGAGGAACTGCGCGCCGCGCTGGAGGTGTTGCGCCCCGGCGGACACCTCCTCGTCGAAGTCCCCGACCCCGACTGCGCGTTCGGCGTGCTGCTCGGCAAGTGGTGGGTGGCGTACGGCCAGCCGCGCCATCTGCACCTCATGCCGCTGCCCAATCTGCTCGGCGAGCTCGAATCCCTCGGCTGTGTGGTCGTCGCGACGGACCGCCGGGAGCCGCACATCCCGCGCGATCTCTCGGGCGCCCTCGCCCTGGCCCTCGGCCGCGCCCTTCCCGGCCTCGACGCCCCGTGGCGTCCGGCGCCCCCGACCCCCCTCCAGCGCACCGTGCGGCTGGCCCTGACCCGGGCGTCCGCCCCGCTCCTCGCCTCGACCGCCGCGCTGGACCATCTGATGGCCCCCCTGCTCCGCCGCACCCGCTTCTCGAACGCGTACCGCATCGTCGCCCGCAAGGAGGCCTGAGAACCGCCTCCCGCCCCCGCCCGCTCGCGGCGAACCGGGAACGGGTGGCAGCGAGCCGGGAACGGGCGGCGGCGAGCCGGCAACGGGTGGCAGCCGGCCGGGAGTGGCGTCCGAGGTGAGCAGGCGACGGGTGTCCCTGCCGGGACGGGCGTTCAGAGGGGCGACGGGGCGTCCGGGCCGGGGACGGGCGGCAGCGAGCCGGGGACGCGCGTCCGAGCGGGCCACGGACACGCGTCCGTCGGCGGAGAGCGGGCCCCGCTCAGCCCCGCAGCTTCAGCGCCTGGCCCGCCACCACCAGCAGCACGTGCTCGCACTCCCCGGCGAACGCCGCGTTCAGGCGCCCGAGTTCATCGCGGTAGCGGCGTCCGGAGGCCGTTGCGGGGACGATGCCGGAGCCGACCTCGTTGGAGACGGCGACGACCGTGCGGCGGGTGTTCCGGACCGCGCCGACGAGCTCCTCCACGCGGGCGCGCAGGGCGCGTTCGCCGCCCCCGGACCACTCGGCGTCGTCCCAGGCGTTCACGGAGTCCATGGCGTCCGTCAGCCACAGCGAGAGACAGTCGATGAGCAGGGGCGGGCCGTCCTCCGCGAGAAGGGGGACCAGGTCGCAGGTCTCGAGGGTGCGCCAGGAGCCGGGCCGCCGCTCACGATGGACGCTGACGCGCGACGCCCATTCGCTGTCCCCGTTGCGAGAACCCCCGGTGGCGACGTACAGGACGTCGGGGAAGGTCTCCATCCTCCGTTCCGCCTCCACCGACTTGCCCGAACGCGCTCCGCCGAGCACCAGCGTCCTGCGCGGCACATCGGGTACGTCCTCGTAGACGCCCACGTCGAGCGTCGTCCCGTCCGGGACCGCCCGCGCGCCCGCCGCGGCGAGCCGCCGCCGCAGTTCGGGACCCGGGGGCACGTCGTGGTCGAGGTGCACCGCGATCACGTCCGTCGTCGGGTCGACCGCGCCGACCGCGCGCAGCTTCGCCAGCGCGTCCGGCCGCCCCACCACGTCGAGGAGCACCATGTGGTAGGCATCGCCGTTCTCGTCCAGACCGGCCGGCGCCGCGCCCGGCGGCAGATACAGCAGCCGCTGCCCGTCCGGGCCCGTCACCGCGTACCCCGTGCCGGGCGCGTCCATCGGCACCGCCCGCACCCGGTGTCCCGTCAGCAGCGCCAACTCCCGTCCGTCGGGCACCCGCCCGGGCTGCGGCAGCCCGGCCGGCACCTCCACGGCGGGTCCGTCGTGCGGATGCGAGAGCAGTACCTGCCGTACGCCGCCCAGCGAGTGTCCGGCGCGGGCGGCCGCGAACGCGGCGCCGGGGGTGAGGTCGAGCAGCAGTGTGCCGTCCACGAGAAGCGCGGTGGCGGCCCGCGCCCTCTCGCCGAGCGCGGTCGCGCAGGCGGCGCAGGGACAGTCGGGGCGGGGCAGGCCCGCGGGGGCACCGGTGCCGAGCAGAGTCAGTTCCACGTCGTCGATTTTTCCGTGTCCCCGCACGTCTTGCGCGTCCGGCTAGGCTTCGGACGGGAGCGGGATCTTGTCCGGCTTCCGCTGTGCAGTGTGCTCACACCTTGGAGGCGTACATGGCGGCATGGACGTGGCGGTTCGAGAAGTCCGACGGGACAGAGGTCCAACCCGCGGTGCAGCCCGAGGAGTTCACCACCCAGGGTGACGCCGAGTCCTGGATCGGTGAGGTGTGGAAGGACCTTCTGGCGGGCGGCGCCGACCAGGTGTTCCTCTTCGAGGACAGCACGCAGATCTACGGTCCGATGAGCCTGCACGCCGAGCCGGAGTAGGCCGGTCGGGGTTGCCGGGGGCGCACCCCGGCAACCCGCCCGTGGTCCGCCGCGCCCCTCGCGCGGGCGGCATCGCCGGGTTCCTCGGCGGCGGTCGTCCGGCTGCCCGGACGACACCCCCGTCGTAAAGCTCTACCAGGAGACCCCGTCGTCCGGCTCCACCAGAAGACCTTTCCTCCGGCTCCACCAGGAAGCACGTCCGGCGGACCGCCCGGTCGTCCGGCGTCGCTCCGAGGGCGATGCCTCAGCCCCGCACGCCGCACAGGTGCAGCAGCGCCGCCACCTGTCGGTATGGATCCGTCCGCCCGGCCCGCTCCTCCGCGGCCAGCAGCGTCTCCACGTCCGGCGGAAGCGGCGTGCCGTCGGCCGCCGTGTCCGTGAAGACCCGCACCCCGTACCAGGCGTGCAGCGGCGCCCCGATCCCGGCGAGCGTGCCGGTCAGCGTGGCGAGCCGGTCGGCGCGGACGTCGAGCCCGAGCCGGTTCGTGTACGCGGTCGTGTCGAACGAGGCCAGCGTCGTCGCCCAGTCCCCGCCGAGTCCGGGCCGCATGGCCAGCGCGTCGGCGTTGCGCACCAGCAGCGAGAGCAGCCCGCCCGGGGCCAGCATCCGCGCCAGGCCCGCCACCAGCGCGTCCGGTTCCTCGACGTACATCAGGACGCCGTGGCACAGCACCACGTCGAAGCTGCCCGGCAGGAAGTGGACGCCGGTCTCGCGCCCGTCGCCCTCGATGAGGCGCACCCGGCTCCGGATGCCCTCGGGCTCGGCGGCCAGTGCCTGACGGGCCGCGGACAGCATCGTCGCGTCCTGTTCGAGCCCGGTCACCTGATGGCCGGCCCGGGCGAGCCGCAGGGCCTGGGTGCCCTGGCCCGTCCCGACGTCGAGCACCCGCAGTCGCTGCCCCACCGGGTAGCGCCCGGCTATCTGCTCGTCGAGCTGCCGGGCCACCAGTTCCTGTCGTACGACATCACGCAGCCCGCCCAGCTTGTTCAGCCAGGCATCCGCCGCTCCCCCGGAGAAAGACGTCGTGCTCAGGGCCGCTCTCCGCGCTTGACCTGCGGCTTCGGCAGCCGGAGTCGACGCATCTGGAGGGTACGCATCAGCGCGTAGGGGACCGCGCCCTTCTTGGGCAGGTCCGGGAAGCGCGTGTTGAGCTGCTTCTTCAGACGGATCGCGATGCCGATCGAGTCGACCACGATCATCACGATGACGACCAGCCACAGCAGGAGCGCGATGTTCTGGAGCGAGCCGATCCGCACCATGCTCAGGACGAGGATGACCACGGCCAGCGGCAGGAAGAACTCGGCGATGCAGAATCGCGAGTCCACGAAGTCGCGCGCGAACCGGCGCACCTGGCCCTTGTCGCGGGCGGGCAGATAGCGTTCGTCGCCACTGGCCAGCGCCTGGCGCTGCCTCTCCATCTGGGCACGGCGGTCGTCACGCTGCCGCTTGGCCGCCTCCTTGCGCGTCGTCGGCGTCTGGGCGACGCTACGACGCTGGGTCTGGGCCTCACTGCGCTTCGGCGTGGGGCGGCCCTTGGGGGCCTGCGGATCACGGGTCACTTTGGAGTCGGTCACCGGCGCCTTGTCGGCGGGGGCCTTCTCTTCCTTCGCACGGCTACGGAACACAAAACCCAAGGGTACGGGGTCGGCGGGCATGGACGTCGTGCGAGTGGGGAACGATCCGGCAACACCGTGCGTCTGTAGGGGGACAGAGCGGGCGTCGCTCCGGGTGGACCCCGGGTGTCACCTACTCCCTGCGCCGGAGTGGTGGAGAGCGCAGTCGTCCTTGGGGATGAGCGCATCCGTCCCCGAACAGTGCGGTAATGGATGCAGGGCCCGTACTGTGGGTCCTGTTGCAGTACCTGGAGCTGGAGTCCGTCAGAAGGGGGCGCGCGAAGCCCATGAGCGGTGTCATGAAGCGTATGGGGATGATCTTCCGCGCGAAGGCGAACAAGGCCCTTGACCGGGCCGAGGACCCGCGCGAAACCCTCGATTACTCATACCAGAAGCAGCTGGAGCTGCTCCAGAAGGTCCGGCGCGGTGTCGCCGACGTGGCGACCAGCCGCAAGCGCCTCGAACTGCAGCTGAACCAGCTCCAGAACCAGTCCTCCAAGCTGGAGGACCAGGGCCGCAAGGCCCTCGCGCTCGGCCGCGAGGACCTGGCCCGAGAGGCGCTGTCGCGCCGCGCCGCGCTCCAGCAGCAGGTCACCGACCTGGAGACGCAGCACCAGACCCTGCAGGGCGAGGAGGAGAAGCTCACCCTCGCGGCCCAGCGTCTGCAGGCCAAGGTCGACGCCTTCCGTACGAAGAAGGAGACGATCAAGGCCACGTACACGGCGGCCCAGGCACAGACCCGGATCGGGGAGGCCTTCTCCGGCATCTCCGAGGAGATGGGCGATGTGGGGCTTGCCATCCAGCGTGCCGAGGACAAGACCGCGCAGCTCCAGGCACGGGCCGGCGCGATCGACGAGCTGCTCGCCTCCGGCGCTCTCGACGACCAGTCCGGGCTGGCCAAGGACGACATCCAGAGCGAGCTGGACCGGCTCTCCGGTGGTACGGATGTAGAGCTGGAGCTGCAGCGCATGAAGGCGGAGCTGGCCGGCGGATCCTCGCCGCAGCAGGCGATCGAGGGCGGCTCGGGCCAGCCCAAGTCGTCGTCGCAGCCCCAGGACACACCGCGCTTCGACAAGCAGTGACCGACCGGGCCCACGCCTGAGGAGGGCGACATGATCGTACGGATCATGGGGGAGGGGCAGGTGAGGCTGGACGACGGCCACCTCACCACCCTGAACAAGCTGGACAACGAGCTGCTCACCGAAATGGAGAGGGGCGACGAGACCGGCTTCCGCCGCACCCTCGGAGCTCTCCTCGACGCGGTGCGCCGCGCCGGGACCCCGCTCCCCGACGCCTCGCTGGAGCCCTCGGAGCTCATCCTCCCGTCTCCGGACGCCACGCTCGAAGAGGTCCGGGAGATGCTGAGCGACGACGGCCTGATCCCCGGCTGAGCCCCACCTCCCCGACCGAGCCCACCCGCTCGCGCGGACCCCGCGGAACCGGGGAGGGCCGGCGAGCGGGCAGGGCGGCCGAAGCCCGAGGCATCACGCCGCGGGCCTGGCCCACCCACCCCGACACCACAAGGCCCCCCGTCCCCGCACGGCCCGTCGTCCCGCCCGGCCCGCAGCCCGACAAGGGCAGCGAGCGCGGCATGGCATCACGGCTCGGCCCTCGGCCGGGCGAGAGCGCACCGTGCCGTCCGCCGGCCCGGCGGGCCCCGTCCGCAGCCTGGCGAGGCCGGTCTGGTCCTGGGCGCTCGGCGAGGGCGGCCCCGCCTTGGCTCGGCCGGGCGACAGTGCACCGCACAGTCCGGAGGCGCGGCGGGCCCCGGTCCGTAGCTGGGCGAGGCCGGTCGGCCCCTGGCGCTCGGCGAGGTCGGCCCTGGCCCTGGCCCCGGCCGGGCGAGAGCGCACCGTACCGTCCGCCGATCCGACGGCGAGGTCAGCCTGGCCCTGGCCCCGGCCGGGCGAGAGCGCACCGTACCGTCCGCCGATCCGACGGCGAGGTCAGCCTGGCCCTGGCCCCGGCCGGGCGAGAGCGCTCCGTA